>NZ_JBVJGT010000004.1:0-134720 GCF_055587185.1 Micromonospora sp. NPDC048040 | reverse complement strand
ATGCCGGCCCTCCGCTGCGCTCCGTGCCGCCATGAGGCACCACGCCCCGAGCCTGATGATTCGCTCGCTGCGCTCACTCATGCCGGCCCTCCGCTGCGCTCCGTGCCGCCATGAGGCACCACGCCCCGAGCCTGATGATTCGCTCGCTGCGCTCACTCATGCCGGCCCTCCGCTGCACTCGCTCATCGCACCTCTCCGATCCGGTGGGTGGCCGCCGGGGACCGCAGTGAGCTGGGCGCGTCCAGGCCGGCGTCCCGGTCCACACCGACGCCGAGCCGGTCGACCAGTTCCCCGCCGAGCCAGGCACTGATGCCGAGGATGGCCAGCGCGACCACCTCGATGGCGATCAGCGCGCCGCCGGCGGCCCGGGAGTCGGCGTTGAGCCGCACCACCCAGGTCGCCGCGAACAGCAGGATCACGGCGAGGTTGGCGGCGGCATGGCTCAGCCCCACCCGCTTGGCGCGGGTCCCCGACGGGATGGCCAGGAGGTCGAACGTCCCGGCCGCCGCGGCCAGCAGGCCGCCGACCAGGCCGACGGTGATGTTCCAGTACGCGACCTCGCCGAGGAAGTCCGGCCCGCCGACGGTGTCCACCACGTCGAACAGGACCGCGGTGACCAGCAGGGCCACCGGGAACATCACCAGCATCGGGTGGACGGGGTGGCCCAGCACCTTGAGTCGGCTCTCCATCCGGGCCTCCACTGCTCGGTCTGTCCGGGCACGTCGGGTGAGGCGGTACCCCCGCCGCCGACGGGCAAACCTCGCGCCGGCCGCCCTCCCCTAGGCTGGCGGGCGGCGGCCACGCCGCCACCGGAATCAACGCACGGGGGAGGGTCACGTGACGGTGGAGATCACGTCGCACGAGGAACTGCGCGAGCTGCTGGGGGCGCCGATGCCGCGGGCGCTGGCCAAGGACCGGCCCGTCCTGCACGAACGGGACCGGCAGTGGCTCGCCGCGTCACCGTTCTGCCTGGTGGCGACGGCCGGCGCGGACGGCAGCTGCGACGTCTCGCCGAAGGGCGACCCGCCCGGCTTCGCGCTGGTGCTGGGCGACCGGACCATCGCGATCCCCGAGCGGCCGGGCAACCGGCGCGCCGACGGCTACCGCAACATCCTCGACAACCCGCACGTCGGGCTGATCTTCCTGATCCCCGGGCGCACCGACACGCTGCGGATCAACGGCCGGGCGCGGCTGGTCCGGGACGCCCCGTGGTTCGACGACATGGTGGTGAAGGGTCACCGCCCGGTCCTCGCCGTGGTGGTGGAGATCGAGCAGATCTTCTACCACTGCGCCAAGGCGTTCCTGCGCTCGCAGCTGTGGCAGCCGGAGAGCTGGCAGCCGGACGCGCTGCCGTCCCGGGCCCGGCTGATCAAGGAGGTCGAGAACCCGGCCGAGAGTCTGGCCGACCTGGAGCGTCGCTACGGCCCGGGCTACGCCGCCACGATCTATTCCTGACGGCCGTCCCGGTGCGGGTTCGACCGCCTCGCCTCCGCCATTGCTAAAGACATCTTTATAAAGATAGCTTTAGTGTATGTCGCTGCCCGAGGTGAAGCTCTCCGACCCCAAGGCCCTGCGCGGCTACGCGCACCCGCTGCGGATGGCCCTGATCGGGCTGCTGCGGCAGCAGGGCCCGATGACCGCCACCCAGGCCGCCGAGCGCCTCGGCGAGAGCGTGCCGAGCTGCTCGTTCCACCTGCGACAGCTCGCCAAGTACGGGCTGGCCGAGCGGGCGCCCGGCGCCGACGCCCGGGAACGGCCCTGGCAGGCCACCGCCCTCAACACCTCCTGGGACGACGCCTCCGACGACCCCCGGACGCGGGCGGCCGTCGACGAGCTGAACGCCGTCCAGCTCGCCCTCTACACCCGCCGCGCCGAGGAGTTCCTGAGCCGACGGGCCGACGAGCCGACGGAATGGCGGGCGGTCACCGGGTTCAGCGACCGGCCGGTGCACGTCACCCCCGACGAGCTGGCCGAGCTGAGCGCGCGGATCGACGCCCTGCTCGCGGAGTACGACGACCGGATCACCGACCCGACGAAACGTCCGGCCGGCAGCCGGAAGGTCAGCCTCATGCACCTGACCGTCCTCACCGACCCGCCGCCAGCCGGAGCGTCCGCCGGCGAGCAGGACGACGCGTGATGAGCGGCGAGGCGACCGCCGCCCCGGTCACCGCCCCACCCGGCAGCCCGCCCCGACGCGGTCCGCTGCCCCGGCTGCTGCGCGAGCGGGTGTTCCGCCGGTACTGGTCGGCGCAGACCGTGTCGTACTTCGGCGACGAGATCTCCACCCTCGCCCTGCCGCTGCTGGCCGTGCTGGTGTTCCAGGCCTCGCCCGCCGAGATGGGTTACCTGACCGCCGCCGCGCTCATCCCGAACCTGCTCTTCTCGCTGCTCGCCGGCGCCTGGGTGGACCGGTACCCGCACAAGCGCCGGCTCATGATCCTCACCGACCTCGGCCGGGCGCTGCTGCTCACCGCCGTTCCGGTCGCCTACCTGACGGACGTGCTCACGCTGGCCCAGCTCTACGTGGTGGCCTTCGCGGTCGGCACGCTCGCCGTGATCTTCGAGGTCGCCCGGGGGCCGCTCTTCGTCTCCGTCGTGGACCGGTCCGACTACGTCGAGGCGAACGCCCTGATCAACGGCAGCCGGGCGATGTCCCTGGTGGCCGGGCCGAGCATCGGCGGTGTCCTGGTGCAGGTGCTCACCGCGCCGATCGCCCTGGTCGCCGACGCGCTGTCGTACGTCGTGTCCGCGTACTTCCTGGTGCGGATCCGGCCGACGGAGCCGGCACCCGCCCGCGGCGGCGGCCTGGCCCTCGGCGCCGGGCTGGGGTTCATCGCGCGGACGCCGATGATGCGCGCGATCCTGCTCGGCACCACCACGATCAACCTGTTCAACTTCATGTTCATCGCGCTGTTCGTGCTCTACGCCACACAGGGCCTCGGCCTCGCGCCCGGCCTGTTGGGCGCCGTGCTCGGCGCGGGCGCGGTGGGCGGCCTGATCGGCGCGGCACTCACCGGGCGGCTGGTCCGCCGCTTCGGCATCGGCCCGACGCTGCTGGCCGGGTTCGTCCTCTTCCCCGCCCCCATGCTGCTCATCCCGCTCGCCGGCGGGCCGACACCGCTGGTGGTCGGGATGCTCTTCACCGCCGAGTTCCTCTCCGCCGTCGGGGTGATGATGCTCGACATCACGGGCGGCTCCGTGCAGACCGCGCTCACCCCGGAGCCGCTGCTGGCCCGGATCGCCGGGGCCCGACGCACCGTCAACTACGGCGTCCGGCCGATCGGCGCGCTGCTCGGCGGCGCGCTCGGCAGCACAATCGGCGTACGGCCGGCACTGTGGATCGCGACGGCGGGGGCCCTCGCCGGAGTGCTCTGGGTGTTCTTCTCGCCGGTCCGCGACCTCCGTGACCTGCCGGAGCGGGCCGACTGACCGGACCGGACGTTTGAGGTGGCCGGCGAGGGTACTGACAACGGGACGACCCGGCGCGTCGGCGCCACCACCCCCTGGAGACGGGTCGAAGGAAGGACGGACCTCCCATGCCCACGCGAAGCAGCTCGGGGTCGACCGCGACCAAGAACCCCCCGGCAACCAGACGCCGAACACCCCGGACGTCAACGAGAGCGAGATCGCCCGGATGAAGGTCGACGACCTGCGCGACCGGCTGCGCCGGCGCGGCGTCACCGACACCGCCGACATGAAGAAGGGCGACCTGGTCGAGGCCCTGGTCACGAGCCTGCGGGAAGGCCGGGACTCCTCCGGGCCCGGCTCCTCGGGCTCCTCGTCCGGCGGCATCCGGACCGGCGCGCAGACCTCCACGTCGGTCAGGTACTCGCAGGTCATCGACTCGGTGGACGACGAGCCGGAGCGGCCGGGTCGCAGCCTGGTCACCACCGACCACGAGGTCATCCGGCAGTGGGCCGAGGCCCGCAAGGGCGTGCCGTGCACCGTCGACGGCACCGACCACGACGGCCACGCGGGCGTCCTGCGCTTCGACTTTCCCGCCAACGGGCGCGAGGACCGGCTGCGTGAGATCAGCTGGGAGGAGTGGTTCGAGGCCTTCGACAGGCGCCGGTTGAACTTCATCTACCAGGAGGAACGCGCCGACGGGCGGCAGAGCAACTTCTTCCGGCTGGACAGCCCGGACCGCGGGGACGGCTGAGCCCCGCGTACCGGACGGCAGGCCCGGGTCGGCATCCCGCCGGCCCGGGCCGCCGCGTGTCGACGGCACGTCCTCGCCCGGCTCGCCGACGTCGAGGCTCGCTGTCCGATGTGGGGTTCCGCCAGGTCCGGCGATTGAGCGCCATCACCGGGGGTAGGAGTTCACACGGACGAGGGACGGCTCTCCCCTCCGACGAGAGCAGTTCGACCAACGAGGAGGATCACCCGTGACCACGAAGGTCGAGAAGTCCATCGAAGTGCAGGTTCCGGTCAGCACCGCGTACAACCAGTGGACGCAGTTCGAGGAGTTCCCCCGGTTCATGGGGGGCGTCCGCGAGGTGCGCCAGCTCGACGACCGACGGATGCACTGGGTCGCCGAGATCGCGGGCGTCAAGCGTGAGTGGGACGCGACGGTCCTGGAGCAGGTGCCCGACCAGAAGGTGGCGTGGGCGGCCACCGAGGGCGCGACCAACGCGGGGGCGGTCTACTTCCAGCCCGTCGGCCCCGACCGCACCATGGTCCGGCTGCACCTGGAGTACGAGCCCGAGGGCATGATCGAGAAGGCCGGCGACAAGCTGAACCTCGTCGAGCGACAGGCCGAGTCCGACCTGCGCAAGTTCAAGTCGTACATCGAGGAGCGCGGCGTGGAGACCGGGGCCTGGCGCGGCACGGTCGACGGTGGCCTCGGGGTCGGCACGCCGGGCGTCGAGCACGCCGCGGGCACGCGCGGCGACAGCGGCAAGGTCGGGATGTCCGGCAAGGCCGTGGCCGCGGGCGCCGCGGTGGCCGGAGCGGCGGCGGCCGGAGCCGCCGCGGCCACGAAGCACCGCTCCGACACCGACGAGGACGGCCGTCCGGCCACCGGGACCGACACGGGGTACGTGGTGCCCGAGGTCGAGGTGGTGCCGGAGACCGGGACCGCCGGCTACCCGCACCGCACGCTCTGAGCCTTTCCCGTGCGCCCAGGAGCGCCAGCGACCGGCCCAGGTCCCCGTGACCTGGGCCGTCGCTCGTGCCCATCCCGACCCCCGCGGCCCGGCCGCCCGGCCGCCCGCCGCCCCGTCCGCGCCGGGGATGCTGAGACGGCCGCGCGGCGCGCTGCCCCCTCGCGGGCGGCGTCAGGCCGTCTCCGCGGACACCATCCACAGGCGGCCGTCCGGATCGGCGAAGGCGCCCACGTAGCCCCACGGCTGCTGGCCCGGCTCGACGACCACCTCCGCGCCGGCGGCCCGGGCCCGCTCGACGAGCTGGTCCGCCTCGACCGACGTCGCCGCCGGCAGGCTGAGGACGCACTCGCTCTGCCCGCGCCGGGCGACCTCGTGACGGCCGATGACCCAGCCGAAGCCGCCGGCCGGCACCAGCATGACCCGGAGACCGTCGTTGAGCGCGAACTGCAACGGCTCGGGGATGCCGTCCTCCGCCGGTTCCCCGACCGCGTCCAGGCCGAGCCCTTCCGAATAGAAGCGGTACGAGGTCGGGCGGTCGGCGATCGGCAGGCTGACGACGACCGGCGCGTACTGCATGAGGCTGCCTCCAGGTTGACGGACGACGTGAGTCGTCAGGGTGGACGCCGACGGGCGCGGAAACTCATCGCTCCAGCTGCGCCCGGAGGCCGTACCGGTCGATCTGGATCCAGTACTCCACGATCAGCCCGTCGACCACCCGGTAGACCGCGCTGGTCAACTGGGTCACCGGCGCCCCGGTGGGCGCGAGACCGTCGACCTCCCCGACGTGGTGCCCCCGCTGCGTCCAGCGCGCATGGACCTTCTCGCCGGAGCCGAAGAGCTCGTCGACGGTGAGGGTGAAGCGGCCGTACGCGTCGAGCATCTCCGTCACGTGCTCCGCGTACTGCTGGGGACTGCGCTCGACCACGGACGGGGCCTCGGCCTGCACCTGGTGGGCCGTCACCGTCGGGGCCATGAAGCGCCCGGCCTGGGAAGGGTCGACGCCGGACCGGACCACCTCGAGGAACGACCGGACCACGGCCACCGGATCACTGTGCATCACGACAGTATTCCCGCAGGTCGCCGAACTGGCGGCGCGGACCGGCCCCCGCGGTCACTCGGGCCAGCCCGCCGCGTTCCTGCAAGACTCCCGCGAGATGCCGGAGCCGGTTTCCGGCCACTCGCCGAACCGCTTGTTGTGCAGGTGGGCGAAGAAGTAGCACATGCTCTCGCACGTGCTGTCCGGCACGGCCACGGCGGGGTCGGCGTTCACCGCCTCGTAGAACTCGCGCCCGAGCGCGACGATGTGACCCCGGGCGTAGAGGAAGCCGTCGTCGGACCCGTCGGTCACCTCGTGGACGTCCGCCCGGTCGATGTCGTGCAGCTTGCGCTCGACCACCCGGTCCAGATCGGTCAGCTCCTGGCTGGACAGATCCGCCGAGAGCTGGCGGAGGTTGTCGAGGAACGGGTTGAGCCACGCGTCGATGGCGTAGAGGCTGTCGTCATCGACGTCGGCTCTCGGGTCGCGGGTCAGGAGCGCCCGGCGGAGCGCGGCGGGCTCGGCGCCCAGCCGCTCCCAGGCGGACTCGACGAGAGCCCAGAACCGGGCCTCGTCGTCGGCGCTCGGCAGCTTGGCGGTACCACTGGCAGGATCAGTCACGGCGGGAGCGTAGCGACCGCGACCGACAACCTCGCCCCGCCGAGGCGACGCCGCCGACCTGCCTCCCTGGTCGCCCGTGCCGCCCGCTCCCACCGGTGCATCCGTGACCTGGTCCGCCTGCGGCCGCTCACCGCCGGCGAAGCTCCGGTCGCCGGTCAATCGCTTCGGTGGGCACCGAAGCGTCCCGCCCGTACCGTCGGCGACCATGACGACGACGACCACCTCTCCCGCCGCCGCCGAGCACCTGACGATCAACCCGAAGGTCCTGTACTTCGGGACCCCGGTGGTGCTGCTGAGCACCGAGAACGACGACGCCAGCGCGAACCTCGCACCCATCTCCTCGGCGTGGGCTCTCGGCCACGTCGTGGTGCTCGGACTCGGTCGCGAGGGCCAGAGCGCCGGCAACCTCGCCTCGCGCCCCGAGATGGTGATCAATTTTCCCGCCGCGCACCAGTGGGAAGCCGTCGAACGCCTCGCCCCGTTGACCGGCCGGCATCCGGTACCGGTCCAGAAGCGTGACCGCTTCCGCCACGAACCGGCGAAGTTCGAGGCCGCCGGGCTGCGCCCGCAGCCATCGCAACACGTGCGACCACCCCGGGTGGCCGACTGCCCGCTGCAACTGGAGGCCCGCGCCGCGCACGTCCGCGCCGACGCAGGCGGCGACTTCCTGATCGTCGAGGCCCACGTCCTGGCCGTGCACGCCGACGCCCGCATCGTCGTGCCGGGAACCAACCACGTCGACCCGAAGTCCTGGAACCCACTGATCTACAACTTCCGCCACTACTTCGGCCTCGGCGACCAACTCGGTCACAGCTTCCGCTCCGAGACGCCCACGGTGTGACCGCCGGCGGCGTTGACGATCCTCCCGCCCCGCACTCGTGGCCGGGGCCGCCTCTCATTCGGGCGGAACCGGCGCGGGGTGACGGCCGCCGCCACTAGCGTCGGGACCATGCCCGCCCGTCCGTCCCGATGGTCGATGCCGCCGCGGGTGCTGGAGGCGCCGTCGTACCTGCAGGCGTTCGTGCTCTCCGGGGTGGTGACGGTGCTGGTCACGCGGGCCTTCCTCCAGGCGGCCGGCTACCCGCGGCTCGGCGGCGGCGGGTTCCACATCGCGCACGTGCTCTGGGGTGGGCTGCTGATGACCGCCGGCCTGGGTGTCGCGCTGGTCTTCCTCGGCAGCGCCCCACGCGTCCTGGGCGCGATCCTGGGCGGGACAGGGTTCGGGCTCTTCATCGACGAGGTGGGCAAGTTCGTCACGGCCGGAACCGACTACTTCTACGCCCCGGCCGCCGGCATTATCTACGGCGCCTTCGCCCTGCTGGTCGTGATCACCCAGGCGATCCGCGGACGGACCAGGCTCTCCGGCCCGGAGCGGACGGCCAACGCGCTGTACACGGTGGTCGGCGGGCTCCGCACGGGGCTCACCGATCAGCGTCGCACAGCGGTCATGCGTCAGGTCGACGGCTGCGGCCCGGACGTCGAGGAGGCGGTGGCGAAGCTGCTGGACGCCGTACCCCGACGTGAGCCACCCGGCCCCCGGTTCTGGCAGCCCTGGCTCGGCCGGGCCCGCCGGGCGGTGATCTGGGTGACCACCCACCGATGGGTGGTGTCGCTGGTGGTGCTCTATCTGGTGGGCGAGCCGTTCGTCGTCGTGTTCACGGTCGTGCAGGACGCGGTCACCGGCCTGTTGCCCGACCAGCGGGAGTGGCGGGCGGTGGTCGGGGTCTCGATCTCCGCGCTGATCACCGCGGTGCTCGGCATCCGCGGGGCGTTGCTGCTACCGCACGACCGGGTGCGAGCCTTCCGGCTGTTCAAACTCGCGCTGCTCGTGGACCTGCTGTTCGGGCAGATCTTCAGCTTCACCGTCGATCAGTTCGGGGCGCTCTCCGCGCTCTGCGTGGACCTCTTCCTGCTCGCGGTGGTGACGGCCGAGTACCGCCGGCTCTGCCGGCAGGCACCGACGTCGCGCAAGTGAGGTGCGGCCTCCCGATTCCGGTCGGGAGGCCGCCGTCGACTGAAATTCAAGCGCGGAAGTGTGGGAACCGGCGATCAACGGACGAGGCGGATCTCCACCGGGCCGGTGAAATCACCGCCGTCGAAATCCGAAGCTGTGGCCACGGCCAGGCCCGGGTGGTACGGCGAACCGCTTCGCGACTGCACGAGAATCTGCGATGTCTGCGTGAAGGAACTGCAGACGCTGAAGAGGAAGCCGAAGCCCTCCACGAGTTGAGTCCCTCTGGCCTGCGCGACGTAGACCTCGATGTTGGCGGGTTCGGAGGGGGTGCACTGATAGGTGACCGAGACGGTCACGAAGACCCCTTGGGAGCTGACTTGCGCTGTCGGAGCAATCTCGATTTGCGAGACAGCGGCTGAGGCAGGAGTGGGGTAAACCAGGACCGCAACGAGGAATACGACACCTGCCAACAGTGCCGACACTCGTCTTTTCATGATCCAACTCACCTTCCTTACGACTACCGCCCCGTACACAATTTCGGGGCATCGGTCGGCGTCGTTCAGGCATCACGCTACTCGTGACACTCCGTGATCGGCCTGACCAAGCAGTCGGCGGTGGCCGACTGATCGGCCCGGATTGTTTTTGGATGATCGGCCGATGCCGCGCCCTCATCCGAGCCTCGAACCGCGCATCACTCTCCCCACCGGACCGCAACCGCTCGGAAACCTGCCCAGCATCGCCGGCCGAGCTGACCGATGCCGGCCGGAGGTCGCCAGCAGGCCGGGGCCGGGCCAGCGCGGCCCGCTTGCGGGCCGCCTTGACGCGGTCGCCAACCGGCTGGACGAGGCGGTCGCGGCGCTTCGAGTCTGGAAGAGCGCGCTCAACGGGCCGTGATGTCCGAAACGCCTGCGGGCGGCGGCAGAGCCCCCATGCCGCTCGTGCCCGCTCATAACCGCTGCGCGCCACGGTTACTGGCCCGTGGATGGCCCGCGTCGGTACGAGCGGGTTACCTGCCCATCGGATAACTTGCCCTATGCCCGTCATCGATCTGAGTGCGCCGGCCCGCCCCCCGTCGCCCCGCAGGACGACAAACCCGCGGCTCGTGGCGGCGCTGGCAGTCTTGGGGCTCGGGTGCCTCAGCGGGGAGCCGGTGAACCCGCCGCAGCTTGCCCCTGAGATGCGGTGCGAGTCATGGCAGGAATCCATTGCAGGTGAGGTGGGTCCGGCCACCGCTCCGGTAGGAGGTGCCCCACCAGGGGCGCCCGCGAGAGTGCGCGTAGTGGCCGTTGTGGATGGTCAAACCGGATGTGTCGTTTCGGTGCACCGGTGGAGTGAACCGAAGTTGCTGGTCCAGCCCGGGGATCACGGCCTGATCGCCATCGTCAAGATGGACGGCGAACGCGAACGGGGGCGCTGGACGGTGCTGGTGTCGGGCAAGCCGCTGGGCGAGGAACTCGTGCGGTGGGACGGCGACGACCTGGACGCCGGGCTGTCGCGGGTGATGGCCAAGCTTCGGGAGCGGGTTCCGGGACTGCTCGACTGAGCGAGGGCCTCGGCGTCGCTGCCCTGCCTGAAGCCCATCTGGCCGTCGCGGCGGGCGCCAACGTCAAGGCGGTGCAGCGGATGCTCGGGCATGCCTCGGCGCCGATGACGCTGGACGTGTACGCGGGTCTGTTCGGCGATGACCTGGACGCCGTTGCCAACCAGCTGGACGAGGCGGTCGCTGCACGGGACAAGGACTATCTAAGGACTCGGCCCGTCAGCGGCGGCGTGATCGACCTCGGAAAACGGCGAAAGCCCAGGTCGTTGACCTGGGCTTCTTCACCGAGCCGCCTGACGGAATCGAACCGTCGACCTACGCATTACGAGTGCGTCGCTCTAGCCGACTGAGCTAAGGCGGCAACGATCGTCAAGTGTACGGCACGACCGGCCGCCCGGCCGAGCGGGATCCCCCACCCGCCCCGCCGACCCGGACATCCGGGGCCGATCCGTCGTTCGCCGGACAGCGATGGCGGCGGGTCCGGACTACGCTGCGGCGGGTGACGGACGATCGTGCCCCCGACGACGACCCGCAGGACGGCGCGGCGGCGAGCCCGCACGCGAGCGAGGCGGCCGGCGGGCGGGCGGCGCGACGACCGCGCAGCACCGATCCGCACGAGCTGGGCTTCACCCCGCGCAAGCCCGTGCCGTGGCTCGCGCCCTTCCTGCTGATCAGCACCGGCATCCGTACGCTGCTGGCGATGCTCTTCGGGGCGTACCTGGACAAGCGGGAGCTGCAGAACGCGTTCGGTGACGGGATCTTCCGCCAGGTCGGGCCGGACGGCGGGCTCTGGCTGGACTACGTGGCCGACCTGGGCGACGGCTTCAACGCCACCTACTCGGTGGCCTACCTGATCGCCCAGCGGGAACTGGAGGTGGACGGGCACCGGCTGCCCCGGGCGCAGACCCTGGTGATGGGCGGCGACCAGGTCTACCCGTCGGCGGCGTACGAGGCGTACGAGGACCGGTGCAAGGGGCCCTACCAGGCCGCCCTGCCCGTCAGCCCGCCCGAGCGGCCGACGCTCTTCGCGGTCCCCGGCAACCACGACTGGTACGACGGCTTGACCGCCTTCCTGCGGCTGTTCGTCCGGTCCCGGGACCGGCACTTCGGCGGCTGGGACACCGGCCAGTCCCGCTCGTACTTCGCCGTCGAACTGCCCGCCGACTGGTGGCTGCTCGGCCTCGACGACCAGTCCGGCTCGTACCTGGACGACCCGCAGCTCACCTACTTCGACAAGGTCGCCGAGCGGCTGGGCCCGCAGAGCCGGGTGATCCTGACCGTGCCGGCGCCGACGTGGGTCAAGGCCGTCGACCACCCCACGGCGTACGACTCGATCGACTACTTCATCCGCACGATCATCGCGCCGACCGGGGCGCAGGTGCGGCTGCTGATCTCCGGCGACCTGCACCACTACGCCCGGTACGCCGGCCCGGACCGGCAGTTGATCACCTGCGGCAGCGGGGGCGCGTACCTCTACCCGACGCACAAGCTCCCGGAGCGGATCGAGGTGCCCCCGCGTGACACCCTCGCCCGGCGGGCCAGCACCTCCCGCCCGTACGACCTGGCCGGCCGCTATCCGGACGCCGCCCGCTCCCGGCGGTACGGCTGGGGGATCTTCCCCCGGCTGCCGCTGCGCAACCCGGGCTTCACCACCCTGCTCGGCACCCTGCACACGCTGCTGATGCTGGCGATGGCCGGCGTCGTGAGCAACCGGACCGGCACCGAGCAGCGACTGTTCAGCGTGCCGCTGGTGGCGATGCTGGTCGTCACGGTGCTCGCCGCGGCCTTCTTCGCCAAGCCGCCCAGCTCGGGCGGGAAGCGGCACGCGCGGCACTGGATCCTCGGCGTGGGCCACGGCCTGGCCCACGTCGGGCTGGCCGCCGCCGGCACCTGGGCCTGGCTGGTCCTGCCTCTCTACGACTGGCCGTGGCCGCTGCCGGCCGTCGCCGCGGCGGTGGTCTACGGCCCGGTGAGCGGGCTGGTGGCGAGCCAGCTCGTGGCCGCGTACCTGCTGGTGGCCGGCGCGTTCGGGGTGAACGTCAACGAGCTCTTCGCCGGCCAGGGCATCGAGGACGCGAAGGCGTTCCTGCGGCTGCGCATCGATCCCGACGGCACGCTGACGATCTACCCGATCGCGGTCGACCGCGTCGCCCGCCACTGGCAGGTCAACCCCGACCAGTCCCCCGAGTCCTCCTGGCTGTCGCCGAAGCACCCCCTCCGCCCCCGCCTGGCCGAACCCCCCACCACCCTCACCTAACCCCCAACCCCCACCCCCACCGGCCGCCGGCCTCGTTGATCATGAAGTTGTTGTTGCGACACGCCGCGATGTGGGTGGCAACAACTTCATGATCAACCGCGCGGGGGCGCACGGGGACGGGGGTGGGGGTGGGGGTGGGTCAGGGGTTGTAGTGCTGGTCGTGGGCCTGGCGGGGGCCGCAGACCGAGGCGCGGGAGCAGGAGCAGCGGGAGCCGTCGACGTCCAGGCGGACCGTGACGGAGTCACGCGGGACGCTGTGGCCGACCACCCGGCCGTCGCCCTCCGGCGTCGACACCCGCGCGCCGATCGCCGGGGCGGATTCCTGGAACCGCTGGTAAAGAGGATGCTCGTACTTGAGGCAGCACATCAGCCGGCCGCACGCGCCGGAGATGCGCAGCGGGTTGAGCGGCAGGTCCTGGTCCTTGGCCATCCGGATGGTCACCGGCTCGAAGTCGGTGAGGAAGGTGGCGCAGCAGAGGTCGCGGCCGCAGGAGCCGATGCCGCCCTGCACCCGCGCCGAGTCCCTGGCGGAGAGCTGGCGCAGCTCGACCCGGCAGTGCAGGGTGGCCCCCAGGTCACGGACCAGCGAGCGGAAGTCCACCCGGTGCGGGGCGGTGAAGTAGATGGTGCTCCGCTCGCCGCTCCCCTCGCCGGAGCCGAACACGTGGTCGACCGCCACCACCTTCATCGGCAGGCCGTGCTCCCGGATCAGCCGCTTCGCCGCGACCTTCGCCTCGGCCTTGCGCCGGCGCACCGCCTCGTCGCGGCGCAGGTCCTCGTCCTGCGCGAGCCCGGCCAGTCGGGGGAAGCCCGCCGTGTCCTCGGAGACCCACTGCGCGGCCCAGACGCACTCGGCCACCTCGGGCCCGTCGTCGGTCGGCACCAGCACCTTGTCGCCGACCTGCGGGCGCAGCTCGCCCGGGTCGAGATAGTAGAGGCGCCCGTACCGCTGGAAGCTGACCGCGCAGAGCATGCCCATGCCCTTCACCCTACGACGGCCGAGCGGCTGCGGCGGGGCCGGCCGTCGCCGCCCGACTACGCCGTGCAGCCATCCACAGTGGTCGAGTCAACCGATTCGCAGGCCACCTCGTCGTGCCGTCCCCCTCGCCCGGACGGTTGATTCCGCTGCCCCGTACGGGACAAACGAGCACCGGAGGCGTTGAGTGGAGGCAGACCTGCGGGGGGTGCAGGGGAAAGGCCACGGCGTCGCCGCCGGAGCCCGGCCGGACCGGGCCCTGGGCGCGACGCCGTGCGCCGTGCCGGGGTCCGTCGCGGAAACGCCGGGCGCGCCACCCGGGCGGGGCGGTCGGAAACTACCAGCCGATCCGGGTGGGGGCGTCGTAGCGGGGGCGGTCGGCCACCGGCTCCCACCAGCGGGACTCGGCCAGGCTCGGCCCCCATTGGCGCAGCAGCGTCTCCGCCCCGTCGTACGCGACGCAGAGCACCGCCAACACCCGCGCGGCGATCTCGGCGGCCTCGGTCCCGCCCGGCCCCCGGTGCCCCGGTCCGCCGCCCGGCCCCGAGGTCGCCGCGACCACGGCCACCGCTTCGGCGGAGCGCAGCACGTCGGCCAGCGCCCGGGCCAGCGCCCGCCGGCTGCCCTCCACCCAGTCGGCGAGCGCGTCGGCGTAACCGGCGGTGGACTCCAGCCGCCCGATCAGGCTCTCCGGCCCCTCGTCGAGATGGCGCAGCAGGGCCGCCCGGGCCTGCCCGTGGGCCGACGCTGCCGGACCGGACCAGAGCACCGGATCGGCCAGCGCGGCGGAGGCCTCGTCGTAGCCCCGGACGAGCCGGCGCGCCGCGTGGCCGGCGCCCGCCAGCGGCGCCGGGTGCAGGTCGAGGAAGTTCCGGACCGCCTCGCCGGGGAGCACCTGCATCCGGCGCAGCAGCGGCCAGACGCGGTGGCCCTCGGGCGCCCCGGCGGCGAGCAGCGTGTCGACCCGGCCCAGCAGGTCGAGCCCGGGCTCGGCGAGCCGGTCCAGCGTGTCCATCACGCCTCCCCGGTCAGCCGGTAGCGGGCGGCGCGGTCGGCGTCGGCGTAGTGGTCGGCGGCGGCCCGCACCGCCGCCGCCGCGACCGCCAGCCGCTGCGCCACGGCGTGCGCCTCCCGGGCCCGGTCGCCGGTGGCCGCGATCCACTGCCGGTGCAGGGCCCGCCCGATCTCGCCGGGCCGGCCGGGGGCGTCGGCGCCGAACGCGGCCTGCGGCGGGTCGCCGGCGGTGACCGTGCGGGACACGGCCGTCATGGTCTCGCTCGCCTGGTCGAGCCGGGCGGCGAGGGCGTGCAGGGTGTCCATGTCAGGCTCCCGCCAGCGGACGGTAGGCGGCGAAGGTCTCGTTGTGCAGCTTCTCCCGGGCCCACTGGGCGGCAGCGGCCGCCGCGGTGACCGCGGCCTGCACCGAGCCGGCGACGTCCCGGGGGCTGCGGGTGTGCAGCGGGCCGAGGAACCGGACGTCGGTGATCCGCCCGCCGGCGGTGACCACCACCTCGACCAGCCCGTCGGGCGACCGGACGGTGACCTCGACGGTCGCCACCGCCCGGTCGAACTCGGCCTGGAGGGACTCGATCCGGCGGTAACGCCGCACCGCCTCCTCGATCCAGGCCTCGTCGATCTCCCCCCGCGACATCGGCGGACTCCTCCCGGACAGGCCATCACTGAGCGTGCCGCCACCGTCACGGCACACCGGACCGTACCGCACAGCAATTGCGGCTGTCGATGCCTGTGGACAACCGACGCGGCCGGCGGAATCCGGCCCGGTGCCGAACGGGCGGGTCAGCCCTTCCAGAGCGCGAGCATCATCGCCTCGACGGCGATCCGGGGCTTGACGTTCGCCTCGATCGCCGCCCGGCACTCCAGCACCGCCTCCAGGCGGCGCAGCGCCCCCTCGGCGTCCCACTTCTGCGCGCCCGCCCCGGCCAGCGCGGCGGTGTCGGTGTGCACCGGCGCCACGGGGGCGCGCAGCGCCATGGTGAGCGCGTCCCGGTAGAAGCCGGCCAGGTCGACCAGGGCGCGGTCGAGCGCGTCCCGCTGCGCCCGGGTGGCCCGCGACTTCTGCCGCTTCTCCAGGTCCTTGAGCTGGCCGGCGGCGCCCCGGATCGCGCCGGCCGCGCCCCGCCCGGTGCCGCCGGCGCCGAGCGCCGTCTCCAGCGCCGCCCGCTCGGTCGCGTCGGTCTCCGCCACCGACGCCGCCGCCTCCGCCTCCGCCGCCTCGATGAGCGCCGACGCCGCGTCGAACGCGGCCCCCACGCCGGTCAGCCGGCGCGGCACCGCGAGCACCGCCTCCCGGCGGGTGCGCGCCTCCGGGTCGCGGGCCAGGCGGCGGGCCCGGCCCACGTGCCCCTGCGCGGCCGCCGCCGCCCACTGCGCCACGTCGGGCGCCACGCCGTCCCGGCGGGCCAGCACCTCGGCCACCGCCTCGGCCGCCGGCTGCCGCAGCGGTACGACCCGGCAGCGCGACCGGATGGTCACCGAGATGTCGTCCGGGTGGGTGGACGGGGCACAGAGCAGGAAGACCGTACGCGGCGGCGGCTCCTCGATGGCCTTGAGCAGCGCGTTGCCGGCGGCCTCCGTGAGCCGGTCCGCGTCCTCGATGACCACCACCTGCCACCGCCCGCCCGACGGGGTGCTGGCGGCGCGCAGCACCAGCGCCCGCATCTCGTTGACGCCGATGGAGAGCCCCTCCGGCACCACCAGCCGGACGTCGGCGTGCGTGCCGGCCATGGTGGTGTGGCAGCCGGGGCACTGGCCGCAGCCGGTGCCGTACGCGCACTGCAGGGCGGCGGCGAAGGCCCGGGCCGCCACCGACCGGCCCGACCCGGGCGGCCCGGTGAAGATCCAGGCGTGCGTCATCCCCGCCCCGGGATCGGCGGCGGCACCCGCCCCCGCGCCCCCGGCGCCCGCGCCCTCGGCCTCCTCGGCGAGCGCGTCGAACTCGTCCCCGGCGGCGTCGGTCGTGGGCGGGACGGCGGCGCGCAGCACGGCCGCCGCCGAGGCGGCGGCGCGGCGCAGCGTGTCGACCGCCTCGTCCTGCCCGACCAGGTCGGCGAAGACGTCCGGCATCAGGTCCGATGCTCCATCGTCACCAGCTCCGATTCGGATAACTCCGGCTGCACCGAGGTGTCCGGCCCCTGGGCGGGGCGCGGGTGCACGATGCCGCCCGGGGTGCCCAGCATCTCCTCGACCCGCCGGGCCACCTGCTCGGCGATCTCCTCCACCGGGCGGGACGCGTCGAGCACCAGGTAGCGCTTCGGGTCGGCGGCGGCGAGGTCGAGGAAGGCGTACCGGACCCGCTCGTGGAAGGCGACCGACTCGGCCTCCACGTGGTCGGCCGCCTCGGCGCGGGACGCCACCCGGGACAGGCCGGTGTGCGGGTCGACGTCGAGCAGCACCACGAGGTCGGGCTTGAGCCCGCCGGTGGCCCAGGAGGACAGCCAGGAGACCTCGTCGACGGGGAGCGTCCGCCCCGCGCCCTGGTACGCCAGGGACGAGTCCACGTACCGGTCGCTGATCACCACCGCGCCGCGGACGAGCGCCGGCCGGACGACGGTGGCCACGTGGTGCGCCCGGTCGGCGGCGTAGAGCAGCGCCTCGGCGCGCGGCGACGGCACGTCGGACCCGGGCGCGCCGAGCAGCAGCGACCGGATCCGCTCGCCGACGGCGGTGGCGCCCGGCTCGCGGGTGACCACCACGTCGCGCCCCTGCCCGCCCAGCCGCTCGGCGAGCGCGGCGAGCTGGGTGGACTTGCCGGCGCCCTCGCCGCCCTCGAAGACCACGAAGAGGCCGGCGGAGACGAACAGCTCGGCGGGCATCAGCGGGCGGCCCCGGACGGAGCCCCAGAGGTCGGCCAGGACGGGGACGCCCTTCTTGTCGTCCATCTGCCCGAACGCGCTGATCCCGGCGAAGATGCCGGCGGCGCCGGCGGCGAGCAGCAGCAGTCGGGTGGACGAGATCGAGACGCCCAGGTCGGCCAGTTCCAGCCGACGCGAGCCGCCGACGCCGGCGAGCAGGCTGCTGAGGCCGATCGCGAGGATCAGCACCAGCCGGGTGCCGATCTGCACCACCGCGAAGACCCGGCCCCGCACCTCGTCGGCGATCTCCCCGCCGAGCAGGGTCGTGCCGGAGAGGAACGCCATCCCGGCGCCCGCGCCGACTAGGACCGCGCCGACCATCGCCATCGACAGGTGGATGGCGAAGGCCAGAGCCATCACCGACGCGCTGGCCAGCACGATGCTCATGCCGAACCAGCGCCGCCGGGACATGTCCTTGACGATCATCGGGCCGAGCCCGATGCCGAGCGCGAGGCCGACGAAGATGGCGCCGAAGAGCAGGTAGAAGGCGGCGTCGCCGGCGCCGAGCGAGGTGGCGAAGAACTTCGCCGTGCCGATCACGATGCCGCCGCCGGCGAACGCGCCGAAGATGCCGAGCACCAGGCCGCGGACCAGCGGGGTCTGGCCGATGTAGCGCCAGCCCTCCTTGAACTGGCGCAGCATGCTCTGCTCGCCGCCGCTCCGCTCCGCGACCTGCCCCTGGCTGATCTCCTTGATGCCGTACGCCACCACCAGCGCGGTGGCCAGCCGGGAGAAAGCGTTGAACCAGAGCGCCAGATCGGCCGGCTCCGCCCAGTTGGGCGTCGAGCCCCCGGTCGCCGCCCGCACGATGCCGTCGAGCGCGGCGAGGATCAGCGCGGCCAGGACCGGCGTGAGGCCGTACGTGGTGATCAGCGTGAGCTGGTTGGCGGCCTCCAACCGGGCGCGCGGGATCAGGTTGGGGACCGCGGCCTCCTTGGCCGGGATCCACAGCAGCGTGAGCGACTCGATCAGGAAGGTGGCGATCGCCGCCCAGGCGACCACCGCCCCGCCGGGGGCGCCGAGCAGCGCGGCCATCGGGATCGAGGCGAAGAGCAGGAACCGCAGGATGTCGCAGATGACCATCGTCCAGCGCCGGTCGAACCGGTCGGCGAGCACGCCGGCGACCGGACCGAGCACCAGCGCCGGCAGCAGCCGGATGGCGATGACGCCACCGAACGCGGCGCCCTGGGCGGTGCTCCCCTCGACCTGGGAGGCGGCGAAGACCGACGTGGCGAGCAGGCCGAACCAGTCGCCGAACGACGCCGCGCCGAGCACGATCCAGAGCCGGCGGAACGGCGTGATGCGCAGCACCGACCGGATGCCGGCGTAGCCGGACAGGTCGGCAACGGGCTGGTCGGCGGTGCCGCCGGGCTTGTTCGATGACGACGACACGCCGGGCGACTCGCCGTTGAACTGGCTTTCGATGGCCGTACCTCCACGTGCCGGCCCATCGCTGGGCAGTCCCGGTGGAACACTCTAGACCCGGTGGGGAACCTTCCCCGCCGCGACATTCTCCTGCTCGCCGAGCCTAGGCCGCCGCGGCCACCGCCGTCAGCCCGGACAGACGCGAGGGTATTTCGCATTCACTCCCAGACAGTTAGCGTGCAGACGTGGCCACCGAAAGCGACAGACTCCGTGAGCGGCTCGACCGGGCGACCGCGCACCTCGACCCGCCGTACGCCGTGGTCGACCTCGCCACCTTCGACGGCAACGCCGCCGCGCTGGCCGGCCGCGCCGGTGGCAAGCCGATCCGCGTCGCCAGCAAGTCGGTCCGCGCCCGGGAGCTGATCGGCCGGGCGCTGGGGCGGCCGGGCTGGCACGGCGTGATGGCCTTCACCCTGCCCGAGGCGATCTGGCTGGTCCGCGCCGGCGTGACCGACGACGCGCTGGTGGCGTACCCCACCGTCGACCGGGGAGCGCTGGCCGAGCTCGCCGCCGACCCGGCGCTCGCCGCCGCCGTCACGCTGATGGTCGACGGCACCGACCAGCTCGACCTCGTCGACGCCGTGCGGGCTCCCGGCGGGCGTCCCGAGCTGCGGGTCTGCCTCGACCTGGACGCCTCCTGGCGACCGCTCGGCGGGCGGGTGCACATCGGGGTGCGCCGCTCGCCGGTGCACAGCGCCCGGGCGGCCGGCGCGCTCGCCGCCACCGTCGCGGGCCGCGCCGGCTTCCGGCTCGTCGGGCTGATGTCGTACGAGGCGCAGATCGCCGGCCTCGGGGACGCGCCGCCCGGGCGGGCGGTGCTCGGCTCCGCGATCCGGCTGGCCCAGCGCGGGTCGTACCGCGAGTTGCTGGCCCGCCGGGCCGCGGCGGTGGCCGCCGTACGCGAACACGCCGACCTGGAGTTCGTCAACGGCGGCGGCACCGGCAGCCTGGCCGCGACCAGCGCCGATCCCGCGGTCACCGAGGTCACCGCGGGATCGGGCCTGTACGGGCCGACGCTGTTCGACGCCTACCGCGCCTGGCGCCCCACCCCGGCGGCGTTCTTCGCCTGCGCGGTGGTCCGCCGCCCGGCGCCCGGCCTGGCCACCGTGCTCGGCGGCGGCTGGGTCGCCTCCGGCCCGGCGGAGGACAGCCGGCTGCCCCGCCCGTGGCTGCCCGGCGGGCTGAAACTGGTCGGCACCGAGGGGGCCGGCGAGGTGCAGACCCCGCTGGCCGGCACGGCGGCCGCCACCCTGCGGGTCGGCGACCGGGTCTGGTTCCGGCACGCGAAGGCCGGCGAGCTGTGCGAGCACGTCAACGAGCTGCACCTGGTCGAGGGAAATGCGGTCGTGGCCACCGTGCCCACCTACCGGGGCGAGGGCCACGCCTTCCTCTGAGACTCACCGACCCGGCGCACCCCGGGCCGTTCTGCCGCTCTCCGCCGCCCGGCGCACCCGGGCCGTCGTGCCCTGTCCACCGGCCGGCGCACCCCGGCCGTTCCGTCTTTTCCGCACCTGTCGCCCGGCGCACCCCGGGTACGTCCTACGCACCGTGTCGTCCCGCACCCCGCTTCGCGCCCGGCGCACCCCGGGCCTTCGCGTCCGGTCCCGCCACCCACGCACCCGGGCCGGCGGTCCGGGGTCAGCCCGGCCGGCGGACCGGGGTCAGCCGGGCTGGCCGGCGTCGGCCGGGGCGTCGACCTGTCGGTGCAGGTACTCCCGGATCAGCGCCTTCGCCTCGGCCAGCACCCGCTCGTCACCCTCCGGCTGCCGACGGAACGCCAGCTTGATCAGCGCGTCGGCCGTCTCCACGGCGATCTCCAGGTGGAACCGGAGGTCGGGGACGTCGGTCAGGCCGAAGCGCTCGCCGAGCACGCGGGCCAACTGGTCCGCGATCACCCCGTTGTTGTCCCGCTGCTCATCGAGCAGGTGCAGGTCGACCACGTCGCCGAAGTGCAGGGTACGGAATCCCGGGACGGTGCGTTGCATCGTGATGTACTCGTCGATCCCCGCGTCGACCCCGTCCCACCAGTAGGTCAGGTCGTCGGAGGCGAAACGCTCGTCGAGCCGCTGGAGGTAGGACTCCATCGTGCGCAGGGTGAGCGCCTGCACGATCGCCCGTTTGTCCGGAAAGAACTGGTACACCGACCCGATCGCCACCTCGGCACGCTCGGCGAGCAGGGTCGTGGTGAGCCCCTCGTACCCCACCTCGTCGACGAGTTCGGCACAGGCGTCCAGCATCCGCTGGACCCGAGCGACACTTCGACCCTGCACCGGTACGCGGCGCAGCGGCCCGGCTGTGGCGGCTGGTGTGGACACTCGGCGCCACCCCCCTTCGACGGATGAACATATCTGCACGTCACGAGTTCGTGACTACCAGTACAACGAGCAAGACTCGATTGCGGTATTTACCTGCGACAACGTTCCTGATATGAAGTCAGTTCACATTCATGTCGAGGAGTGTGCATGGCCGGCACCGCAGCGTCCACCGCCGCCTGGTCCAACTGGGCCGGCAACCAGCGCGCCACCGCCACCGCCATCCTGCGCCCCACCTCTCTCTCCGACGTCACCGATGCCATACGCGCCGCCGCGACGGCCGGAGACCGGATCCGGGTGGTCGGCAGCGGCCACTCCTTCACCGGCGTCGCGGTCGCCGACGGACGGCGGATGGAACTGACCGCACTGGACACCGGCGTACGCGTCGACGTCGACCGCCGACTGGTCACCGTACCGGCCGGGATCACCCTGTGCGCGCTCAACGACCTGCTCGCCGCGCACGGTCTCGCGCTGCCCAACCTCGGCGACATCGACGCGCAGACGATCGCCGGGGCGATCTCCACCGGCACCCACGGCACCGGTGCCGCGTACGGCTGCCTGTCGACGTTCGTCGAGGCGCTCACCCTCGTCACCGGCACCGGCGAGGTGCTGCGCTGCTCCGCCGACGAGAACCCCGACGTCTTCGCCGCCGCCCGGGTCTCCCTGGGCGCCCTCGGCGTGCTGGTCGAGGTCACCCTGCGCTGCGTGGACGCCTTCGTGCTGCACGCGCACGAGCGGCCGGCGCCGCTGGACGCCGTGCTGGCCGACCTGCCGGCGCTGGTCGAGGCGCACGACCACGCGGAGTTCTACTGGTTCCCGTACACCGACCGGGCGCAGGTCAAGACCAACGACCGGGTGCCCGTCGACGACCGGCCGCTGCCCCGGTGGCGCGGGTGGCTGGACGACGACTTCCTGTCCAACACCGTCTTCGAGGGCGCCTGCCGGCTCGGCCGCGCCGTGCCGGCGCTCGCGCCGAGGATCAGCGCGGTCTCCGCGCGGGCGCTCACCGAACGCCGCTACACGGGCCGCTCCGACAAGGTGTTCTGCACCCCGCGCCGGGTCCGCTTCGTGGAGATGGAGTACGGGCTGCCGCGCGAGGCGCTCGGCGAGGCGCTCGGCGCGCTCCGCCGGATCGTGGACGGCCTGCCCTTCAAGGTGCTCTTCCCCGTGGAGGTGCGGTTCAGCGCCGCCGACGACATCTGGCTCTCCCACGGGTACGGGCGCGAGTCGGCGTACGTGGCGATCCACCAGTACGTCGGCATGCCGTACGAGCCGTACTTCCGCGCGTTCGAGCAGGTCGCGGAGGGGTTGGGCGGTCGCCCGCACTGGGGCAAGCTGCACTGGCGGGACGCGGGGTCGCTGGCCCCCGCGTACCCCCGCTTCCCGGACTTCCTGGCAGAACGCGACCGCCTGGACCCCGACCGTCTCTTCACCAACCCACACCTCACCCGAATCCTCGGCTGAGGTGGCGGTCAGTCGGCGGTGGTGGTGGCCTTCCGGGGCGCCGCCTTCTTGGCCGGGGCCTTCTTCGCCGGGGTGGCCTTGGCCGTCGTCGTGCTCTTGGCGGCCGTGGACTTCGTCGCCGCGGCCGTCTTCTTCGCCGCCGTCGCCTTCGTCGCCGCGGCCTTCTTGGCGGGCGCCTTCTTCGCGGCGGCCTTCTTCTTCGGCGCCGGGCCCTTCGCGCGCTTCTCGGCGAGCATCTCGGAGGCTTCCTCGATGCTCAGCGCCTCCGGGGTCTGGCCCCGGCGCAGCGACGCGTTGGTCTCCCCGTCCGTGACGTACGGGCCGAACCGCCCGTCCTTGATGACCAGCGGCTTCTCGGTCAGCGGGTCGGCGCCCATCTCCCGCAGGGGCGGCGCGGCGGCCCGCCGCTGGCGGGTCTTCGGGGCGGCCAGCAGGGCCAGCGCCTCGTCCAGCGTGACGCTGAACATCTTGTCCTCGGAGTCCAGCGAGCGGAACTCGTCGCCGCGCTTGACGTACGGGCCGTAGCGGCCGTTGTTCGCGAAGACCTCGACACCGTCCGGGGCCACGCCGACCAGCCGGGGCAGGCTGAGCAGCTTCAGCGCCTCGTCGAGGGTCAGCGAGTCCGGCGACTGCGAGCGCAGCAGCGACGACTTGCGCTCGCCGCTGGCCACGTACGGGCCGAAGCGGCCCGACTTGAGCAGGATCGGCTCGCCGGTGGCCGGGTCGTCGCCGAGCTTCCGCTCGCCCCCGCCTCCGAGGAACAGCTCGTGCACCTTCTCCGGGGTCAGCTCGTCCGGCGCCAGCCCCTCGGGGATCGGCGCCCGGTCGCCCTGGCCGCCGCCCTCCTCGCCCTCCGCGGCGGGCGCCGGCTGCTCGCCCGGCACCGCCCGCTGGAGGTACGGGCCGTAGCGGCCGACCCGGACGACGACCTCGCGGCCGTCGTCGTCGGTGAACAGCGGGATCGAGTTGACGCTGCGCGCGTCGATCTCGCTGAGGTTCTCGGTGACCAGCTTCTTCAGGCCGCCGGAGCGGGCGATGTCCCGGTCGCCGGCGCCGTTGGCGCTGCCGAAGTAGAACGCGGTGAGGAAGTCGACCGCCGCGTGGTCGCCGCCGGCGATCTCGTCCAGCTCGTTCTCCATGCTGGCCGTGAAGTCGTAGTCGACCAGGCGCGGGTAGTGCCGCTCCAGCAGGCCGATCACGGCGAACGCCAGGAATGACGGGATCATCGCCTGGCCGCGCTTGAAGACGTACCCGCGGTCCTGGATGGTCTGCATGATCGACGCGTACGTCGAGGGACGGCCGATGCCCAGCTCTTCGAGGGCCTTGACCAGCGACGCCTCGGTGTAGCGCGACGGTGGCTGGGTGTGGTGACCCTGCGCGGCCAGCTCGTCGGCGGTGAGCGGCTGGTCCTTGACGAGGGTGGGCAGCCGGCGCTCGGCGTCCTCGGCCTCGGCGTTCTCGTCGTCGCTCGACTCGACGTACGCGCGCAGGAAGCCCGGGTCGGTGATGGTCTTGCCGGTGGCGCCGAAGTCGGCCTCCTCCTGCGCGGAGGAGACGGCGCGGATGCGCACCGAGACGCTGGAGCCGACGGCGTCGGTCATCTGCGAGGCGATGGTGCGCCGCCAGATCAGCTCGTAGAGCTTGAACTCCTCGGCCGACAGCTCCTTGGCCACGTCGCCCGGGGTGCGGAAGTTGTCCCCCGCGGGGCGGATCGCCTCGTGCGCCTCCTGCGCGTTCTTCACCTTGCCGGTGTAACGGCGCGGCTCCGGCGGCACGCTGCGCTCGCCGTACAGCTCGACGATCTGCCGGCGGGCCGCCGCGATGGCGGTCTCCGACAGGTTCACCGAGTCGGTACGCATGTAGGTGATGTAGCCGTTCTCGTAGAGGCGCTGCGCGGTGCGCATCGTCTGCTGCGACGAGAACCGCAGCTTGCGGGCCGCCTCCTGCTGGAGGGTGGAGGTGATGAACGGCGCGTATGGGCGACGCCGGTAGGGCTTCTCCTCGACGCGGGTGACGGTGAACGGCCGGCCCTCCAGGCGGGCCGCGAGCCCCCGGGCCCCGCCCTCGTCCAGGTGCACCACCCCGGCGCCGGGCTTCACGCGGCCCGTGGTCGGCTCGAAGTCCTTGCCGGTGGCGATGCGGTCGCCGTTCAGCGCGACCAGGGTGGCGTTGAAGTTGCGCGGCCCCTCGCCGGCGTTCGCCACGGCGAGGGTGGCCAGGATGTCCCAGTATTCCGCCGTGCGGAAGGCCATCCGCTGCCGTTCCCGCTCCACCACGATCCGGGTCGCCACGGACTGCACCCGGCCCGCCGAGAGCTTCGGCATGACCTTCTTCCACAGCACCGGGGAGACCTCGTAGCCGTAGAGCCGGTCGAGGATGCGCCGGGCCTCCTGGGCGTCGACCAGGTCCCGGTCGATCTCGCGGGGGTTGGCCACCGCCGCCTGGATCGCCGGCTTGGTGATCTCGTGGAAGACCATCCGCTTGACCGGCACCTTGGGCTTGAGAGTCTCCACCAGGTGCCAGGCGATCGCCTCGCCCTCGCGGTCCTCGTCCGTCGCCAGGAAGATCTCGTCGACCTCCTTGGCCAGCTTCACCAGCTTGCTGATCTGCTGCTTGCGGTCGGCGGAGACCACGTAGAGGGCGTGGAAGCCGTTGTCGACGTCCACCCCGAGCCGCGCCCACGGCTCGCCCTTGTACTTCGCCGGCACGTCGGCGGCGTTGCGTGGGAGGTCCCGGACGTGGCCGAAGCTGGCCTCCACGACGTATCCCGGGCCGAGGTAGCCCGAGATCGTCTTGGCCTTCGCCGGTGACTCGACGATGACCAGACGGGTGGTTCCAGCGTTGCTCGGCACGTTTCTCCCCGACCTCACTCCTGCTCGCAGCCGCGCGGTGCCCGGTTCGGGCCCGCTTCCGACCCGCCGACCCCCGGCGGCCCGGACGTCCAACGTAACGCGCCGCCCGCGTTTCGGGTTTCGCGGGCGGCAAACCGCCCCCGGCGGGGCGGCACCTTCTCTCCGGCGGCGCTGGCGGTGCCGGACGGCGCCACCGTACACCGTGCGTGTGCCGGGAGGCGGGACACTGTGACGATGGCGGGCCGTCGGTCGACGCGCCACCCGGCCGTTTTCCTGCGGATTTCCGCGTCCGGCTGTCCCGGATCGGACACCGGTGGAGCGGGGGCGGGCCGGGTCAGGGGTGGCCGGGCCAGGCCGTCGGCGGGGCGGCGGGCGGCGGGTCCCCGACCAGCTCGGCCAGGCGGGCGAGCCGGCGGCGGCCGGTGATCCGGTACGCCGGGCCGCCGTCGGCCGACCCCAGGAGGGCCCCGGACAGGCCGACCGCGGCGAGCGCCCCGCCGACCGGCTCCCAGCACTCCTCGTCGGCCACGCCGAGCCGGAGCAGGTAGCCGGGCGGCTCGGCCACCCCCGCCGCGGCGAGCCAGAGCCGCAGCCGCCGGCCGTTGAGGTGGAACCCGGCGGGCGGACGTTTGCCGGAGCCGCGCAGCCAGGCCACCGCGAGCGGCTTCAGGGTGCGGGCGTACGAGGTGCGCACCGCGTGCCGCCCGTCGGCGGTCGCCTCCCAGGTGGCCGCCACCCCGCGCAGCGCCAGCTCGGCGGCGAGCACGTGCACGCGCCAGGCGGCGTCCACCACCACGGAGAGGCGGGCCGTCCCGCCCATCCGGACCACCTCGCCCGGACCGGCGAGCAGCCCGGCGAGGTCGGCGAGGGACGGGTCCGCCGCCTCGGCGGCGAAGAACGGCAGTTGCCGGGCGGAGTCGTCGACGTCGCCCGGCGGGGGCGGGGCGGCCCGGCGGGGCGCCGGCGCCATCCGGTCCGGCTCGGGCGCCGGGAACAGCGCGGGCGGCGTCAGGCCGTCCGACTCGCCGGTCCCGCTCAGCGACACTCCGGCACCTCGTCGAAGGCCCGTTTCAACTCCTCCGAGTTGAGTCGGCTGGTGTCGAGCGCGCTGGCGTCGTACTCCTTGTTCAGCGTGTCCACGGCGGCCCGGACGCCGTCGTAGAAGGCGGCGGGCTGCCCGGTGCTCAGCCCGTCGATGGTGTCGCGGGCCCGGCCGTACGCGTCGCGCATCTTCTCGAGGGACGCGCGGAACCCGGCGGAGACCTCCGCACCGTGCTCGGCCTCCGGGACGCCGGCCTGCTCGACCTTGCGCCGGGCGGTCTCGCTGGCCTGCTCCGCGCCGCCGAAGAGCCGCACCAGGTTCTCCTTCGCCTGCGCCGGGGTGGTCTGGGCGGTCATCTGCTGGTCGGTGCTGCTGGTCAGCTTGCTGATCTCGGCCCGCCACGGCGTGAGCGCCGAGCAGACCGACGCCGCCCACGCCTGCGGGCTGGGGCCGCCACCGCAGCCAGCGGCCACGAGGACGAGCGTGGCCAGGACCACCGTGAGCTTTCCGGCGGTTGTCGCCCGGCACGTGCGCATGCGAAGCAGCGTACGACCTGTGTCGAGCCGGGGCACCGCTCAGGTTTGCCGCGGCGGCCCGGACGGTCCCCGGCCGGCCACGCGGGCCGACCGGGGACCGGGATGCCGGACGGGATCAGGCGTTGACCGTCTCCGGTCGCTGGTCCGGGCTGCCCGTGCCGGTGCCGGCACCGGAGTCGGACATCGCCACGCCCTTGCGCTTGCTGAACACCACCGCCGCGACGACGATCAGCGTCGCCACCACGGCGATGCCGACCCGCAGGGCGGTGTTCTTCTCGTCGCCCACGCTCCAGGCCACCACGGCCGGCGCGATCAGCAGCGAGACCAGGTTCATCACCTTGATCAGCGGGTTGATCGCCGGGCCGGCGGTGTCCTTGAACGGGTCGCCGACGGTGTCGCCGATGACGGTCGCGGCGTGCGACTCGGAGCCCTTGCCGCCGTACGCGCCGTCCTCGACGAGCTTCTTCGCGTTGTCCCAGGCGCCGCCCGAGTTGGCCAGGAAGACCGCCATCAGCGTGCCGGCCCCGATCGCCCCGGCCAGGTACGCCGCGAGCGCGCCCGGCCCGAGGCCGAAGCCGACCGCGATCGGGGCGAGGATGGCGAGCAGGCCGGGGGTCATCAGCTCGCGCTGCGCGTCCCGCGTGCAGATGTCGACGACCTTGCCGTACTCGGGGCGCTGGGTGCGGTCCATGATCCCGGGCAGCTCGCGGAACTGCCGGCGGACCTCCATCACGACCGCGCCGGCCGAGCGGGAGACCGCGTTGATGGCCAGCCCGGAGAAGAGGAAGACCACCGCCGCGCCGATGATCAGGCCGACCAGGTTGCGCGGGTTCGCCACGTTCAGCGAGTTGAGGATCTCGGCGCCGACGTCGCCCACCCCCGCGTCGGAGTACGCGGTGCGCAGCGTGTCGGTGTAGGAGCCGAAGAGCGCCGTCGCGGCGAGCACGGCCGTGGCGATCGCGATGCCCTTGGTGATCGCCTTGGTGGTGTTGCCGACCGCGTCCAGCTCGGTCAGCGTCCGGGCGCCGTGCTCGTCGATGTCGCCGGACATCTCCGCCACGCCCTGGGCGTTGTCGGAGATCGGGCCGAACGTGTCCATCGCGACGATCACACCGACCGTGGTGAGCAGGCCGGTGCCGGCCAGCGCCACGGCGAACAGCGAGAGCGTGATGGAGCTGCCGCCGAGCAGGAACGCGCCGAACACGCCGGCGCCGATCAGCAGCGCCGAGTAGACCGCCGACTCCAGGCCGACGCTGATGCCGGCGAGGATGACGGTGGCGGGGCCGGTCTGGGAACTCTTGCCGATGTCCTGCACCGGGCGCCGGTCGGTCTCGGTGAAGTAGCCGGTCAGCGCCTGGATCGCGGCGGCCAGCACGATGCCGATGACGACCGCGCCGATGGCGACGACCCGCGGGTTCTCGTCGACGTCGGTGAGCCCGCCCTCCAGCTCGGCGAAGGTGGCCGGCAGGTACGCGTACGTGGCGACGGCGACCAGCACCGCGGACAGCAGCGCGGAGATGTAGAAGGCCCGGTTGATCGCGGTCAGGCCGCTGCGGTCCGAGGCGCGCAGCCGGGTGATGAAGACGCCGACGATCGCGATGAGCACGCCGATGGTGGAGATGATCAGCGGGAAGACCAGGCCCTGCTCGCCGAAGGCGGCGCGACCGAGGATCAGCGCGGCGACCAGGGTCACGGCGTACGACTCGAACAGGTCGGCGGCCATGCCGGCGCAGTCGCCGACGTTGTCGCCCACGTTGTCGGCGATGGTGGCGGCGTTGCGCGGGTCGTCCTCGGGAATGCCCTGCTCGACCTTGCCGACCAGGTCGGCGCCCACGTCGGCGGCCTTGGTGAAGATGCCGCCGCCGACCCGCATGAACATGGCGAGCAGCGCGGCGCCGAAGCCGAAGCCCTCCAGCACGGTCGGCGCGTCGCCCCGGAAGAAGAGCACGACCAGCGCGGCGCCGAAGAGGCCGAGCCCGACGGTGAGGAAGCCGACGACGCCGCCGGTGCGGAAGGCGATCTTCATGGCGCCCTCGCGGCCGCCCTGCCGTTCCCGGGCGGCGGCGGCGACCCGCAGGTTGGCCCGGGTGGCCAGCCACATGCCGGCGCCGCCGATGAACGCGCTGAACAGCGCGCCGACGACGAAGAAGGCGGAGCGCCCGATCTTCACCGCCGTCTCGTTGCCGTCGGTGTCGTGCACCGGCAGCAGGAAGAGCAGCACCACGGCGATGACCACGAAGATCGCCAGGGTGCGGAACTGCCGGAGCAGGTAGGCCGAGGCGCCCTCCTGGACCGCGCCGGAGATCTCCTGCATGTTGGTGGTGCCCTTGCCGGCGGCCAGGACGGCCTTCGTCAGTGCGGCGGCGAAGGCGAGCGCCACCAGCGCGATCACCGCGGCGATGACGACGTACGTGACATTGTTTCCGGTGAGGGAGATCCCGCCGCCCTCGGCGGCCAAGGTGTCGGACATCTGTGTCCTCCTGTACCGAACGCTCGCGCCGGCCGGTGGAGACGCACCGACCCGGCGCCTGGATGCGGATTCGCAAGCGCGCCAACCCACCCCGGCGGACCAGCGATGACACCGTTCCCGCTGGTTGCGGGATGCGATCACTTGCTGACAACCCGCGTACTGTAGCCCTCCGCAGTGTCGGAGGTCACACCGAGGGGGCACCCTGTCTCGATGATCTTCGTCGCTGTGTTATGAGGAAAAATCTGATATAGGAGTCCGTCCATGACAAGGAGGCCGCGTCCCCGCACGGGACGCGGCCTGACGGCGTGCGACGCCCTCTGCCGGAGGGCGGTGGAGCAGCGGCGCGACCCCTCGCCGGGGCCGGGGCGGATCAGCTTCAGCGGCCCACGGGCCAGACCATCCGCACCTCGGTGCCGATGCCCTCGTCGACCGGGCGGACCTGGAGGTCCTCGACGAAGCCGGCGAGCAGCGCGAAGCCGACGCCGGTGGTGAGGTCGTCCTCGTTCAACGACTCGTTGGCGAGCTGGTCGGCGTCCAGCGCGGCCAGGCCGAGGCCGGCCTCGATCGGCGCGCGGTCGACGACCCGCACCGCGTACGCCCCGCTGTCGGACATCTCGACGAGCACCGGGTCGGGCACGCCGTACTGCCGGTGCAGGGCGACCGCGCGCGTGCACGCCTCGCCGATGGCGAGGCGCACCTCGTCGAGCAGGTCCTCGCGGACCCCGGCGCGCCGGGCGACCGCCACACCGACCAGGCGCGCGGTGCGCACGTGCACCGGGGCCGGCGAGAAGGAGAGCCGGACCGTGGCCATCACGCGCCAGCGCCGGCCGGGCCCGCGCCGATCGCCGCGTCGACCGTGGGATGCAACGGGAAGACCTGGTCGAGCGCGGTGATCCGGAAGATCTTGAGCAGCGGCTCCTTGTCGCAGACCAACGCGAACGAACCGCCGACCGAGCGCAGCCGCTTGAGCGCGCCCACCAGCACGCCCAGGCCGGTGGAGTCGAGGAAGTCCACCCGGCCGAGGTCGACCACGACGTGGCGGGCCCCGCCGTCGATCAGTTCGAGGAGCCGTTCCCGCAGCCGGGGGGCGGTGTAGACGTCCACCTCACCGCCGACCTCAAGCACTGTGTGCTCGCCCACGGTGCGGGTCGCCAGCGACAGCTCCATCGGTCCTCCCTCGCAAGAGCCGTAAACTCTCCTGGGCATCTAACCATCCCCGCCGGATACGGCTCTGCTCACCGGCGAAGGCATCCCCATACCCCGCTTTTCATCTGCGAACACCAGTGCGAGAGTGCAGGACGTGACCTCCGACAGCTTCAGCTCGGCGCGTCTGACGCCGCGCGACGACCTGAAGCCGTCGTCCGACAGCTCCGGCTCGGCACCCCCGACGCCGCGCGACGACCTGAAGCCGTCGTCCGACAGCTCCGGCTCGGCACCCCCGACGCCGCGCGACGACCTGGAGCCGTCGTCCGCAGCCACCGTAACCGCAGGCGCCGGCCCCGGGCGATCGCCGGCCGACCTGCTGGGCCGGCTGCGCGCCCGCAACGGCGGCGATCCGGTCACCCACGTCGAACGGGTCCCGGCCCGGGCCGGCCAGCCCGCCCCGTGGCCGGGCTGGGCGCCGGAGGAGCTGCGCGCGGCGTTCGCCCGGCGCGGCGTGGTCGCGCCCTGGCGGCATCAGGCCGAGGCCGCCACCCTGGTGTACGACGGCCAGCACGTGGTGGTCGCCACCGGCACCGCGTCCGGCAAGTCCCTGGCCTACCAGCTCCCCGCGCTGGCCACCCTGCTCGCCGACCCCCGGGCCACCGTGCTCTACCTGGCGCCGACGAAGGCGCTCGCCGCCGACCAGTTGCGCGCCGTCGCCGCGCTGGAGCTGGAGGGCGTACGCCCCGCCTGCTACGACGGCGACACCCCGCGCGCCGAGCGGGAGTGGATCCGGCGGCACTCGCGGTTCGTGCTGACCAACCCGGACATGCTGCACCACGGCATCCTGCCCGGCCACGCCCAGTGGTCCGGGTTCCTGCGCCGGCTCGCGTACGTGGTGGTCGACGAGTGCCACACCTACCGGGGAGTCTTCGGCTCGCACGTCGCGCACGTGCTGCGCCGGCTGCGTAGGCAGTGCGCCCGGTTTGGGCGTACCCCCGTCTTCGTGCTGGCCTCGGCGACCTCCGGTGACCCGGCGGCGGCGGCCGGGCGGCTCACCGGGCTGCCCGTCGCCGCCGTCACCGAGGACACCTCGCCGCGCGGCGGGGTGACCTTCGCGCTCTGGGAGCCGCCGCTGCTGCCGCCGGACTCCCACGCGGACCAGCAGGCGGACCTGACCCAGGTCCGCCGGTCGGCGCTGCGGGAGACGGCCGACCTGCTCGCCGACACGGTCGCCGAGGGGGTACGCACACTGGCCTTCGTGCGCTCCCGGCGCGGCGCCGAGGTGGTCGCCGCGAACGCCCGCCGCGCCCTCGACGAGGCGGTACCCGGCCTCGGCGACCGGGTGGCCGCCTACCGGGCCGGCTACCTGCGCGAGGAGCGACGCGAACTGGAACGCGCGCTGCTGCACGGCGACCTGCTCGGGCTGGCCTCGACCAACGCGCTGGAGCTGGGCGTCGACCTGATCGGGCTCGACGCGGTGCTGATCTGCGGTTACCCGGGCACGCGGGCCTCGCTGTGGCAGCAGGCCGGCCGGGCCGGGCGCTCCGGGCAGGAGGCGCTCGCCGTGCTGGTCGCCCGGGACGACCCGCTCGACACCTATCTGGTGCACCACCCGGAGGCGCTGTTCGGCCGGCCGGTGGAGGCGACCGTGCTCGACCCCGCCAACCCGTACGTGCTGGCCCCGCAGCTCGCCTGCGCGGCGGTCGAGGCGCCGCTGACCCCGGCTGACCTTGAACTCTTCGGCGACGGGGCCAAGGAGGCGGTGGACCAGCTCGTGGCGGCGGGGGCGCTGCGACAGCGGCCGACCGGCTGGTACTGGCGGCACCGGGAACGGCCGGAGGTGGACCTGCGCGGCGAGGGCGGCGCGCCGGTCTGCGTGGTGGAGGCGGCGACCGGGCGGCTGCTCGGCACCGTCGACGGCGGCTCGTCGCACTTCCTGCTCCACCCCGGCGCGGTCTACCTGCACCAGGGCGTCTCGTACGTGGTCGACTCGCTCGACCTGGCCGACGGGTGCGCGCTGGTGCACCCCGAGGAGCCGGACTGGTCCACCCACGCCCGGGACGTCACGTCGCTGTCGGTGGTGTCGGTCCGCTCGTACGTGGACGCCGGGCCCGTCGGCCTCTTCCTCGGCGAGGTCGACGTGACCAGCCAGGTGGTGTCGTACCAGCGACGACGGATCGCCTCCGGCGAGGTCATCGACACCCGCCCGCTGGACCTACCGGCCCGGGAACTGCGCACCGTGGCGGTCTGGTTCACCCTGTCGCCGCAGTCCTTGGCGGCCGCCGGCGTGGAGCCGGCAGACGTGCCGGGCGCGCTGCACGCCGCCGAGCACGCCGCGATCGGGCTGCTGCCGCTCACCGCCACCTGCGACCGCTGGGACATCGGCGGGCTCTCCACCGCCGTGCACCCGGACACCGAGGCGCCGACGGTCTTCGTCTACGACGGGCACCCCGGCGGGGCGGGGTTCGCGGAGCGCGCGTACGGCACGGCCGCGGCCTGGCTGCGGGCCACCCGGGACGCGATCGCGGAGTGCGGCTGCGAGGCGGGCTGCCCGTCCTGTGTGCAGTCCCCGAAGTGCGGCAACGGCAACAACCCGCTCTCGAAGCCGGACGCGGTGAAGGTGCTGGACGTGGTGCTCGCCAACCTGCCCGACGGCGTACCGGCGCCCCGCCGGTCCGGGGAGGCCGGTGGCGCCCCGGGTCTTCGCGCCGCTGCTCCGGGTGACGCTGCCGTCCGGGACTGACCAGCCCGCCGCGCGCTGCCGTCCGGAACTGACCAGCCCGCCGCGCGCTGCCGTCCCACGCGGAGGCGGATTCCGGCGGCGCGATCCGGCGGCGCGATCTAGCGGCGGCTTCGGGTGGTGGGCTCGGTTGGTGGGCTCGGGTGGTGGGTTCGGGTGGTGGGTTCCGGCGACGGGTTCGGGGTGGCGAAGGCGCGGGTGACGACGGGGGCCGCTCGCTACCTGAGGGCCGGCGCGACGGTTGAGCCTGTGCGACACTCCGGCCCACCCCTCGAAGGAGATCCCATGCAGCCCGACACCTTGCAGTCCCAGCAGCAGTTCCACATCCGGCAGCGGATCCGGATGATGGTCAACCAGTACGAGGTCCACGCCGTCGCACCGGACGGCTCCGAAGGCGGGATGCTGGCGTTCGCCCAGCAGAAGCGGCTCGCCTTCAAGGAGCAGGTGACGATCTACACCGACGACTCGAAGCAGCAGCCGCTGCTCGGCTTCAAGGCCCGCCAGCGCCTCGACATCGGCGCCACGTACGACGTGACCGACCACGCCGGCAACCCGATCGGCCTGTTCCGCAAGGACTTCGCCCAGTCGCTGCTCCGTTCCACGTGGCACGTGGAGCAGGCCGGCCTGCCGCAGATCACCGGCCAGGAACGCAGCATGCCGGTGGCGCTGCTGCGGCGCTTCGTCGACTCGCTGTCCTGGCTGCCGTACCACTTCGACTTCGTCGCCGGCGGCCAGCCCGTCTTCTCGGTGATCAAGCAGTGGGGCCTGCGCGACCGGTACGTCGTCCAGGTGCAGCACCCGCAGATCGACCGCCGACTCGTGATCGCGATGGCCATCGCCCTCGACGCCCTCCAGGCACGCTGACCCGCCCGGCCCGGGGGTACGCCTGGCGGCGCTCGACGGCGACGTGAGGCGCCGGATCACGGCGGCGGCGAAGCGGCGGATCACGGCGACGGGAAGCGCCGGATCACGGCGGCGGCGAAGCGCCCGATCACGGCGGCGAGGCGGCGTTCCCGCCCCCGGCCCGGCTCCTTGCCGCCTGGCCGGGCGACCTGGCCTCTGACCAACCCCTCTCCTGGTCAGCCCCCCCTCCTCGTCAGCCCGGACCGGTCCGGCGCGGGCGGTCGCCGTGGCGGCCCGCGCCAGGCCGGGCAGCGGGGCGACGGCCACCTCCGCGGTCACCAGGAGGTCGAGGCCGTCGAGCCGGCAGTCCAGCAATGAGCCGCCGTTGGCGGCGGCGATCTCGGCTGCCCGACCGCACGCCGCCGTTTCGCCACTGAGGGCCTGCCCGGCACCGGCAAGCGCGCCGAAGTCCGCCGCGACCCGGGCCCGCTGCCGGGCGGTCTGGGCGGCACCGACGGCCGCCCCGAACAGGCCAACCAGGACGAACACCAGCCCGACCGCGAGCAGGCAGACCGTCGCTCCGCCACGCTCCCCGCCGGTTCCTCCGGGGCGAGGCACTGACGGGCTGGTCACGGTCGGCCCGGTCACGGTCGACCCGGTCACGGTCGGCCCGGTCACGGTCGGCCCGCCGGGACGCCGGGTTCCACCGCCGCGACCGCGGTCGCGGTCACGGTGATCCTGGGCAGCCGAGTGCCGAGTGCGCGTACGGGCCCTCGGACGGTGGCGGTGACCCGCTGGCCGTCGACCGTGACCGTGACCTCGGCGCCCGCCGGGGCCGCCCGGCCGGCGGCGGCCACCCCGTCCTCGCCCCGGGAGGCGGCGAGCGCCGCCTCCCGGGCCGCGTGCAGGCAGCCCGCCCTCGTGCCGACGGCGTTCACCGCGGTCAGCCCGGTGAGCAGGAGCAGCAGTAGCGCCGGCAGGCCGGCCGCCAGTTCGGCGGTGAAGGAACCCCGGTCGCGGCCGGCCGACCGGCGCCAGCTCACTTGAGCGCCCGGTCGATGACGGCGGTCAACGCGGACTGCACGTTGCCGGAGGTCAGCACCTTCAGCAGGATCCCGGCGAAAGCGACGGCGGCAAGCGTGCCGACGGCGTACTCGGCCGTGTTCATCCCGGCGTCCCCGCGCAGGCGGGCGAGAAGTTTGCGCACGTGTTTGTCCTTTCTAAAAGGGTGGGTCAGAGCACGTCGCCGAGGACGGCGACGATCACCGGCACCAGGCCGGCGAGAATGAAGGCCGGCAGGAAGCAGAGCCCCAGCGGCAGCACGATGAGAACGCCGGCGCGGCGGGCGGCCGCCTCGGCAGCCGTGGACCGGTCGGCGCGCAGGTCGTCGGCGAGCCGGGTCAGCGCGCCGGCCAGCGCCCCGCCGCTGTTCGAGGAGCGGCGGACGGCAGCCGTCAGCCGCTCGGCGCCCGGCACCGACGCGAGCGGCTCCCACGCCTCCTCGGGGCCGCCGCCGAGCCGCAGCAACCGGCCCACCCGGGCGAGCCGGTCGGCGAGGGGCCCGTCGAGCGCGTCCGCCACGGCCAGGACGGACCTGTCCACCGGCGCCCCCGCCCGCATCGCCGCCGCGAGAAGGTCAGCGGCGAGCGGGAGGTCGGCGGCCTCCCGCAGCCGCCGCCTGCGTACGGCCGGCGGCTCGATCCGGCGCAGCGAACGGTCGAGCAGCAGCGCCGCCGGCGCGGCTGTCAGCAACCCGGGCCAGCCGCCGACCACGACGGCCACGGCCAGACCACCCAGCCCGGCGGCGAGCCGGATCGCATCCGGCCGGCGCCGGGACCGGGCACCCTCCGGCGCCTCGTCGCCGGTCCCGGGCGCCACCGGTCGGTCAACCGAGCCGGCCGGACGTACGCCGGGCGGCGCCCCGCGCAGGGCGCGCAGGCGGCGCAGAGGCCGCCGGCCGGCGAGGAACGCGACGGCGAGCAGGGCCACCGCCGCCAGGCAGCCCGCGACCAGCGCCGCCCGGGGCATCAGCTCGCCCGCCCCGGTGTTGCGCCGAGCCGCTCGGCCCAGAACAGGCCCGCGACCTGGAGGGCGACGGCGGCGACCGCGCACGCACCGCCGACGGGGGTGTGCAGCAGCACCGCCACGGGGTCGACGCCGATGCCGTAGCCGAGCCCGATGCCGCCGAGCGGCAGAGCGGCGAGCAGCAACGCGGTGGCGCGCGCCCCGGCAGCCTGGGCGTCCGCGGCGGCCAGTCCCCGGTCGGTGGAGCGGGCGTCGGCCTCGATGCGCTCCAGCAGCTCGGCCAGCGGCGCGCCCGTCCGGTCGGCGAGACGTACGGCCGCCCGCGCCAGCCGCTCCAGCCGGTCCGGGCCGTTGCCGGCGGCTCGCCGGGGCGGCTTGAGCAGCGTGTCCGATCCGACGTCAAAGGCCCGCCCGTCGCCGGGCACCGCGCCCTCCCGACCTGTCCCGGCGGGGATTCCGGGCCGTCCGAGGGTGAGCTGCTCGGCGGCGACCGGCACCGGCAGGCCGGCCCGCAGATCGGCGGCCAGCCCGCAGAGTTCGTCCAGCCGACGTCGCCGGGCACGGTCCGCCAGCTGGCCGGACTGCCGTCGGAGCAGCGCGCGGGCGGCCAGCGTGCCGTAGGCGCCGACGGCCACCGCCGCCACCGGTCCGGCCAGCAGCAGTCCGGCCGCGACGCCGGCCAGCCCCACCAGCAGCAGGGTGCGCCTCGCTGACGTGGTCAGCACGCCCGACCAGTCTCGCCGTCCCGTACCGGCAGAACGGGCCGCCCGTACGTCAGGTCGACGGATGGGTGCAGCGGTCGGAGCCGGCGCACCGACAGGACGTCGCGCGTCCCGCCGGGTGGGTGGTCGGGCGGGTCCCGGCGGTCGGGACGGGCCGGGATGACCACCGGCAGGCCACGGCCAGGACGGCAGGTCCGCGACGTCCCGCGGCGGCCACTGCGCCGCGCCGCCCGCTCCGCGCCCGCTCGGAGGCACCCGGCGGACCGAGGCGGCCTGGGCGACGGCCGGCAGGCGCGCCGGCGCGGTCACCTCGGACAGCTCACCTGGCTGCCGGCCGGTCGGCACCGCCACAGCGGCCGGGCCGGGAAACGTCTCGGCGGGACGGTCCGGCGGGACGGAGCGGAGATCCGGCTCCGACGCCCGGCGCAGCTCGGTGATCCAGTGGACGAGCGGATCGTCCGCCCCGGTCGACGCGTTCCCTCGTGCCTCGCTCACGAGGGCGCGCCGCCTGCTCCGAAGGCCGCCCACCAGATTGGCCACGACGACCGCCAACGCGATCGACAGCAGCGCCACCAGCGTGTACGGGGCGCTCACTTCGGGCCCGCCGATCCGGGCCACGGCTCGCTGAGGATCGGCGGCACCGGCACGCCGCGCTCCCGCAGCAACGCTCCGAGCGCTCGGGCGGCGGGACCGAGGCCGCGCCCGCGTACCCAGGCGGGAACCGCGGCGACCAGGCGGTCCGGGCCCTCGGGCAGGAGCAGGCACACCGACTCCAGCACCCGCCCCTGTTCGCCCCGGCGCACCTGGAGCAGCACCTGGAGCGCGGCGGCCACCTGGGCGTGGAGCGCGGGGCGGGGCAGCCCACCGAGCATCCCGAGCGCCTCCAGCCGGGCCGGCACGTCGGAGGGGGCGTTGGCATGCAGGGTGCCGGCACCGCCGTCGTGACCGGTGTTCAGGGCGGCGAGCAGGTCGACCACCTCCCCGCCCCGGCACTCGCCGACGACCAGCCGGTCGGGCCGCATCCGCAGTGCCTGCCGGACCAGGTCGGTCAGCCCGACCGCGCCGGAGCCCTCCACGTTGGCAGTTCTGGCCTGCAACCCGACCACGTGCGGGTGCCGCGGGTGCAGCTCGGCCGCGTCCTCCACCAGCACGATCCGCTCGGTCGACGGCACCAGCCCGAGCAGTGTGTTCAGCAAAGTCGTCTTGCCCGATCCGGTGCCGCCGGTCACCAGGTACGCCAGCCGGGCCGCCACCACGGCGGAGAGCACCGGCGCCATCGGCCGGGGCACCGTCCCCTGGCGTACCAGCTCGTCGAGGGTGAACGGCCGCTGCCGGAACGTCCGCAGGGACAGGTAGGGACCGTCGGTCGCCACCGGCGGCAGCACGGCGTGCAGCCGGGTGCCGTCGGGGAGCCGGGCGTCCGCGTACGGCGAGCCGTCGTCGAGTCGCCGGCCGGCGCTGGCGGTGAGGCGCTGGGCGAGCCGGCGTACGTCGTCGACCGTGCCGATCGGCACCGCGACCTGGTGCAGGCCCTGCCCCCGGTCCACCCAGACCCGGACGCCGTTGACCAGCACGTCGGTGACCTCCGGGTCGGCCAGCAGCGGCGCGAGGGGACCGGCACCCACCAGGTCGTCGTGCACGCGGTCGGCCATCCGCAGCAGGGCGGTGTCGCCCAGCACGGCAGCGGTGGGTTCCGCGCGTACGGCGGACACGATCGCGGCGGGGGTGACCGGGGTCGCCGCGGCCGCGATCCGCTGCCGCACCCGGGAGGCGAGGGTGTCGCCCTCGGACGGTCCGGTCATGCCGCATCCGCCGTGGGCGTGCCGGTCAGGTCGGCGACGATGCGCTGGCAGAGGGCCGCCAGTGGTCCCCGGCCGTGGGCGGCCGGTGCCTCGCCCCGCTCCAGCCCACGGGCCAACGCCGGCTCCGGCCGCAGCGTGCCGGCGAGCGGCAGCCCGAGCGCGCGGGCCACCTCGGCGGCACCGAGCCGGCCCGGTGCCGGACCGCGCACGATCACCGACATCGCCGCGCAGTGCGGTGCGGCGGCCGCCACCACCCGGGCGGCCGCGGCGGTGGCCCGCAGTTCGGCCGGTACGACGACGAACACCTGGTCGGCCGCCTGGAGTGCGGTGACGGCCGCGTCGTCCAGTTGCCGGGGCAGGTCCACCACCACGAAGTCCCGGCCCCGCCGGGCGGCGTCGACCGTGGCCGCCATCGCCTGGGCGGGCAGGGCGAGCAGGTCGCCCCGGTCCCAGGAGAGCACCACCAGGTCGCCCCGGCTCGGCAGGGCCCGCACCAACGCCGGCGCGTCCACCCGGCCGTCGGCGTCAGTCAGCGCCGGCCAGCGCAGCCCCTCCAACTGCTCCCAACCCAGCACCAGATCGAGCCCACCGCCGAGCGGATCGGCGTCGACGAGCAGGGTGCGCAGCCGGGCACGGGCGGCCGTGACCGCGAGCCCGCCGGCCAGGATGCTCGCCCCGGCGCCGCCACGCCCGCCCAGCACGGCGGTGATCCGGGCTACGCCCCGATCGGCGCCCTCCGGCCCGCACTCGGCGAACCGGTCCACCAGCCACGGCTCGGCGGCCGGCAGGACGGCCACGTGCTCGGCGCCGATCAGCTCGGCGACCTGGAAGCCGGGATCGGGCTCCCCGGACCGGCCGACCAGCACCATCCGTGGTCGCTGCGGCAGCCGCGCCCGCAGGCACGGCTGGGCCTGGTCGGCGCCGACCAGCACGAGCGGGGCGGGCAGCCAGCGGGTCCGGGCCGCCGCCGGGTCGGCGGCGAGCTCCACCTCGACGCCGCCCGCTGCGGCGAGCCGGAGGAGGTCGTCGAGCAGGTCGCCGTCCGAGGTGACGAGCAGCGGCAGTCGCCGGTGCGGCGGGACGGAGGTACGGGGTGGCATCGCGGCCTCCAGCGGTCGGGCTCCGGGGTTGCTGACCCGAGACCCTGCCCCCGATCCGCCACCGGACGCCGCCCCACGGCGCCAGCCTGTGGACAACTTCGGCGCCTGTGGACAGCGCCCACCGCGCGAGTCGATCTGCTATGTCCGTCGCCCCCGGCACGGCCCCTGTCGTACGTCGCCGGCACGATCCGCCACCTGACCGACGGCCTCGTGGAGCTTCTCGGCCGGGCGCGGTGGCGGGCCGACGCCGACCGCCCGAACCGACCCGCGCCGCTGCACGACGCCCTGCCAGGGCTGGTCACCGCCGTGCAGGCGGTCGACGACGCGCCCCGTTTCCGGTTCTCTGGATCGCCACCACCAACCTCTTCAACCGGTTGAACGCCACGACCCGACAGCCCCCGCTGCGGCACGCCGCGGATCTGGGGCTGAGCGGGCGCCGACAGCAGCGAGGTGCGGCGGCGCCCCCGCCGCGGCGCCCCGAAGGTCGAGCGACAGCCGGCCGTGGTTGGCGGTTCGGGGTTCGGGGTTGACAACGCCACTGCACCGCCCCGCGTAAGTCCGCACGGCCGTTGTTGATCCCCCTTCCGGGGGAGCCAATTGGTTCCCGGGCGGGAGGTTTCGGACCCGGGGCTGCGCTGGAATCAACGCATGAGCTCGATGAAGTCCCCGAAGGCCGTTTGGTTCGGAACTGCTGCGCTGACCCCCTACATCCTGATGAAGACCTACTGGGCGTTCGGCGGGAACGCTGGCCGGCCGGCAGGCGACCTCGCCGACTCGCTGCGCGCCAACGGTGCGCCCGAGGCGCTGGTGTGGCTGGAGCAGCATGGGATCGACTTCACCGTGCTGGGCGCGCTCGGCGGGGTGCTGCTGCTGACCGCGCTGACCCGGCCCTGGGGCGAGCGGCTGCCACGCTGGACACTGCTCGTCCTGGGCGGGGCGGGCGCCGTGGCCCTCACCCCCTACGGCCTCGCCACCATGATCGCCGCGGCCGTCGGCTTCACAGTCGGCGACGCCGAAGGCTGGTCCCCTTGGGTCGGCTACGTGGGCGGACTCGCCTTCGCCGGCCTTGGCCTCTCACTTGCCCTCTGCACCCGCTCCTACCAGCGCCGCACCGGTCCCCCGGCCATCCTCGCCCACTCCTGAGCACGCCAACTCCACCTGGCTGGTCACCGACGGTGCAGCGGGCATGGGCCACGAGCAGGCGTCTACGACGCTCAATCGTTATACGCACACCCCGGACGACTGTGCGGCTCGAATCGGGGGAAAAGTGACCTGACGTAGTGAGGAGTGTGATCAAGTGCCGTACCGCGTGGTCAAAGCGCATCGGTCGTGCCGTCGAGCATGATCGAGTCGGATCACGCGGTACGTCATTCGCTGACGATCCGCTGACTCTCGTATGACAGGCTGCGCGCGCCGGAAACGGCCGGAGCGCTCGCAGGCCAGTCCGCGGCGCGTTCTTGATCACGGTACTGACACGCGGTTTAGGAAGGCGACTGAGGTGGGCCGGCGCACTTGGCCTTGACCTGGTCGATCGGGTCGATCACCTGCCCGGCCATCAAGATCATTGCACGTACTCTGCACGGCGGACGTAGATGCCTGACGGCTGGCGGTGACGTGCGGCATCTCGGCGTCAGAGGTGCGAGAATAGACGACGATCGCGAGACGCAGGAGGTGAGCTGTGACGTCGAGTAACGCTGAGCAGGTGCCCGAGTGGCCGACCGCTGAGCACGTACCGGCTGAGGAGCTGGCGCGCCGTCAGGGCATCCGGCCGATCGCCTCCGTCGACGACCTGGCCCGGCCCGACCTCTTCGAGTCAGACGACGAGCTGGACGACTTCCTCGCCGACCTCTACGCCTCCCGCCGAGCTGGCGCCGCGTGAGCCTGGTAGTCCTGGACACCGACGTAGCGTCGGCGATCCTTCGCGGGAGGCTGCATGACCGCCTCCGTGCCCGTCTGGCCGGTAAGACCCTGTGCATCACCTTCGTGACCCTCGGAGAGCTGACCAAGTGGACCGCGATGCGGAGTTGGGGGCCACGCAAGCTTGCTGAACTTGCGCGGTGGCGGTCTGGTGTCGTGCTGCTTCCCTTCGACGAGGCGGTGGCGACGACCTGGGGGCACCTCCAGGCGCGGGCGCAGCATCGTGGGCGGCCACGGCCGACGAATGACTCCTGGATCGCGGCCTGCTGCCTTGTCGACCGGCTACCGCTGGCGACCTTCAACGGCAAGGACTACGCCGACTTCGCCGAGTACGACGGCCTCCGCCTCTTCGACGTCTCCTAGCTTTCGGCAACACCCTCGGCGCGGCTGCCCGCCGTCGTACGGCTGCCCGCCCCTGGCCCCTCGGACCGGGGGCGGCTTGGCGTGACGCCGGCATTCCGCGGCCTGGTCCTCGTACACGGTGGCAAGCCGCGCAGCGGCGCGGCAGCCGAGCGCCCCGACATCGACGGCGACCGGCCCCGCTGGCGCTCGTCACGACCTAATCTGCTGCTCACGACCATTCCGACGCCTCGCGCGAGAATCAAGGACCCAGCGGGTGACCATTAGGGCCAACGAGGCCAGTAACAGCACGGCGCCGATCCACCGGCTCGGAGTGCGCCAAGTGCTGGGCGTGACCTCCGTGAGGTTTCCTAGCCCCAGGAGAACGTAAAAGCCCGTGCACGCTGCCCCTGCGGCCCACAACCGGGGGTAATGCACGGTCCGCCCGAACAGCCGAACCGTTGACGCGCGCCGGGTGTAGATGACCAACCAGGCAGCGCACCCGACCAGAGCGACAGCCACGCTGGCGAGCAGGATGTCCACGGCCGTTGCGCCCGCCTCATAGGTCGTCACGGGCATCACGGTAGCGGCAGCACACAGCTACCAGCTTCGGCCACTTGGACAGCCGCCGTCTGGTGCGGCGGGCTGCGGCGCGCGATGCCGGCCGGAGGCCGCCAGCAGCGCACCGCAGCCCGCCGGTGCGCCGCGCTTGCGCGGCGCCGTTGACACCGCCCGGCTACGAACAGCCGCTGGTGGCGGCGCGGACGGCCGAACGGGCGCAGTCGATGCTGCGGGCTCACCTGCTGCCTCAGTGGGCGGACTGGCCGTTGGCGCGGATCGACTACCTGGCGGTACAGGAGTGGGTTACCAACCTTGGCCGGACCCTAGCGCCGTCGACGACGGCGAAGCATCTCGGGTTGCTGTCGATGATCATGCAGACGGCGATTCGGGCGCGCCTGATCGCGGTGAACCCGTGCGTAGGGGTGCGGGTGCCGCGTAACCGGGCGCGGGAGGCTCGCGCTGGAACGATCAGCCGGGAGGCGTTCTTCGGCCGGCTGCTGCCCGCCGTGCCGGCCGAACACCGGGCGATCGTCTGCGCCGCCGCCGGGGCGGGACTGCGCTGGGGTGAGTGCGCGGGCCTGCCGTGGGAGGCGGTCGACCTCGATCGGGGGTTGCTGCACGTCGCCCAGGTGGCGGTGGAGACCCACGGCGGGATCGCGCTGCGGGCGTACCCGAAGACGCGGGCCGGCGTGCGGACGGTGCCGATGCCGCCGTTCCTCGTCGACGAGCTGCGTCGGCGGCGCGGGCCGCGGTGCCGGACGGGCGAGCGTTGGTCTTCGCGGACCGGGACGGTGGGGCGCAGCGGCGGTCGACCTTCCGGCGGCGGGTGTGGCTGCCGTCGTTGGTGCGGGCCGGGCTGCTCGGGTGGGTGGCCGAGGTGGCGCCGGGCCGGTGGGTGGCGTCGTGGCCGGACCGGGACGGCCGGGAGCAGCAGGCGGAGTTTGCCGACGAGGCGACGGCGGTGGCGCACGTGGCGGCCTCGGCGTTCGGCGGGCTGCGGTTCCACGACCTGCGGCACTCGTACATCACGTGGCTCGTGACGGACGGTGCCCGTCAACATCGTGCGCTGGGTCGTGGGGCACGAGAAGGCGTCAACGACGCTGAATCGTTACACGCACACGCCCGAGAACTACGCCGATCGGGTGCGGCTGACGTTCGCTGACGATCCGCTGACTTTCGGCCCGGCGTCCCGCCCGGCCGAACCCGGCGAGGCCCCTCTACCTGCGCCGGAAGCCCACTGCGCAAAGGGACGACCCCCGTCGGGGGGATGCGGTCTCAAGCTGTCGGCTGCTGCCAGCTGGTGCCGGCCCGCGTCGGTGAGCAGGTGCCGGGCGTCGTTGGTTCACGTTCGGAGACGACCCGCATCGACGCTCGCGCTGCCTGCTTGCTGCCTCGCCGCCTGATGCCTCGCTCACAAGGCGTTGCGCCTGCGGCCGACGCTCGGCTGACCAGGGTCAGTTCGTGCATTTCCGCTGGAAGTAGGAGCCCCGGCGTCCCAGCCTCCCGCGCTACCCTCGATACGCATCCTGACCTGTGGAAACGCCTTCCATCGGTTTCCGGCATCTTCCGCCGCTACTCACGCTCGGTTGTGCCGGATCTGTGCCCGGCCCTGAACCCGTGGACGCCGGCAATGCGATCGCTGACGGCCCGGTACGCAGGCCCGCGAGCGTCGATCGGCCGATCGAGGGCTGTGACGGTGGCATGGGCTTCTGCTTCCGTGCTGTACGGCGACCAGGTCGTGACGGACCTTCGGCCCCCCACCGGGGATGCGGTCTCAAGCTGTCGGCTGTTGCCAGTTGGTGGCGGCCCTCGTCGCGGTGCCGACCCGTTGGGCCAGCGACACGCCGAGTGGGGCCGGGATGCGCAAAAATAAAGTACTGGTGGTAGCCTCCTGCGTGGAAAGAAAGCCGAACCGCCTGGAGGGCGATATGCCGCAGGAACCGCCGGTGTCGTCGTGGGTCACTCAGCACTTCGGTGATGAGGCCCGCGAGGTCCGGCAGTTGGTCGCCGACGCTCTCGCGCAGTCGCAGAGCCGGGCCGTCTTGATCCAGCACATGTCCGGCCTCCCGGGGAAGCAGCCCTTCGGGGGGATGTGGCCGAAGACGCACCAGGAGATGGAGAACAAGCTCCGCTCCATCCCTGGCGCTAGGCGCTATCACCCCCCGAAGGCGCCCTACAACCTGATGGTGGTCAACAACCGCCTCCTCCTGCCCTTCCGGCATGCGGACACCGTCTCGAAGCCGGTCAGCCAGGCCAGGCTGAAGACGAAGGTGGCCAAGGAGTTGTCGGCCATCCTCGCCGCCGCTGCCCCCGCCGCCGACCTGTTCAGTTTTCTCGGCAGTGACGTTGGCGCTGTCGAGGCACCGGTGCTGAACCGTCCTGAGTTGCTGCACCTCGACCCGCAGACGAAGGTCATCTACGTCCCGTTCGTCTCGAACGCCCACTCCGGCTTGATCAAGGCGTGGTGGGGCGAGGCCCGCGTGCATCCGGACGGGGCCCTCATCTGGTCCTCGGATCCGGAGGAACTCCCGGCCGGACACGTCGCGAACGTGGATTCGGAGATCTCCCCCGCGTCCACGCAGCAGACGATCGCCTCGCCGCCGCGGTTCGATGAGGATGAGCTTCCCTCGCTCGGGTTCCCGGATGAGCTGGGTGACATCGCCCTGTAGTCAGGGAGCCAAACTGCAACTGGATCGGCTGAAGATGAAGGATTTTGAGCAGCTTTCGCTGGTGCCGGCTGGTCGCCCGGGGCGGGGAATGTCCTCGCCCTCGGGCGTCGCCGACGCCTTTGATGCAGGGCGCCTTACCCAGGCGCGCCAACTGAAGGGTCTTACCAAGAGCAAGTTGGCAGACAGGATCGGCGTCACCTCGGCCGCCGTCGGGCAGTACGAGCTTGGCCTAACTCGGCCTCGCCCTGAGCTGATCGAGCGCCTAGCCCAGGCCCTCAATGTTCCTGCCACCTTCTTCCTGGCGGGGCGGCCCCATGCTCGCCTTGATGCCTCTATGGCTCACTTTCGAAGCCTCAGGGCAACTCGGTCTTATCAACGAGCAAAGGCAGTCTCATACACCGAGCTGGTTTGGGAGCTCGCCAATGCCCTAGAGAAGCATGTTCAACTGCCGCTAGTTGACATCGTCCTCGACTCGCGACAGGAGTCGGTGAGGCGAAGTCCACGAGACCCACGAGCCGTAGCCCGGGAGCTACGTGCTCGTTGGGGCCTAGGCAATAAGCCCATCTCTCACCTGGTTCGACGGATGGAGTCTCATGGCATCGTCGTAGCCACACCGCCAGCCGATCCAGATTCGTCCACCGTCGACGCTTTCTCGACATCGGCGACACCCCGTCCGATTGTTGTCCTCACTCCTAACAGAACAGACAATATCTATCGTCACAGATTCAGTGCCGCACACGAGTTAGGACACCTCCTATTGCATGGAGATGTCGCGCCAGGAGATCTGCAACAAGAGCGAGAGGCAGATGCGTTCGCCGCCGAGTTCCTGACACCAAGGGAGGGCATACTTCCCCAGCTCCCACCAAGAGTTGACCTGGGGCGACTAGCGGAGTTGCAACTAACGTGGGGCGTCTCTGTGAAGTCTCTCCTGTATCGCTCACGGGAGCTGGGACTGCTATCGGACTCCGCCACGAGCCGCGCTTACCAACGCCTGCAGGCTGTAGCCAACCAGCCAGGCTTCCGCGGTGACTCCCCAGCGGGCTACCCGGGCGAACAGCCGGCGATGCTTGCTCACGCCTTCGAATTGGCTAGTAGATCTGGTTTGACGGTGGGAGCGTTGGCAGAGGAGCTTGCGTGGCCGTCATCGTGGGTCCGAGAGATGCTCGGCATGGCGCAGATGCGGCCAGTCCTGAGACTTGTGAAGTGAGGTGACGCGCCGCGAGGCGCGCGAACAAGAGGTACCAAGCTGGCGTGTCGGGCGGTGACTCCTTGGAACGTAGTCGCCGCCCGACCCAGCAGATCCAAACGTGGCGGTCCGCGTCCAGCAGCCCCAGCAACCGGCTGTGGACCACGACTCAGGCTCGTGTCGCACATCGGTCAGCGGCGGCGGCAACCGCTAGCAGGGGCCGCTGAGCAGTTGGTTCAGCTCCACCCATACCGGTGAATGCGTTCTTTTCGGACATGACCTCTACAGTCAGGGTCTCAACGGGTGTGAACAAGGCTCAGCTACGCATGGCTGCGGTACTGTTACTGCACTCACTGACTTGACTGTCTCTTGTCGATCGGAGACCTGCGTGCCGCGACCCAGGAACCGCCGGAGCGATGATGCTTCGGCGAAGACCCCGGAGCCGCCGCCTGAACGCAGGTGGTTGTGGTACCGCCTGGAGGTCACTGGACGATCCAGGGCGAAAGAGGAGTTCGACAGCCTGCCGGCCGCAGGGAAGGGTCGTCTGCTCGCCGTCATCCAGCGGCACGTCGCCGGGGAGGGTCGGCGCAAGGACGTTGATCACCTGGGTGGTGGTATCTACGAGCTCCGGACGCGTGTGGGCAATGATCACTACCGCGTCTTGTTCTCGAACTGGGGCCCTCACTGGGTTGCCCTCACGGCGTTCTACAAGAACCAACAGGCCACGCCGAAGCAGGACAAGGAGCGGGCTGAGGACCGCCGGGACCGCTGGGAAGGCAAGTTTGGCAAGGCGCCGCGCTGAGGCGAAGCCAACCTGTGACGTGCTAAGTGGCCCAAAGCTATAGCACGCCCACCAAGATCCGGCTAGCATCGGGAGTAACCGATAACGCTCCATACTCGTTGTGGGCTACGGTGAGTGATTGGAGAGCAACCGTGGGCGGGGTCAAGGATCCGGACATGTCGGCAACTCCGTTCGATAGCTCTGTTTTCGAGGACGACTTCGCCGCTTACCTCGCGAATGCGACCGAGAACCCCGAGGTTCGCGCCGCATACGAGGACGCCCAGGAAACCCACCGCATCTTGGATAGCCTCGTTGGGTTGCGCCGCGCGCTTGGCCTTACGCAAAAGGCCGTCGCCCGCCGCATGGGCATCAAGCAGCCTGCCGTGTCCGAGTTCGAGAACGAGGCAAGCGATCCTCGGATTTCTTCCCTTCATCGGTACGCGCGCGCGGTCGAGGCACGAATCAGAATCACCCTGGAAATGCCGGCCGATTGCGATTGGGTCTCGCCTAGCATCTCCGCGTACAGCGCAGAAAAGCCCGCTTTGGTTGATAGTAACGTGCCGATCAAGCGTAGCAGCATGGCTCGCGCGTGGCGTTCCAAGTCTGAGTGGGACTTGACTGCATGAAGATTTCGGATGACATCGACCTGTACGCCGCACAGCAGGCGGCAGCACGGGTAGCTGCAAGAGTCGAGATCCGAGACGTCAGGCTGTTTAGTTCGACTGTTGAGCTGGACAGCTTCCCGTCAACTGGGAGTCGGCTCAAGTGGTCCTTGGACACTGATGTTGCTATCGAGCGCGAAGAGGATGCGTTCATCCTCAGGAGCAAGTATTCACTTGCGATTGCCGAGGCGAGGGAAGCCGCTCCGGATTCGGGTGATGATGGCAATGCCGACGGGGAAGAGGGGCGAGTGGCGGACCTTTCCTTCGAATTCGCGGCATTGTTCGATCTTGAGTTGCGGGACGGCGACGAGCCGGTGGAGGATGGTGAGCTCCAAGCATTTGCCATAACCACCGGCCAATTCGCCTTGTATCCATATGCTCGCGAGTACATCTATGACGTCACCGGACGACTGGGACTTCCGCCGCTGACTGTCGGTGTTCTAAGCCTGCCGACTCGACGCGATTCATAGAGGCCACGACTTTCCATCCCGTCTGCCGTCGACCCGCCCTTTGGGGAGCGGGCCGCCGCCCGGCCCGCCACGTCAAGCGGACCTTGACGGCTCGTACGGGCGCTGGCGGGTCGGGCGGCGGTCTGCTCGGCTCGCCCGGGTCGATGGCAGGCGGGATGGCTCCCACCGCAACCACCCACGGACCGCGACCCGCCGACGGAGCCCCGGCCATCCTGGAGCCGGAGCGCCCCCGCCGGAGGCGCAGTAGCCGAAACCCCGCGACCGCCCGAGCTCGCCGGCGCGGCCGGCGTGCCCTTCCCTACGCCGCGCGGGCCGCGCGGCCCGGCCGGCTGCCGGCCCACCGCCCACCGGTCAGCGGCCTGTCGTTCTGCGGCGGCCCCTTGGGCTCCCCGCTTTCGCGCCAGCCGCCGGGCGTGTTGCGTGGCCGGAGTCGGAGCGCCAGCGCAGCGACGGACGCGCGCCCAGGCGGCGGCGCGTGCGGCCCGTTCAGGGCCGCCTTGAAGACGTACAGAAAGTTTGAACCACTTCGCCGGCAGCCGGCCGCCAGCCCCAGCTACTGGGACCGGCCGAACTCGGCGTAGTGCGGCTGGTCATCGTCGAGTGCGTCGAGCGCAGCTCGTACCCGGCGCGCCATGGACGGTCGGAGAAGCGGCACCGCTTCGTCGTAGGCCAGGAACCGTAGACCTTTGAGTTCGTCGTCGGTCGGCTTGAGGGCAGCGGCCTGGTCCTCGTCAAGCTGCCCTCCGTCGAAGATGAACATGATGCCGTCGGGCCAGACTCCGTGAGCCGGAATCCAGTCGACGACCAGCAGCCGATTGACAGGAAGGTCGAGGCCGATCTCTTCGCGGATCTCCCGGCGACACGCGGCCAGCGGCGATTCATCGGCGTCGGCCACGCCTCCCGGGATGTCGAGGAACGGCTTGTACCCCGGCACTACAAACAGCACCCTGCCGCCGCGATCACGGATCAGGGCGCCGCCGGCCACCCGTTTGCGCGGCAGCCGCCCAGCGATGCCTGGGTTGAACTCTCGTTCCGGCTCGCCCTCAGCGAGGAGGTCCTCGGCCAACGTCACGGCCTTACCGTACTGAACTCCGAGCAGGGTCATGTCATGCACCTCAGCTGGCCAGGAGCAGGTCGGCACGCTGTTGGAAGTTCCTGACGGCGGCTTGCCGTTCGTGTGGTGCGAGCTGCTGTCGAAGCTGTGTCAGGTGCTCTCGGGATCGATGAGACGTCTGTCCAGCGGCCGATTCGACTGCCGTCGTGGCGAAGGCTGTCGACTGCTCGATGTCGCCGTCAAGGAGTGCCACACGAGCCAGCTGGACGGCACCGTAGACGCGGCGGCGGGCTTGGTCCTTGGTGTTGTCCCAGACCAGTTGCAGCATGGGCCGAGCTTCCTTGGCCTTGCCCAGCTCGACCCAGCACGTGCCCGCGTGACTGGCGAACAGCACCTCACTCCAGTGCCCGCTCCATTCGGGGCCTTCCCCTGGGACGACCTGGTTGAAGCTCTGCTCTGCACGAAGCAGCGCCGCGGTGCAGCCCGCTTCGTCGCCTTGGGCGGCAAAGGCTCGTGCTTCGAAAATGCATGCTTCGGTGACTGCCACCGGCATGCCGGCCCGGGTGCTTGTGTCCCGGGCAACCTGGGCGAGTCGGAGTGCCTGGTCGGGTCGGCGAAGGTACAGGGCCTGGTCAGCCATGCTGGTCAGAACGTAGGCCGCATAAGCCTGGTCGCCGGCGGCCTCCGCGAAACGCAGTGCCTGGATGAAGTATCGCTGCGCCAAAGAATGCCGTGACGTGTCGTAGGCCATCCATCCGATCAGCTCACACAGAACTGCGGTCGCGCTGAACAGTTCCCGCTCAATAGCTGCCGGCTTCGTCGCATGAAACTTTGGAATGACGCGGTCTCGCAGGTATCGCACTGCCATCATTCGGCAATGCTCGCCACCGAATTTCCGGTCAAGACCATCAAACGTGCTAGTCATTGCTCGGACTTCGTCTACATCTTGCGGAGAGACTGATCCGCCGCGAGTCGGGAGGTCCGTCACCGACGTGCCAAAGAGCCAGTCGAGGCAAGCTGCGTTCAGCGCGTCCGGCATGTATTTGCCGAGGGTCACGGCGGTGTGTTTCATGTCGTCGAAACGCGTCAAATCGCCGAGGGTCGACGCGGCCTGGCTCAACGAGGCGCTGTAGGTGAGGCCGATGTCAGAGCGGACTCGGTCCGTACCGCCACTGAGCCCCAGCTCGGCAGCGTCCCGCGCGTATGCCTCGCACAGCAGAGAGCGGTACGGGTCAGACGCGTCTCGTTCGCCGCTTTCCCACGCTGAGATCATGCGTAGCAGGCTGGCCCGTGTCGCCAGTGAGTGCCGCCCCTGCGCCAGCCGCTCCAGTTCGTGGGCCAGCCGCGCTTTCGACCAACCCTTGTCTTGTCGCGCTTGCCGTAGCGGCGTCATGAACCATCCCCGATCGGTACGCAGACACAATTCGCCCGATCCACCATGCCCTATTTGTTGTGCCGATTGCAAGGGGTGCGTCACCCCTCGTCACTACCGGCCATCCCTCGCCATGTGCATCCTGTCCCGCCACCTGCTCGGGCAGCCCGGCATGCGCTTTTCTTGATGCACGGGTGAGAGACACCCGGGGCACCCAAGCCCTCTGCCAAAGGAGCAGACATGAAGCTGTACGTGGACACCCAGAGCAAGCAGGTCCAGGTGACGAAGGACCCGGAGCCGAAGAACGACCAGAACGGCAATCAGCGGTCGGAGAAGAACACTGGCCGGCTCATGTGGTCGACCCAGGTCTTCGTTCTCGACGAGACCGGCGGCGAGATCATCACCATCACCACGGCGGGTGAGAAGCCGGGCGTGACGGTGGGACAGCTCGTCGCTGTCGAGCAGTTGGAGGCCATTCCGTGGGCGACCAACGGGCGTAACGGCGTCGCGTTCCGTGCGATCTCGCTGAAGCCGAAGGCTGGTAACTCGGCGGCTAAGTAGGTTCCTCGCTCACCCGTGCTGTGTGAGCCTCTGGTGTCGTGCGTGAAGCGGCCTGATGGTCCGCTGATCTGATCCATCTTCGGTCCGGGAGTGTTTCTGGCTCCTACTCTCCCGGCCCTGGCAACCGATGGTTGCCCTCTCGATATGGCGCGGGGTCGGTACTGGCTCCTACACCTGCCGGCCCCGCCTGCCCTTCCAACCCGTCTGCCCTCGACATGGGGAGTGGTTGTCATGCTCGTTTCCGCTGTCGTGTTCGCCGTTGTCGCGGCGACGTTCTCCGCCGGTCACCAGGTGGCCGATCACGTGTTCGGCCAGTCCGACAAGCAAGCCGCCCACAAAGCCGCTCCCGGCTGGCACGGCTGGCGTCACCTCCTAGGCCACGTGCTGGCCTACCACCTCGTGGTGGCGGTCATGCTGGCCGTCGCCATCGCCGCGCTGGATCTGCCCGTGACCGCCCTCGGCTTGAGCGCCGGTCTGGGTTTCTCGGCCGTGTCCCACGCGCTGCTCGACCGGCGTTGGCTGGTGCGTTGGCTGCTCATCCACACCGGCAGCCCCGACTTCGCCGACCGGCAGTCGCCGATCTGCGGCATGTACCTGGCGGACCAGTCCCTGCACTCGGCGTGCCTGTGGGTGTCCGCCCTGCTCGTCGCCTGCCTCTGAACTCTGACACCGAAGGAGGCCACTTCATGGCCCGCAAGTTCATCTTCGCCACCGACCCGAACGGCCGTAGCCACGAGGTGAAGGCCGACCCGAAGCACATCGACCGTCAGAAGCGCGACCTGGAGCGCGCCGGCAACGAGGTCGTCGTCCTCGACGAGGACGAGCGCATCCGCATGGGCCTGATCGCCCAACAGCTGCGTAACCGCTGACACCCAGTCAGCTCAGGAAATCGAGCGCGGGGCCGGTACTGGCTCCTACACCTGCCGACCCCGTGCTCTCCAACCCATCCACCCCAACTCGCGATTGGGAGGACGTGTCGTGTCCAAGTCTAGCCCTCGCCGCTCGTTCGGACGGAAGTCCAACGGCACCATCACCGTCATCGAGGCCAAGGTCCACCGCTCCTCGGCCCGCAACGCCCGCTTGGCGTTCATCCTCACCGCCGTCATCACCGGCATCCTGACTGCCGCTGTGGCGACCTCCTACACGCACCCGATCGTGGCCCTGTTCGTCGCCGTCGCCGTCGGTGTGCCTCTCGGCGCACTCGCCTGGGTCCTGGTGCGTATCTGGCCGGTGCTGCGGCTGCTGTGGTGGTGGCTTCCCGAGATCGTTTTGACGGTCCTGACGCTCACCTTCTGGGTGCAGCTGGCCAACCACACCCCAGCGGTCGTGACCCTCGTCGTCGTCGCCCTGGTCGTCGGCGTCCCCGCCGCCATTCCCACCATCCGCCGCCAGGTGGTGGCGTGGGCGTGGTGCCTGATCGTGCGCCACCGGCTGCGTGTGTGCTTCGCGCAGTTCATCATCGCCAACCAGTCCGGCAGCCTGCCACTGATCCTCTGGGCCCGCCCCACCCCCGTGGGTGAGCGGGTCTGGGTCTATCTGCGCCCCGGCCTGTCCATGGCTGACCTGGAAGGCCGCCTCGACCGCATCGCGGTCACCTGCCACGCCGCTTCTGCCCTTATCGAGCGGGCCTCCGACCGCAACGCCGCCTACCTGCGGTTCGACATCAAACGCCGCGAGGTCCTCACCGCAAATGTGGGCTCCCCGCTGGTCGACGTCATCAACCCGGACACCCCGGCCGCCGACCGGCCGACGCCGGTCATCCCGACCGCCCTGGACCTACCCGACGTCGACGCACCCACCATCACCCTGCCCACCCAGGGCAAGCCGACCGAGAAGAAGCCGGCCACCACCGCCAACGGCAGCAAGCCCGCGGCTTCCTCGTCGACCGACGCCGACGACGTCTCCGACTGGATCTAAACACCCGACCCGGACGCGAGGAGCCCTACGGGCTCGTTCGTGTGGTTCCTCGCGCCCACCACGCCCAAGGAGGGCACAGCATGACTACCACGGCACCCGCCCCGACCGCCGGGGTTCCGGTGGGGCCTGGCCTGTCGATGTTCGACCCCATCTTCGTCGGCATCGACGAGTTCGGTCAGCCCGTCTACATCACCCTCGCCTACCGCAACCTCCTCGCCGGCGGCGAACCCGGCGGAGGCAAAAGCGGTCTGCTCAACTGCATCGCCGCCCACGCCGCCCTCTCCGTCGACTCCCGCCTCGTGCTGCTCGACGGCAAGCTCGTCGAGCTGGGGCAGTGGGAAGACTGCGCGGACGCGTTCATCGGCCCCGACATCACCGAAGCCCTCGCCGTGCTGCGGCGGCTTCAGGTCGTGATGAACAACCGCTACGCCTGGCTCCGCGCCCACGGGCGCCGCAAGCTGACCGCCCTCGACGGCCTGACGGTCATCACCGTCCTCGTCGACGAAATCGCCTTCTACTCCGCCACCGTCGGATCGAAGCAGGAACAGGAAGAGTTCGTCGCGCTCCTGCGTGACCTCGTCGCCCGGGGCCGCGCCGCCGGCATCCCCGTCGTGGCCGCCACGCAGCGGCCGTCCTTCGACATCATCCCGACCAGCCTGCGGGACCTGTTCGGCTACCGGGCCGCGTTCCGCTGCACCACCCCCAACTCGTCCAACATCGTGCTCGGGCACGGCTGGGCAGAGCAGGGCTACTCCGCCACCGACATCCAGCCCACCAACCAGGGCGCGGCGTACCTCATCGCCGAAGGTGGCGTTCCCCGCCGTATCAAGGTCGCCTACCTCACCGACGGCCAGATCGCCGGCATCGCCGACTACGCCGCCTGGATCCGCCGCCCCGCCGGCCTGACCACCCCCGCCACCACGGCAGACCTGGGGGTGGCGGCATGACCACCCGCGAACGCGCCTACGCCAAGGCGAACAACCAGCGGGCCGCCCAATACACCGAGATGTGGATCGTCGGCACCCCTGAGGACCTGGCCGTGATGATCCAGGCCGCCGCCCACACGGGCCGGCTCGTCTACGTCTCCGCACCCCACCAGATGGGCGGAGACGACACCCGCCACCGCCGCTACCTGCGGCTCCGCTCCAACTGATCGGCCGACAAGACCAGTAACCCGCCTGGCAGCAGAGCTGGTCCTGCCGACCACCAACCAACAGCCCTACCGAAAGGACGTGGCTGCCATGAAGGCTACCCACAACCCACCCACCGCAGAACAGGTCAGCCCGGCTGACCTGCTGCGGATGGCTGCCCTCTACCTACGCCGGCACGGCTGGCACCAGGGCACCTACTACGTCCCCACCGCCGACACCCCCACCCCGCCGGCCTGCGCCGTCGGGGCCATCGGCATGGCCGCCGCCGGCCGCCCTCTCCTTCACCCGATCCTGCTCACTCAGGCCGACGAGGACACCTACCACCGCGCCATCGCCGCGCTCGTCGACTACCTCGACGACTACGCGCCGGTCTTCCACGTCGACGAAGACGGCTACCTGCTCGACGAGCACACCTCCCCGTACTCGTGGAACGACGACCCGGCCCGCACCGCCGAGCAGGTCATCACCGCCCTCCTGGCGGCTGCTGACGAGTGGGAGCGCCTCCACACCCAGGGAGGCGAGAACCGATGAACACCGTCAAGAAGACCTTGACACCGATTCGTCCGGTGCAGCGGCGTCGGGAGGTCGTCGAGAACGACGAGTTCGCCGCCTTCGCACGGCGCATCATCCGCGCCCACGGCCGCCGAGTCGCCACCGGCGACGTCGAAGCCCTCCGCGATCTCACCGCCCTGTCGGCGGTCATCGATCAGGCCATCACCGAAGCCGTCGTCGGGCTGCGGGCCTTCGGCTACTCCTGGGCCGAAATCGGCCAGCGTCTCGGCATCTCCCGGCAGGCCGCCCAGCAGCGCTGGGGAAGCCAGTCATGACCGCCATCGCTGAGGCCTCCATCGGTCTGGCCGTCGAGTTCTACGACCCGGCCGGCACCCGCTACGGGTTCCCCACCTTCCCCTACCTCACGGCACCCGCCGGTCTGGCTACCCGCCGGCAATTGCGCGCCGCCGGCCTCCGTCCGGGCGGTCATGACCCGGTTGCGCAGATCCTCTGGCGGCGCGGCAAGCGCGTCGCCTACCTCTACCGCCTCGACCTCGCCCAACCCAAGCGGGTCGCTACGCCCGCGCAGCGGGAGGCCATCGCCAAAGCGCTTCGTGCTCGCCGGACCTGCCGCCTGTGCGGGCTGGTGCAGCCCTACTACATCCCCCGCCGTACCGGCGGCTGCCTCGACTGCATCCCTGGAGGTGCCTGATGACCACCACGACCGTCAACGCCGCCGCCGAGCAGCGAATGACTCCCGACGACTACGTCGTCACCACCATCGCCGCTGACTTCGCCGACCACGGCCAGGCGGCCCACCGGGCGTTCCTCGCCGGCTACTACGCCGAGTCGATCCGCATCATCCACCAAGCCCACCTCACCGACTGCACCGTCGCCGAAGGCGACGCCTGCGCCACCTGCAACGCGATCCGGGGAGGCCTCGTCGGTCTGCTCGCCGCGCAGCGCACCGACACCACCGGCCGAGGTGAGCAGCCGTGACCCGCGCTGACCACACCACCGGCACCCGCGTCGAGAGCGTCGTCCTGGTCCTCATCCTCCTCACCGTCGCCGGCTTCGCCGGTGCCGCCTCCTTCACCCACGTCAAGGACTGGACCCTCGCCAACTCCCCTGCCGGGACCGGGGAGTGGTTCGGCTGGGCCAACGCCGTCATCTCCGAGCTGGTCCCCATCGCGGCCTTGCTCACCATCCGGCGACGCCGCCGCACGGGTGCGCCGATCGGCTACCCGCTGTTCCTGCTCATCGCCGCCGCCGGCCTGTCCCTCGCCGCACAGTTGGCGGTCGCCAAGCCCGGCCCGTCCGGGTGGCTCCTCTCGGCCGTCCCGGCTCTCGCCTTCATGGCCCTCGTGAAACTGGTCCTCGCCCCGACCCCCGCACGGTCGGAGGACACCACGCCGGCCGCCAAGCCGGCCGAGCCGATCCGGGTTCAGGTGGCCGAGCAGGTGACCACCGAGCCGACACCGCCGGCTGCCATCGCCCCCGCTCCCGAACCGACTTCTACCCCGGCCACTGAGCCGGTCCCGGCCGTCGAACCGACCCCGGCTGTGGAGCCGGAGCCCGTCATCGTGCCGGTTCCTGAGCCGGTCGACGTTCCTACCCACCTGCTGCCGATGGCTCGGTTCGCCGCTGTGCAGCACGAGCAGTCCACCGGTCAACCGATCACGCCGGCCGAGCTGGCCGACCGGCTCGATGTCGCCCCGGCTGTCGCCGGGCAACTCCTCACCACCCTGACTGGTGGTGCCCGATGACCATCCACGCCGTCGACGTCGTCCACATCCTGCACACCTGCCCGGCCCACCCTGAGCCACACCCGTACGACGTTCGCCGCACGCTCGTCGACGTCACTCCCGGCGGGCCCTGCCGGGCACCGGTCACCATCCGCTGCGGCAATACCACCGTTCAGATTCCCTGTCACCGGCACGAGCCGGCCAAGCGCCAGTGCGGCGCCTGCCGGGTCATCGTCACCGAACGCACCATCACCACCCGCACCCCGGCCCCTGGGGTGTCGGCTTGATGGCGTCGACGCTGGACCTCACACCCCGTGCCTCGGCCCGGGGTGTGGGCTCGAACGCCGACACCACCCCGCCCGTATACGGCTACACCGCCGCCGGGTCCGCCTTCGAGCGCGCCACCCGGCCGGACTACTTCGGCTGGCTGGAACACGTTCGGGCCGCCGCCGGCTGCACCCGCCCCATCCGCCTCGCCGGCCAGTTCCTCACCGTCGAGCAGAGCACCGGCCGGGTCCTGGACCAGCGGCACACCGACGGCATGCCCGACGCCGCGATCTACACCGCCTGCGGCAACCGACGCGCCACCGTCTGCCCGTCCTGCGCCCACACCTACCAACGCGACGCCTACCAACTCCTGCGCGCCGGCCTCGTCGGCGGCAAAGGCGTCCCCGACACCGTCGCCACGCATCCGGCCGTGTTCGCCACCTTCACCGCCCCGTCCTTCGGGACGGTCCACGTCCGGGTGGTCAGGCGGCACACCTGCGGCAATCGAAAGCGCTGCGACTGCCGCGCTGAGCCGTGCCACGCCCGCCGCGCCGACGACCCGGCCGCCGGCCGCTGCCCCCACGGTCAGCCCGCCGTCTGCTGGACGCGGCATGAGGCCGGTGACGCCGTGCTTGGTCAGCCGTTGTGTCTGGACTGCTACGACCACGATCACCAGGTCGTGTGGAACCTCTACTCCGGGGAACTGTGGCACCGCACGAAGCAAGCCGCGGAACGCTTCCTGGCCAAGCTTGCTCGCCGCCGAGGCATCCCCCGCGTCGAGGTCGTCACCGCCTCCGGCAACATTCGCACCGTCCCGCCGGTCCGGCTGTCGCACGGGAAGGTGGCGGAGTTTCAGGCACGCGGGGCGGTCCACTTCCACGCCCTGGTCCGCCTCGACGGCGTCCACCCCACCGACCCCACCGCCGTCGTCCCACCCCCGGCCGGGTTCACCCTCGCCGACCTCGACGACGCGATCCGCCACGCCGTCACCCAGGTCACCTTCACCACCCCCAGCCACCCCGACCGGCCCGACGGCTGGCCCATCGCCTGGGGCGACCCGAGCAAGGGCCTCGACATCCGGCCGATCAGCCTCACCGGTGGTGGTGAGGTCACCGACAGCATGGTCGCCGGCTACCTTGCCAAATACGCCACCAAAAGCACCGAGGTAACCGGGCACCGCTCCGTCAGGCTCGACGCCGATTCGATCGGCGACTACGCCGCCCCGGACGGCGACCACACCGCCCGCCTCATCGACGCCTGCTGGCGCATCGGTCGACCCACCCACACCCCCCGGCCCCTGTCCGAGCGGCCCCGCGACCCTCGGCCCCGACCCGGCTTCGTCCAGCCCTGGGAATGCCCCGACTGCGGCACCCACACCCGCTACGCCGCCTGCCCCGTCTGCGTCGCCGAGCGTCAAGCCAGCCTTGACACCGAATCAACGAAACCGGCCAGCACCAACCCGTATGCCCGGCTGCGGCGGTGGGCGCACATGCTCGGCTTCGGCGGCCACTTCCTCACCAAAGCCCGCCGCTACTCGGTGACCTTCCAAGCCCTGCGCGACACCCGCGTCAGCTTCCGCCGGCACGAGGACCAGAACCACGAGCATCCCGCGCCCGGTGGCACTCCCGTCGACCACCTCGACGACGACACCACCCTCATCGTCGGCACCCTCACCTTCGCCGGCGTCGGCTGGCACACCACCGGAGACGCACTCCTCGCCAACACTGCCGCCGCCATGGCCAGAGAGCGACGAACCACCGGCCGCGAAGAACTCGCCCACGAACTCGCGACCACCCCGGCCGGCACCGCGCCGGCTGCCGCCTGACCCAAACAGACCTGAGGAGGTCACCCCGTCATGAGCACCACCACCCGCACAGGCTCCGTCGTCCGACTGATCCCCCGCTCCGGCGGCACCGCCGTCGAGCCAGTCACCTACACCGTCCGGGAGGTCGCCAAGCTGCTCGGCATCTCGCTTGGCAGCACCTACGCCCTCGTCCGCGACGGCACCATCCCCGCGACCCGCCTCGGCGGCCGTTGGCTGATCCCCCGTACCCGGTTCCACGCCTGGCTCGACGGCGTCACCGAACCGGCCGCCACCGGCACCACCGACGGACGGAGGCGCTGATGGGCTTCGTCCGCAAGACTCCAGCCGGCACCTTCCGCGCCTGCTGGCGCGACCCAGCTGGGTCACAGAAGTCGAAGAGCTTCCGCACCAAGCGGGAGGCCAACGCCTTCCTCGCCGAGGTGGAAGGCAGCCTCAACCGAGGGACCTACGTCAACCCGCATGCCGGCCGAACCCGATTCGGCGACTTCGCCGAGCAGTGGCTCGCCACCAGGACCGTGGAAGCTCGGACCGCTGAGCGAACCCTGTCCATGCTCCGGGCTCATGTCCTGCCGAAGTGGGGTGACTGGCCGCTCGGCAAAGTCGACTTCATGTCGGTACAAGAGTGGGTGACCGGCCTGAGCCGCGAGCTCGCGCCAACCACGGTCGCCAAGTGCTACCAACTGCTGTCGATGATCCTCCGTACGGCCGTTCAGGCGCGGCTGATCGCCACCAACCCCGCCGAAGGCGTGAAGCTCCCGCGTGACCGGTCCCGCGACGTCAGGCCCGTCACGATCAGCCGGGAGGACTTCTTCGGCAAGCTGCTCCCGGCTGTGCCGCCCCGCCACCGCGCGATCGTCTGCGCTGCCGCCGGGGCGGGCCTGCGCTGGGGCGAGTGTGCCGGGCTGACCTGGTCGTCGGTCGACCTCGATCGTGCCCTGTTGCGCGTGGTCCAGGTCGCCGAGGAAACCCACGGCGGCATCGTGCTGCGCCCGTACCCGAAGAGTCGCGCCGGAGTCCGAACCGTGCCGCTTCCGGGCTTCCTGGTGTCCGCGCTGCGCGAACTGCACACGGCGGCCGATAATCCCGACCCACGCACGCTGGTCTTCCGCGACCGGGTCGGGCGCCCACTGCGCCGGTCGAACTTCCGCCGCCGGGTCTGGCTGCCCTCGCTGGTCCGCGCAGGCCTGCTCGGCCAGGTCGTCAACGCCGGCCCGCATCGGTACCGCGCCGTCTGGCCCGACCGGGAGGGCGTCGAGTGGTCCGCCGAGTTCACTACCGAGCGGGAAGCGGTCGCCTGCGTGGCAACGAAGGCTGTCGGCGGGATGCGGTTCCACGACCTGAGGCACGCCTACGCCACCTGGCTGGTCACCGACGGCGTCCCGATCAACCTGGTGCAGCGGGTCATGGGCCACGAGCAGGCGTCCACGACGCTGAATCGTTATACGCACACCCCGGACGACTACGCCGCCCGGGTCCTGGCCGCCTTCGACAGCTCTGCTGCCTCCCTGCTGCCTCCGGCCGAGAATCCGCCCTCCGAGAGCGGCCTCGACGAGGACGGAGACGACCTGTGACCTGCGGCGGAGCGCTCAGGGCGGAAAGGGACGACCCCCGTCGGGGGGAGACGGGGGTCGTCGGGAGGTTCGGCTCCGGGGGGGTCGAGCCGAACCCACTCAGCGGTCACGGGGGGTGCAACCGCCGAGGGCCTGTCTGTTGTGCGAGATGTGAACGCTCGTCGTGCCGACCAGTCTGCCTGAGCGGACCTGTATACGTCGAGTGGTGTCACCTCCACTCCCTGCAAATTAAACTCCGCAGAGTGTGACGGACGTCACGATGAGCGAGGGCGATGTGGTCTGCCCGCAAGTCCGAGGGGTCATCGGACCCCGGGCACCCGCCGACCATAGACCATCCGGCTAGACTTGCGCGCCGTGGGCCGAAGTGCCGCTTTCTTCGATCTGGACAAGACCGTCATCGCCAAGTCGAGCGCCCTGGCGTTCGGTCGGCCGTTCTACCGGGACGGCCTGATCACCCGGCGTGACGTGGTCAAGTCGGCGTACGCGCAGCTGATGTTCCGGCTGGGCGGCACCGACGAGCAGACCATGGCCAAGACCCGGGACTACCTCGCCACGCTCTGCAAGGGCTGGCAGGTGGAGCAGGTCCGCCAGATCGTCGCGGAGACGCTGCACGAGTTGATCAATCCCTACGTGTACGCCGAGGCCGCCGCCCTGATCGAGGAGCACCAGGCTGCCGGCCGGGACGTCGTGCTGGTCTCCGCCTCCGGCGAGGAGATGGTCCGGCCGATCGGCGCGCTGCTGGGGGTCACCGACGTGATCGCCACCCGGATGGGCGTGGTGGACGGCCGCTACAGCGGCGAGGTGGAGTTCTACGCGGCCGGCCCGAGCAAGGTCGAGGCGGTCAGCGAGCTGGCCACCCGCCGCGGGTACGACCTGGCCGACTCGTACGCCTACTCCGACTCGTACAGCGACCGGCCGCTGCTGGAGTGCGTCGGCCACCCCTCGGTGGTCAACCCGGACCGGCAGCTGCGCAGGCTCGCGGTCGAGAACTCCTGGCCGGTGCTGGAGTTCCGGCACCCGATCCCGCTGGGCCGGCGGCTGCGGGAACGCCCGGCCGTCCCGGTCGCCGCGGCAGCGCTGGGCGTGGGCGTCGGCGTGGCCATCGGCATCGCCTGGTACGGCCGTCACCGCCGTACCCGCGCCACCCCCGCTCCCGCCTGACCGGATCCGGGCCCAAGCGAACCGGACCGAAGCGACCCGGACGAAGCGCCCCGGACCGAAGCGACCCGGGGCGTCGAGGCGATCCAGGCCGGGCGGGGCGGGTCAGGCGGCGGCGAGGATCTCGTCGCCGATCGTGGTGAGCTGGTCGGCGCCGACCTCCACGGCCGACATGTAGTGCCGCAGCCAGGACCGCAGACCGTCCGGGGTGCCGGTGGCGAAGGCACCGGCCGAGCCGACGTACTCGGGCTCGCGCTCGCGGTGGCCGACGTCGACGGCGAGCAGGCCGCGCGGGTCGAGCCCGCTGGACAGCAGCACCAGCCGGGCGGCGCCGCGGGCCACCACCCCGGACGGCCCGGCGAAGGGGCGCAGGTTCAGCAGCTCGCCGTGCACGACGGCGGCCAGCACCAGCGGGGAGACCTTCGTGCCGCCGGCGACGAGCCCGGCCAGCCCGTCCAGCCGCGCGGCGACCACCGGGTCGGCCACGGGCCGGCCCAGCTCGGCCTCGGTCACCACGTCCCGGGCGGCGAGCACGTGCAGCTTGGCCAGCGCCTGCCGGGGCGCCTTCGGCCAGAGCTCGCTCAGCCCGGGCAGCGCCCCGGCGACCCGCAGCGCGCCCTGGACCACCGGCTCGGTCACGGTTCCGGCGCGGACGGCCTCGCGCTCGTGGGCGTACCCCTCGAGGGCGGCGCTGGCGACCGCGGACCGGAGGCTGACCTCGGCCGCGACCTGGCCGCCGTGCCGGCGCAGCGCGCGGTGCCCGAGCGCCTGGTCGAAGCGCTCGCGGGCCCGCTCGACGGCGGGAGCGATGTCGGCGAGCGCGAGCAGCGGGGCGAGCGGGTCAACGGTCACCCCGTCACGCTATCGACTGCGCGACGCGACCCGCCGACGAGCCGTCGGGGAGCGACCGCCGCCACCCCTCGCTTGTGGTGGCAGGGGCCTTTCCTCGACGGAAGGCGCCGACAGGGTGCCCCTTTTGGCATCCGGGTGGCCGTCCGGCGCGCGGCGGGGGCCGCTCGGCGCGAGTTGGCCGGACCGGCAGCCGGACGACGGGGGGTCCCGACTAACCTCGTGCGGGAGACGCAGGTCACCCCGAACGACGAGGGAGCACGGCATGAGCGAGGCATTGGCCAATCTGTTGAACGAGACACGCCAGTTCCCGCCGCCGGCAGAACTCGCCGCGAACGCCAACGTCACCGCAGACGCGTACGCGGAGGCCGACGCCGACCGGCTGGCGTTCTGGGAGCGGCAGGCCGGGCGGCTGGCGTGGGCGCGGCAGTGGGACCAGGTGCTCGACTGGTCGAAGCCGCCGTTCGCGAAGTGGTTCGTCGGCGGGCAGCTCAACGTGGCGTACAACTGCCTGGACCGGCACGTCGAGGCAGGCCTGGGCGACAGGGTCGCCATCCACTGGGAGGGCGAGCCGGGCGACACCCGCACCATCACGTACGCCGACCTGCACAAGCTGACCTGCCAGGCGGCGAACGCGCTGACCGACCTGGGCGTCACCGCGGGCGACCGGGTGGCGATCTACCTGCCGATGATCCCGGAGGCGGCGGTCGCGATGCTGGCCTGCGCCCGCATCGGCGCGACGCACAGCGTGGTCTTCGGCGGCTTCTCCGCCGACGCGCTGACCAACCGGATCCAGGACGCCAGCGCCAAGGTGGTGATCACCGCCGACGGCGGCTTCCGCCGGGGCAAGCCGTCCGCGCTGAAGCCGACCGTGGACGAGGCGGTGGCCAACTGCCCGTCGATCGAGCACGTGCTGGTCGTGCGGCGCACCGGCGAGGAGGTCGCCTGGTCGGCCAAGGACCACTGGTGGCACGAGACGGTGGAGACCGCCCCGGCCGAGCACGCCGCGCAGCCGTTCGACGCCGAGCACCCGCTGTTCATCCTCTACACCAGCGGCACCACGGCCCGCCCGAAGGGCATCCTGCACACCACCGGCGGCTACCTCACCCAGACGGCGTACACGACCCACGCGGTCTTCGACCTGAAGCCGGAGACGGACGTCTACTGGTGCACCGCCGACATCGGCTGGGTCACCGGGCACTCCTACATCGTCTACGGTCCGCTCTCCAACGGCGCCACCCAGGTGATGTACGAGGGCACCCCGGACACCCCGCACAAGGGCCGGTTCTGGGAGATCGTCGACAAGTACAAGGTCAGCATCCTCTACACCGCCCCGACGCTGATCCGCACGATGATGAAGTGGGGCGAGGACATCCCGGCCGGCTACGACCTCTCCTCGCTGCGGCTGCTCGGCAGCGTGGGCGAGCCGATCAACCCCGAGGCGTGGATGTGGTACAGGCAGCACGTCGGCCGCGGTGAGCTGCCCATCGTGGACACCTGGTGGCAGACCGAGACCGGGTCCGTCATGATCTCGCCGCTGCCGGGCGTGACGGAGGCCAAGCCCGGCTCCGCGATGACGCCGCTGCCGGGGATCAGCGCCGACGTGGTGGACGACCAGGGCCAGTCGGTGCCGAACGGCGGCGGTGGCTACCTGGTGCTGCGCGAGCCGTGGCCGTCGATGCTGCGCACCATCTGGGGCGACGACAACCGGTTCATCGAGACGTACTGGTCGCGGTTCGAGGGCATGTACTTCGCCGGGGACGGCGCGAAGCGGGACGACGACGGGCACATCTGGCTGCTCGGCCGGGTCGACGACGTGATGCTGGTGTCCGGGCACAACATCTCCACCACCGAGGTCGAGTCGGCGCTCGTCTCGCACCCGTCGGTGGCCGAGGCGGCGGTGGTCGGCGCGACCGACCCGACCACCGGGCAGGCCATCGTCGCGTTCGCCATCCCGCGCGGCGCCACGGACACCTCCGGCGAGGCGGGCGAGAAGCTCATCGCCGACCTGCGCAACCACGTGGCGAAGACCCTCGGCCCGATCGCCAAGCCGCGGCAGATCATGCTGGTGCCGGAGTTGCCGAAGACCCGCTCCGGCAAGATCATGCGCCGCCTGCTGCGGGACGTGGCCGAGAACCGGTCGCTCGGCGACGTCACCACGCTCCAGGACTCGTCCGTGATGGACCTGATCTCGTCCGGCATGGGCGGCGGCAAGTCCGACGAGGACTGACGGCAGGCGTACGACCCGATGGGTGGCGGTCCCGCGCGGACCGTCACCCATCGTCATTTCTTACGGGTAAGCGACGGACCGGATGCGCCCTGTCACATCAGTCGGTCGGGGGAACCGGGAGAAGCTGAACGGACACAGGCGGGCGCGGACCCCTGTCCTTCGCCTGATTTCTGATTTAGGTTCACGCAGGCCGAGTCGGTTCGATGGACGTCACATCGATGGGAGGCCGGCCGGCTTCCTCCCTCCCCATGCCCGAGAAATGGAGCGGCATGAACAGAAATCCGCAACCCGGGTCGCGTCGACGCCTACTCGTCGCGCTGCCCGCCATCGCCCTGGCGGCCACGTCACTGACCGTGACTGGCAGCTCGGCGGCGGCACAGTCCGGCCCCGCCCGAGCCGTCATCGGGGCGGACGAGTACTACATCAACTACGCCGAGCCGGCCGTCCAGCCGGACAGCGCCGGCCGCGAGGTCAAGGGCAAGGGTGGTGTCTACGCCCCGGCGGTCGAGGCGGCGCGGGCCTACGACCGCAAGTTCGCCCGCGGCAACCCGGTCACGGCACGGGAACTCGCCAGGACCGAGGCCGAGGCGATCAAGACGGGCAAGAGCCCGCGGCAGATCAAGCAGGCCAACGGCACCCAGACGGCGAAGCTGCTCACCCTGCTGGTCGAGTTCAACGACCAGGCCAACGACGACTTCACCGACGTCATGGTCCCCAAGACGGTCTTCGAGGACCGGAGCTGTGTCCCCGGCACCGTCCAGAACGGACCCCTGCACAACAACATCCCCAACCCGGCGTCCCTGTCGCGCGAGGACAACAACTCGATGTGGGTGCCGGACTTCTCGCCCGCGCACTACGACAAGATGCTCTACACCAAGGAGGGCATCACCGAGCGGGTCCGCCCGGACCTGACCGGGCCGGACGGCAAGCCGGGCATCAGCCTGGCCGGCCGGACCATGCACAACATGTACCTGGAGATGTCCAAGGGCGCGTACACGGTCGACGGGCAGGCCAGCCCGTGGATCAAGGTGCCGCACTCCGAGGGCTGGTACGCGGCCTCCCGCTGCTTCCAGGACGAGAACGGCAACTGGGTCGCCGGCCGCGAGCAGGCGATGAACGGCCACCCGGACAACCCGCAGGGCGCGGGCCGGCTGGCCACCGACGCGATCGCCACCCTCGCGCAGATGGACCCGAACTTCCCGTGGGCCGACTACGACATCGAGGACCAGGGCGACCGCGACGGTGACGGCAACGTCTTCGAGCCGGACGGCGTGATCGACCACCTCGTGCTGGTGCACGCCGGCCAGGGCAAGTCCCGCGGCGGCGGCGCCGAGGGCATCTACGCCGTCTGGGCGCACTCGTCGTCGATCGCCGGCGGCTACACCATCCCCGGCACCAACCTCCAGGTGTCGAACTACATCGTGCAGCCGGAGGACGCCGGCGTCGGCGTCTTCGCCCACGAGTTCGGCCACGACCTGGGCCTGCCGGACCTCTACGACACCTCGGGCAACGCCGACTCGGACGTCGACTTCTGGGACCTGATGGCCTCGGGCTCGCACTCGGGTGAGATCTTCCAGGCGCTGCCGACGCACATGGGCCTGTGGGACAAGTGGGTGCTCGGCTGGGCCGACCCGCTGACCCTCGCGCCCGGCGCCGACCCGCGCTCCGTGCAGCTGGGTCAGACCTCGCGGACCCCGGTCGGCACCAAGGACGGCATCAAGATCAACCTGCCGAACAAGGTGATCACCCTGGCCACGCCGCACAGCGGCGAGAAGATGTGGTACACCGGCGCCGACCAGGACTGGGCGGACGTCAAGATCGCCCGCCAGGTGGCCGTGCCGGCGGCGGCCGACGCGAAGTTCTGGATGTGGAACAACTTCGTCATCGAGGCCGACTGGGACTACGGCTTCCTCGAGGTCTCGACCGACGGCGGCGCCACCTGGACCGAGCAGAAGGTCTACGACTCGACCGGCAAGCTCGTCACCACCAACGACGGCTACGCCGACCCGAACGGCCGGATGGTGGACTTCGGCAACAAGAAGTACGGCCTCACCGGCAGCACCAACGGCTGGCGGCACGACTACGTCGACCTGTCGGCGTTCGCCGGGCAGACCGTGCAGGTCCGGCTCCGCTACGCCACCGACGAGGCGTTCGTGGAGCGCGGCTGGTTCGCCGACGACTTCTCGGTGACCGGCGGCGGCGCCACCACCTGGAGCGACGACGTCGAGAGCGGCACCAACGGCTGGACCGCGACCGGCGGCACCTTCGTCGACACCACCGGCCCGGGCTGGCGCATCGACAGCGGCACCTCGACCCAGGCGCACTACTACCTGGCGGAGTGGCGCAACTTCGACGGCTTCGACAACGGCCTGAAGTACACCTACGACACGGTGTACTCGCACGAGGCGTGGAAGGTCGACAAGGTCTCCTACAACGCCCCGGGCATGCTGGTCTGGTACCGGGACACCGCGCTCGGCGACGTCAACCACGTCACCGGACAGCTGACCTCGCTGCCGAGCTACGGCGCCAAGGGTGGTCTGCTGATCGTCGACTCGCACTTCGACCCGTTCCGCCGCACCGGCGAGGCGGCCGTCAAGGACCCGTCGGTGCTGGACAACCTGCCCAGCCGGCCGCAGTCCGCCAACGCGGCCTTCTCGCTCAACCCCACGTACCCCTTCCGGGAGTGCCTGGAGGCGGAGGACGAGCCGTACAGCGAGTACTGCACGAACTTCCCCGCGCAGCCGGCGGTGCCGGCCTTCACGGACGCCAAGGGCTGGTACCCGGGCATCGAGATCCGCGACGGCTCGGCGTACGCCCGGGACAGCGACGCCTCGGTCGTCATCCCGTCGAAGGGCAACGCGCCGTACACGACCCGGGTCACCAACCCGGACGGTACGCCGGCGCCGGCCTACTACGGGGTCACGCTGGGCGGCGGCGCCATCGTGCTGGGTACCGGCAACCCCGGTGACCAGGGCGTGGCCTACGGCGTCACCATCACCATCAAGCACACCGCGAAGGACAACTCGTACGCCACGGTGTACGTCACCCCGGCGACGAACTGACCCGAGGGTCGGCCGACGGGACACACGGCGGGGCCCGTCCGGAGCACACTGCTCCGGGCGGGCCCCGCTCGTCGTGTCGTCCGCGATCCGCGCCGACTGCTCCTGTGACGATTTCCGACCCCCGGGCGCTCCCCGAAGGGGACTTCATAACTCCGGTCACGCAAAGTGATCGTGGCCAAAACGTAACGTGAACCGACGTCGGTTCAACGCGCCCTTTGGTCGGCATTTATGCGCATATGCAGGTCGCCGGACGCGATCCCACCAGGTATTTGACCCGTGACAAGCGCGCGTCCCCTCTGCCAGGGTGAGTGGCGCATCACATGACAGCCGCGGCCTCGGCCGCGCCCGTCATGTAACAGATCCACAAAGGAGGAGGACCTTTGAGGAGACGAGTCACAGCCGGTCTGGCCTCGGCCACGGCCGCGCTGCTGGCGGCGGGAGTCGTGTCGGCGCCGGCCTCCGGCGCACCGGCCGCGGACCCGGCCCCCGGTTCCGACAAGGCGAAGCACCGCAGGGACAACCTCCCCGATCCGAAGGCGGATCAGCAGCGGGAGCTCCGGAAGAAGGCCATCGCCGACCTGCTCTCCGGCAAGGCCAAGCTTTCCACGCGCAACGGCTCGAAGGTCATCCAGGTCAAGGACGACCTGTTCGTGGAGTACCAGCAGGCCCCGAAGACCGACCCGATCTTCACGATGCTGGTCGAGTTCGGCGACCAGACCGACCCCCGGACCGGTGGAGCTGCCGGCCCGGTGCGCAACCAGATCGCCGAGCCGGACCGCAACTGGGACGGCAGCTCGACCGACGACAACAGCACGCTGTGGCGGCCGGACTTCAACCGCGCGCACTACCAGGACATGATGTTCGGTCCGGGTGAGTCGATGCGGGACTTCTACCTGAAGCAGTCCGGCGGGCGCTACACCGTCAACGGCGACGTCAGCGACTGGGTCAAGGTTCCGTACAACGAGGCCCGGTACGGCAGCAACGCCATCTCCGAGGCCGACGGGTACTGGAACTTCGTCAAGGACACCGCGACGGCCTGGTACGAGTCCCAGGTCGCGGCCGGCAAGACGCCGGAGCAGATCAAGCAGTACCTGGCCCAGTTCGACATCTGGGACCGGTACGACTTCGACGGCGACGGCGACTTCAACGAGCCCGACGGCTACATCGACCACTTCCAGGCGGTGCACGCGGGCGAGGGCGAGGAGGCCGGCGGCGGCGCCCAGGGCGAGGACGCCATCTGGTCGCACCGCTGGGCGGCGTTCCCGAACCTGGCCGGCAGCGCCGGTCCGGGCGAGAACAAGGCCGGTGGTGTCCAGATCGGCGACACCGGCATGTGGATCCGGGACTACACCACGGAGCCGGAGAACGGCGGTCTGGGCGTGTTCGCCCACGAGTACGGCCACGACCTCGGTCTGCCGGACCTCTACGACACCGCCGGCGGCGACAACGGCGTGGGCTTCTGGAGCCTGATGTCCTCCGGTTCGTGGCTGAGCCACGGCACGGACGACATCGGGTCGACCCCGGGCTACATGGACCCGTGGTCGAAGCTGTTCCTGGGCTGGCTGAACTACTCGGTGGTCGAGGAGAACAGCGGCACCACCCGGGTCACGCTCGGCCCGGCCGGCGACAGCGACGGGCCGAAGGCCCAGGCCGTCGTCGTCAACCTGCCGGCGCAGACCCAGACCACCAGCTACAACACGCCGTTCGGCGGGTCGTACGAGTGGTGGGGCGGCAGCGCGGACGACCTGAACACCACGCTGACCCGCCAGCTCGACCTGACCGGTGCGACGTCCGCGTCGATCACCGCGAAGGCCTGGTACGACATCGAAGAGGACTACGACTACCTCTACGCCGAGGTGTCGACCAACGGTGGCGCCACCTGGACCCCGCTGGCCAACTCGTTGATCGACGCCGGTGAGACCGGGGTCGACGGCTCGACCAGCGGCGCCTGGGTGGACCTGACCTACGACCTGTCCGCGTACGCCGGGCAGACCGTGCAGTTCCGCTACCGCTACCAGACCGACGGCGGCGTGCACCTCGCCGGCGCGTTCCTGGACAACGTGTCGCTGGTCAAGGGCGGCGCCGTCGCCTGGACTGACGACGCCGAGACGCTGGCCGCCGAGTGGACCGCCAGGGGCTTCACCCGGATGGGCGGCTCGGTGACCGACACGTACCCCCGCTTCTACATCGCGGAGAACCGGTCCTACTTCGGCTACGACGACACCCTGCGGACCGGCGGGTACAACTACGGGTTCAACAACACCCGCCCGAACTGGGTGGAGCGGTTCTCGGTCCAGCCCGGCATGCTGGTCTGGTACGTGAACTACGCGTACGGCGACAACAACACCTCGGAGCACCCGGGCTACGGCCTGAACCTCCCGGTGGACGTCCGGCCGAACAAGATCAACGTCGGTGGTCAGGGCACCATCACCAACCGCCGCAACGGCTTCGACGCCACGTTCAGCCTGTACGCCAAGCCGGCGCAGACCTTCCACCTCAACGGTGTCCCGGTCACGCTCCCGGCGCTCGACCCGAACCCGGTGTTCTTCGACAGCGGGGCGAACAAGTACTGGACGTCCGGCAACCCGTGGAACTCGGTGAAGCTGGCCGGTTCCGGCACCCGGATCGAGATCCTGCAGCAGGGCACCAACCCGACCGACGACATGGTCGTGAAGGTCAGCAACTGACAATCGGGTTACCCGTGGGGCCGGTGGCGGTGACGCCACCGGCCCCACTTTTCGCGTACGTGACCCGGTCCGATCGAGAACGATCTCTTCCGTCCCATCGGGACCCTATGCCCCTGCTCATGACGGTTGATGAACGGCCGGGATGTGACGGTGAAAAGCATTCCCAACAAAACTTTGCAACAAATAGACGAGCGCATCTTCCCAGGGGTCACAGGAGTGTCTATGTTCACCATTGGTCCCACTAGTGGGATCGATCTCCACCGGCCCTTACCCCCGTTGGGCCGGTTCCCTCACACCGGAGGTACCACGTGCGCAAAGTCGCAGTGGGTCTGCTCGGGCTTTCGCTGACGGCGACGGGACTGGCGGTCGGCACATCCGCCAGCGCCGCGCCGCAGCCGAAGTTGCCGACGGCCGCTCCGTCGGTCGCCGAGCCAGCTCATGCCGACCACGACCTGCCGAACCCGCTCGAGGACAAGCGTCGCGCCCTGCGCCAGGAGGGCCTGAGCGACGTCCTCTCCGGCCGGGCCAAGGCGCAGAAGATCAACGGCAGCACGGTCGTCAAGGTCGGCAAGACCCAGGCCGAGGGGGCCACCGCCCGCTCGACCCGGGCCGGCGCCGCCAGCCAGATGGAGGACCAGTACGTCGAGCTCGCCCGCGAGCAGACCGACCGGATCTTCGTCATCCTCGCCGAGTTCGGCAACGAGCGGCACCCGAGCTACCCGGACCAGGACACCGACCCGGCCATCGCAGGGCCGACCCGGTTCGACGGGCCGCTCCGCAACGAGATCCCCGCCCCCAACCGGGCGGTGGACAACTCCACCGTGTGGCAGGCGGACTACAACGCCGACTACTACCGCAAGCTCTACTTCGGCACCAACCCGGGTGACGAGTCGCTGAAGCAGTACTACGAGGCGCAGTCCTCGGGCCGCTACAGCGTCGAGGGCACGGTCACCGACTGGGTGAAGGTCAGGTACAACGAGGCCCGTTACGGCCGGTCGGACGGCTACCCGTGCGCCGACAACGTCTGCACCAACACGTGGGTGCTGGTCCAGGACGCCGCCAACCAGTGGGTCGCCGACCAGAAGGCCGCCGGCCGCACCGACGCCCAGATCGCCGCGGACGTCAAGGCGATGGACCAGTGGGACCGGTACGACCACGACTCGGACGGCAACTTCAACGAGTCGGACGGCTACATCGACCACTTCCAGATCGTCCACTCCGGCGGCGACCAAGCCGACGGCGACCCGTACCAGGGCGAGGACGCCATCTGGAGCCACCGCTGGTACGCCTTCGCGTCCGACCAGGGTTCGACCGGCCCCGTCAACTTCCCGGCCGGCGGCACCCAGATCGGCAACACCGGCGTCTGGATCGGTGACTACACGATCCAGCCCGAGAACGGCGGCCGGAGCGTCTTCTACCACGAGTACGGCCACGACCTCGGTCTGCCGGACGACTACAACGTCGTCAACGGTGGGGACAACAACAACGAGCACTGGACCCTGATGGCCCAGAGCCGGCTCGGCGCCAAGAACGACGCCGGCATCGGCGACCGCGGCGGCGACCTGGGCGCGTGGAACAAGCTCCAGCTCGGCTGGCTCGACTACGAGGTGGTCGTCGCGGGGCAGCAGCGCACCCTGAAGCTCGGCCCGCAGGAATACAACACCGACGAGGCCCAGGGCGTCGTGGTGGTGCTCCCGAAGCGGGAGTACAGCTTCGACAACGGCAAGCCGTTCGAGGGCACCAAGCAGTTCTTCTCGGGCAACGAGGACGACCTCAACAGCACGATGACCCGGACGCTGGACCTCACCGGGAAGTCGTCGGCGTCGCTGTCGATGAAGGGCCGCTACGACATCGAGGCCGGGTACGACTACCTGTTCTTCGAGGCGTCGCTCGACGGCGGCCAGACCTGGACGGCGCTGCCGGGCACGGTCAACGGCCAGCCCCTCCCGGAGATCTCGCCCGGACGTCCGGCCCTGGACGGCAGCAGCAACGGCGAGTGGGTCGACATCAACATCCCCATGGACGCGGCGGCGGGCAAGGTCGCGCAGTTCCGGCTGCGCTACCAGACCGACGGCGGTGTCTCCGAGGGTGGCTTCTACGGTGACGCCGTCACCGTGACCGCCGACGGCCAGACCGTCCTCTCCGACGGTGCCGAGTCCGGCGCCGCCGGCTGGACGCTCGCCGGTGGCTTCGAGGTCGCCGAGGAGACCTACACCCGGGAGTTCGACAACTACTACATCGCGGGCACCCGGCAGTACATCTCGTACGACAAGTACCTGAAGACCGGCCCGTACTTCTTCGGCTACGCGAACACCCGCCCGGACTACGTGGACCACTACGCGTACCAGGAGGGTCTGCTGATCTCCTACTGGAACACCCGCTGGGCGGACAACGACACGTTCGAGCACCCGGGTGAGGGTCGCAACCTGATCATCGACGCGCACCCGCGGCCGATCTACAACCTGACCGGGCAGCCCTGGCGGGCCCGCGTCCAGGTCTACGACGCGCCGTTCAGCCTGAAGAAGGCCGACTCGTTCACGCTGCACCTCAACAGCCAGCCGCAGTACATCCGTGGCCAGGCCGCGCAGCCGCTGTTCGACGACACCCAGCAGTACTGGTACCCGGAGCTGCCGAACCACGGCGTCAAGCTCCCGGCCACCGGCACCAAGATCAAGGTCCTGGAGAAGGACGGCCTCTACACCAAGATCCGCATCTCCTGATCGCCTGATCACGCACCACCCGCACCACGCGATGCCCGGGCAGGCCACCTGCCCGGGCATCGCCCGTTTCCACGGACGCCGGCCGACGACCGCCCCATCCGCCTCGACGAGGGCGACGAGCTGCACCGTCCCCCGACGTGGCCGGCGAGCGATCCCGGCCACGTCGGCCGGGGTCGGCGGCGGAGCCGGCCGGCACCGGGGTCCTAGGCTGTCTGCCATGACCGAGCAGCGTGGCGGACCCGTCGACGAGTCCTGCGTCCTCAGCGAGGGGCCGTGGACGCACCGGTTCGTCGGCGCGAACGGCAGCCGGTTCCACGTCGTCGAGTCGGGCACCGGCCCGATGGTGCTCTTCCTGCACGGCTTCCCCGAGCACTGGTGGGCCTGGCACGAGATGCTGCCGGCGGTCGCCGACGCCGGGTTCCGCGCCGTCGCTGTCGACCTGCGCGGCTACGGCGCCAGCGACAAGCCGCCCCGGGGGTACGACGGCTACACGCTGGCCGCCGACATCGCCGGGCTGATCCGGGCCCTCGGCGAGCGCTCCGCGACCGTGGTGGGCACCGGCATCGGCGGCATGATCGGGTGGACCGTGGCGTCGTTCCACCCGTCGCTGGTCCGCCGGCTGGTGGTGCTCGGCGCCCCGCACCCGCTCCGGCTCCGGGCCGCCATCTTCGCCGACCCGCGCGGGCAGTTCGCCGCCTCCACGCCCACCCTGAAGTTCCAGCTGCCCCGCTACGAACACGTGCTCACCCGGGACGACGCGGCGGCGGTGGAGGAGATGCTGCGCCGCTGGGGCGGGCCGCGCTGGGTCCACGGGCCGGACTTCGAGGCGTACGCCCGGCGGTGCCGGGAGGCGATGCGGATCCCGCAGGCGGCGTTCTGCGCGCTGGAGGGCTACCGCTGGGCGTTCCGCTCGGTGCTCCGCCTGCACGGCTACCGCTTCGTCCGGCTGATGCAGAAGCCGCTGATCACCCCGACGCTCCAACTCCACGGCGCGCTCGACCAGGCGTCCCTGCCGCGCACCGCCCAGGGCTCCGGCCGGTACGTGGTGGCGCCCTACGAGTGGCGGCTCCTGGACGGCGTGGGGCACTTCCCGCACATGGAGGCCCGCGAGGTGGTGCTCGGCGAGATCCTGCGCTGGGCGAAGTCCTGACTCCGACCCGCTGCCGCGCGCGGCTCCGACCCGCTGCCCGCGCGGGCCTCAGACCCGCTGCTCGCGCAGGTCGGCGACCTCGGCGGCGGGCGCCCAGCCCTGGTAGACGCCGAAGTCGAAGACCTCCAGCCCCATCGCCCGCGCGACGGGCCAGCGCCCGCCGGTGTACTCCACCCGCAGCCAGCCGTCGTGCTCGCCGAGGACGATGAACGGCTGCCCCTGCCAGGTGCAGGTCGTCCGCACGTACGCCAGGTCGTCGACCTCGGTGGCCGGGACCACCCGCACGTACCGGCCGGGGCGTACCTCCTCGAAGCCCTCACCCGACTCGGGCTGGTAGAGCCGGACGTCGTCGCCGTCCGGGCTCGCCTGGTACTCCCGGCCGCGCCAGCGGGCCACGTAGCCGTCCCGGATCACTGCGCACCGACCTGTCGCCACAGCAACGCGTCGGTGTCGAGGATGGCGACCACCCGCTCCGTGCCGTCCGCGCCGATCCGCCAGAGCTGCGCGCCGTGCGGCAGCCGGGCGCTGTCCACCTTGAACTCCGCCACCACGTCGCTGCCCTCGCCCGGGGCGAAGCCGTTGCCCCGGAACGGCGGGCGCTCGATGACCCAGCCCTCCATGGCCCGCATGGCGGCCTCGCTCTGCCCGCCGTACGGGATCCGGTAGAGGCTGGGTCGGTGCGCCGGCCAGCGCAGCACGTAGATCTCCTCGGCGTCCCGCGCGAACGGCGAGTCGGGGTGACCGAGGCCGAGCGCGTCGTGCAGCTGCGCCGGGGTGTTCAGGTGGGCCAGCTCGTTGGCCCGGTGCACGAAACCGGAGACCCGGTCGTAGCCCCGCTCCAGGTAGTACGCGAGCTGGCTGGGGGCGACCGCCTTCTGCATCACGATCGGCCGGGCCGGGTCGGGTGCCGCGTAGCGGGGGCGGTTGACCGGCTCCTCGACGGGGGCCGCCGCCTCGCCCTCGGTCCCGGCGTCGTCGCCGAGCCCCACCTCCGCCGCCCAGTTGGCCAGCGCGAGGATCTGCTCGCCGGGCAGCTTCGCCCCGACCGGGCTGCCCGGGTTGACCGCGAACGACCAGGAGGCGTCCGGCCACCGCCGGATCAGCTGGACGAACTTGACCTCGATGGTCTCGGCCGCCGCGTCGGCGCACTCCGCGAGCCGCTCCGGCGAGGTGTGCACCACCACGAACGTGTCGCCGTCCAGCTCCTCCGTACGCCAGACGAAGCCGGGCTCGCCGGGCCGGCTGCCCGGCGCGGAGTCGGCGGCCACCGGCAGCAGCACGCGGGCCAGCAGCAGCGTGGACAGGAACGTGTCGGTGCTGCCGCTCCCGGCGGCGTCGAGCAGGTTCTCCTCGACCTCGTTGGCCGGCTGGAAGTCGACCGGCACGGGCTCGACGCGGGCCGCCGCCGGCCCGGGCGCGGTGTCGGGCGGCGCGGGCACGGTGTCGGGCGGCCCGGGCGCGGTGTCGGGCGGCGCGGGCGCGGTGTCGAGCGGGCCCGGCGCGGCGGCGGGCGGCCGGGACGGGGTGTCGAACAGACCGGGCGCGGTCTCCACCGGTGCGGCTGTCTCCACCGAAGCGGGTGCGTCGACCGCGCCGGGTCCGGTGGCAACGGGGTCGGCGGGGCCGACCGCACCGGCTGCCGTGGCGGTCGGGCCGGCCGGTGCCGTGGCGGCGGGGGCGGTCGGGGCGGGCCGGTCGGGCCGCCGCACCGGCTCGAACAGCGACACGGGTTCCGCAGGGGCATCGTCGGGCGGCCTCGTGAGGTCCCGCGACTCGATGACCGTGCCCTCGATGACGATCGGCGTGAACCCGCGCCGGGGCGCGGGCGGCCCGGAGACCGGCTCGGCGGCCGAGGCCGGCTCCTGCTCCGCGCCGGGCTCCGGCGTGGGCCGGGGGCGCGGCAGGGCCTGCGTCACGTCACCGTCGGGGTCCGGCCGGCGGGCGGCGTACGCCGGTGTGGGGTCGGGGGCGGAAACGCGAAGGTCGCGGGTGACGTCCTCGGCGGACGGGTCCGCCCGGCGCGGCGGCAGCACCTGGGTGCTCTCCCCGCCCGGCACGGCGAAGGCCCGGGTCGGCTCCCCGTCGGCCGGGGCGATCGGGATCGGGTGGGTCGGGCCCTCGGGCACCGGCTCGGCGAGCGGCCGACGCCGGGGGAACGGCTGGCCGCCGCGCGCGAGGCGGGACGGCGGGACGGCCCGCTCGCCGGAGCGCAGCGCCTCCTGCCGCTGGGCGGACGCGCGGCCGGACGCCGGCTCGAAGAAGGACCGGTGGTTGGGCCGCTCCGGGGTCTCGCCGGCGGGACGACCGTTCGTCGGCGAGGACGGCGCGGGGGGCGGGACCGGCCGGCCCTCCGCGCGGTCGCCGAGCGGCACGAACCGGGACGGCGCCGGCCGGTCGGCAGCCACCACGGCGTCGCCGGCCGCCGGGTCACCCTGCTGCGGGCCCGGCCGGTTCGACGGGTACGCGGGCGGGACGGCGGCGCGGGGCGGCTCCGGCGGCCCGGGGCGGGCGGGCGCCGGCACCCGGCCGGCCGTCGACGCCGCCGGGGGCTCGGGCCGGGCGGCCGGGGCGCCGTTGGCCGGGGCGGTACCCGCCAGGGCGGCCCGCCCCGTGCTGCCGGTGGTCGGCCGGGGCTCCGGCCCGTCGGCCGGGTCGCGACCGGTGGCCTGGGCCCGCACCCGGGCGACCGTCTCCGCCCGTTCCAGGCGGGCCCGCGCACCCAGGGTGCGGCCGGGCAGCCGGACGTCGCCGCGGGAGAGCTGGGAGACGAACCAGGCCGGCAGGTAGCCCTCGACGGGCAGGCCGGGGTTCACCGCCAGCCACCACTCGTGGTTGGGCCAGCCGGCAGCCAGGTCGGCGTACGAGGTGCGGCGACCGGAGCCCGCGTTCTCCCCGAGGCAGGCCCGCATGGCCGCGGCGGAGGTGAACGCCAGCACGTGGGTACGACCGCCGGTCGTCCAGGTGCCCCAGCCCAGCGGCGCCTTCCCGGCGAGCGCCTCGGCCGAGACCGGCAGCAGCAGCTCGGTCTGGGCCAGGACGCGGAAGTAGAGCTGCTGGTCGTTGGCGCGCAACGCGTCGCGCATCGCCGCTTCGGCGTCGGTGGCCGGCTCCCAGTCGGTCACGGCCACCCCTCCTCCCGCGAACAGGCCATAGGCATCGCGTACAACCTACAAGGTAGAAACAAGATCACAATGGCTGGCCGGCGGCGGTCCGCACCGTCGCGCCGGAGGCGCTAACATCCCGTCCCGGAGTCGACACGATACGGAGGCGGTCGATGTCCCGGTCCCCCGCGCGCCCGCTCCTGGCAGCCCTGACGACGGCGCTGCTGGCCGCCGCCCCGGCCGCTGCCGCCCGGCCGGCCCGGGCCGCCACGGAACCGGTCACCGTCGGCCGTTCCGGGCCCGCCGCGCTCACCGCGCGGGCGGCCCCCGGCTGCCCGTCCCCGCTCGCCCCGGTCCGGCCGGTGTCCGCGCCGCCCTGGCCCCACCAGCGGTACGCCCCGGAGCGGCTCGCGCCGTTGGCCACCGGGGCCGGGGTGACGGTGGCGGTCGTCGACTCCGGGGTGGACCGCCGCCACCCGCAGCTGGCCGGGCGGGTCCTCGACGGCACCGACCTGCTCGACCCGGGCGGCGACGGCGGCCGGGACTGCGCCGGTCACGGCACCGGCGTGGCGAGCATCATCGCCGCCGCCCCCCGCGACGGGGTGGCGTTCCACGGGCTCGCCCCGGGCGCCCGGATCCTGCCGGTACGGGTCAGCGAGCAGCAGGTCGTCGAGGGGCGGGAGTCGGGGCGCACGGTCAGCGCCGAGGACTTCGCCCGGGCCATCCGCTGGGCGGTCGACCACGACGCCGACGTGCTCAACCTCTCCGTCGTGCTGTACGCGGACAACCCCGCGGTGCGGGCCGCGGTCGGCTACGCGGTCGAGCGGGACGTGGTCGTGGTGGCCGCCGCCGGAAACCTGCACGACAGCGGCGACCCCCGGCCCTACCCGGCCGCGTACGACGGGGTGCTCGGGGTGGGTGCGATCGGGGCGGACGGGGCCCGCTCCCCGTTCTCCCAGACCGGCGAATACGTCGACCTGGTCGCCCCGGGCAGCGACGTGCTGATGGCCGCCCCCGGCCAGGGGCACCACCGGGCCGAGGGGACCAGCTACGCGGCACCCTTCGTGGCGGCCACGGCCGCGTTGCTGCGGCAGTACCGGCCGGAGCTGAGCGCGGCGCAGGTGGCGCAGCGGATCATGGCGAGCGCCGATCCGGCGCCGGGTGGCGGCGAGGGCGGCGGGTACGGCGCGGGGGTGCTGAACCCGTACCGGGCGGTCACCGAGACCGGCAGTGGGGCACCGGAGCGACCGCGCCCGGCCACCGCGCTCGCCGACGACCGGGACGATCCGGCGCTGGTGGCGCAGCAGGCCCGCCGGGCGACGGCCCGGGACCGGGCGCTGCTGGTGGCCGGGGTCAGCGGAGCGGCGGTCGCGGTGGCGGGGCTGCTGGCGCTGGTCGTGCCGCGCGGCGCCCGCCGCCGCTGGCAGCCCGCCGGTCCGGCCTGACGGCGGGCTGCCGCGGGGCCCAGCTCCCGCCGACGCCGGGCAAGCCGACGGTGCCGCGCGCGGGCTCTCCCCCCGGTCGCCCAGCCACGAGCGGGAACGACGGTGGTGGCGCCGACCGGGTCAGGGTCGGCGCCACCACCGGGCGTGGCTCACTGGAACAGGCCGACGTTCTTCTTCTCCGTGTCGAGATAGTCGGCCGCGGAGTCGTCGACCGCGAGCTTGATGTCACGCAGCATGGCCTGCAGGTCCTGCGATGCGGAGCGCCAGCGGCCCTGCCGCTGCTCGTACGCCTGTCGGGCCTCGCCGGACCAGCTCGCCACGAGCGGGGCGGCGTCGCGTTCGAGCTGCCCGAGCTGCGAGTCGAGCGTGTTCAGCGCCCGTTGGATGTCCGCGCTGGCCTGCTGCAACGCGGCGAAGTTGACGACCAGCACACCGTGGTCCATCGGATGTCTCCTCCCCCGAAGACCGGGTCAGAGCGGCAGCTGGATGCCGCCGCGGTTGGTGGTGGACACGCGGCTGGCGGCCTCGCTGTCCGAGACGTCGTACTGCTGACCGGCCGTGCGGATGGCGCCGGCGGTCTCCCGCAGCGCCCGCTGCAGCGTCGCCTGGTCCTGTGCCCACTGCTGCTTGACCTGCTCGAACGAGCGCCCGCCGGCGCCGCGCCAGGCCTGCTGCAACACCTCCAGCTGGGCCATCAGGCTGCTCAGCATGGATTGCAGGGACTGGTCCACCTGCTCGAACTTCGCGGCGGTCTGCTGCATCACCGCTGCTTCTGCCTGGGTCTGGGACACCCGGGACGTCACCTCGTCTCATCGGTCGTGGCTGGCCGTCGGCGCGCCCGCTCACTCGGGCGCCCCGCTCGCGCCGCCCGGGCGTCGAGCGCGGCGGGCGCGGGGTCAGCGGAACTCGTCGCTGACGGTAGCCGTCACGTCGCGGTTCTGCTACCCCGTCGCCATCCCCTGTGGACAACCGCGCTCCCGCTCCCCGGAGCAGGCCCTTACGATGGGCGGCGTCGATGTCGCGGCGAGTGACCGGTCGAGGAGGCACGGTGACGGTGACCACCAGCACGGGCCCGGTCCGGCCGGCCGCGCAGCCGGCCGCCGCCGTCCCCGCCCCCGCCCCACCCGCACCGGCCCGTCCCGCACCGGGGGCGTCGGGGCCCCGCGCCGTCCTGCCGCCACAGTGGATTCCGGCCGCCCGGCGGCGGACCGTCGGCGTCCGGGCCGGTCAGGTCGTCGCCGCGCAGATCGCGGTGGCCGCCCTGGTCGCGGCCGCCGGCCGGGGCGTGCTCGCGGCGCTGGCCGCCGTGGCGCTGGCCGCGACGCTGCTGCCCCTGGCGTGGGTGCGGCTGCGAGGGCGCTGGCTCTTCGAGTGGCTCGCCACCGGCCTGGGCTATGCGACCCGCCGCCGCGCCCTGCCGCCGGCCGCGGGCCCGGCGGCCCTGCTGGACCTGGTCGACCCGGGCGCGGTGGTCCGCCCCGCCGAGCTGGCCGGCACGCCGGCGGCCGTGCTCGACGACGCCGCCGGCATGGTGGCCCTGGTGGAGGTCGGCGACCCGGCCGACCTGCTCGGCGACGGTCCCCGCGCGCTGCCGCTCCCGGCGTCCCTGCTGTCGGCGGCCGCGCCGGACGGGCCGCCGGTCCGGCTCCAGCTCCTGCTGACGGGCGCGCCGGCGCCGACGGTCGGGGCGGGCGGCGGCACGGTCGCCACGTCCTACCGGCAGCTCACCGACGGGCGGCTCGCCGGCCTGGAACAGGCCGTCCTCGCCGTGCGGGTGCTCCGCGCCGAGGGCTGGACCGGCGAGGAGCTGCGGCGGGCGCTCTCCGGCGCCGTACGCCGGATCGTGCGCCGGCTCGGGACGGTCACCGCCCGCCCGCTCGGCGAGCACGCGACGCTGCGCGTGCTGGCGGAGTCGGCCCACCACGACGACCATCCGGCGCGGGAGTCCTGGCAGACGGTGCGGGCGGGTGACCTGCTCCAGACCACGTTCCGGCTGCGCCGCTGGCCCGACGCGCGCACCGACGCCGGCCGGCGGCTGGTGCCCCGGCTGCTCGCGCTGCCCGCGACGGCGACCACGGTGTCGCTCTGCGCCGGGCCGTGGGCCGGCGCCGACCCCGCGTCGGCGCCGACCGAGGTGGCCGTACGGCTGGCCGCCGCCACCCCGGCGGAGCTCTCGGTCGCGGCCCAGGCGCTGCGCCGGCTGGTGGCCGAGGCGGGCGGCGAGGTGCACCGGCTCGACGGCGCGCAGCTCGACGGGCTGGCCGCCACGCTGCCGCTCGCGGTGGCGGGGGCGCCGGGGCCGGGGCCGGCGCCCGACGCGTTGGAGCTGACCGTCGGCGAGGCGGGGCTGATGGTCGGCACGAACCGGCACGGCGGCGCGGTGACCGTCCGACTGTTCCGGCCGGAGAGCACCCGGGTGATGCTCGTCGGCGGGGTACGCGCGGCGCAGCTCGTCGCGCTGCGGGCCATGGCGCTCGGCGCCCGGGTGGTGGTGCAGACGGCGCGCCCCCGCAGCTGGGAGCCGTTCGTGCGGGGCGTCGGCACGCCGGGCGCGATGATCCCACTGGTTCCGCCGGGCCGGCCGGTGGGCGGCGGACCGGGCTCGCCGCTGTGCCCGCTGCTGGTGGTCGTCGACGCCGGCCCCACGCCGGCCGACCCGGAACCGGGCCCCGCGTGGCGGGCCACGCTGCTGGTCCGCGACGAGCTGACCCCGGCCGACGCCGACGCGCTGGGCCGGGCCGACCTGGCCGTGCTGCAACCGCTCAACCCGGCCGAGGCGGCCCTGGCCGGCGCCGCGTTGGGCCTCGGCGGGTCGGCGGAGTGGCTGACCCGGATCCGGGACGACATGGTCGCGGTGGTCAACCGGCGCGCGCTGCGCTGGGCGCTGCTCTCGCCCACCCCGATCGAGTCACAGCTCATCGGCCGCCCCTCCCGCCGCTGACCGGCGCGCCGCTCGCCGCTGACCCGGCGCGCCGCTCGCCCGGCGGCCGGCCGCGGATCCGGCTTCCCGAGGCGGTCCGGCGATCTCGTGGGTTCCGCGCGTGGCGCGTCCGTGGCACGATCCCCGCCATGGGATTCCTCAAGGGGCTGCTGATCCGGCTGGCCAGCACGGCACTGGCCTTCTGGCTGGCCACGCTGCTCATCCCGGGCATCACGCTGGAATCGGAGTCCGCCACCGACGCGGTCACCACGCTCGTCCTCGTCGCGGCGATCTTCGGCGTGGTCAACGCGGTGCTCCAGCCGGTCATCAAGACCGTCGGTTGCGGCTTCTACCTGCTGACCCTCGGGCTGATCGCGTTGGTGGTCAACGGGCTGCTGTTCCTGCTCACGAGCTGGATCGCCGACCAGGCCGGGCTGCCCTTCCACGTCGACAGCTTCTGGCCGGAGGCAGTGCTCGGCGCGCTCTTCGTCGGGATCGTCACCTGGATCCTCGGCGCCGTCCTCGATCGGGACTGAGCCGCACCGCCGCGGGGCGGCCGGCCAGATGCCGGGAACTGGCCGCTCAGCGGGCCGAGTCGCCGGGCTAGTGTCACCAGGGTGACCACCCTGACCCGCCACGACGGCTACCTGCTGAGCACCGACCCGGACCGGATCGACCTGGACCGCGTGCACCACTGGCTCTCCACCGACGCGTACTGGGCGATCGGGCGGGACCGGGAGACGGTGGCGCGCGCGTTCGCCGGGTCGGTGGCGTTCGGCGTCTACCGCCCCGGCGACGGGCGGCAGGTCGCCGTCGCCCGCGCGGTCACCGACGGGGCCACCTTCGCCTGGCTCTGCGACGTCTACGTCGACCCGGGCGAGCGCGGCCGGGGGCTGGGCACCTGGTTGGCCGGCGCGGTCCGCGACCACCTCGCCGGCCTGGGCGTACGCCGGATCCTGCTGGCCACCTTCGACGCCCACGAGGTGTACGCGAAGGTGGGCTTCGCCCCGGTGGCCGATCCGCACCGCTGGATGCAGCTCGACCAGCGGGACCAGCCGATGGGACCGGCCACCGGCAAGGAACCAGGCGGCCAGCCGCCCCTTACGGTGGAGGCGTGACGCCACTTCGCCTCGGCTACCTCTACGGTTTCGGCGCGTACCTGCTCTGGGGCTTCTTCCCGCTCTACATGAAGCTGCTGCGCCCGGCCGGGCCGATGGAGATCCTGGCCCACCGGATCGTCTGGTCGGTGGCGTTCGTCGCCCTGCTGCTGGCCGCGATGCGCAACGTCGGCTTCCTGCGGACGCTGCTGCGCCGACCCCGCGCGCTGGCCGGCGTCGCCGCGGCCGCCGCGCTGATCGCGGTCAACTGGGGCACCTACATCTACGGCGTCAACTCGGACCGGGTGGTGGAGACCGCCCTCGGCTACTTCATCAACCCGCTGGTGGTGGTGCTGCTGGGCGTCACCGTGCTGCGCGAGCGGCTGCGTCCCGCGCAGTGGCTGGCGCTCAGCATCGGCGGGCTGGCCGTGGCGGTGCTGACCGTCGACTACGGCCGGCCGCCCTACCTGGCGCTGGTCCTGGCGCTCAGCTTCGCCGGCTACGGCCTGGTCAAGAAGCGACTCGGGCTGCCCGCCGCGGAAGGGCTCTTCGTCGAGTCGGCGGTGCTGGCGCTGCCCGCGCTGGCGTACCTGGGCTGGCTCACCGCCGGCGGCGACGCCACCTTCGGGCACGTCTCGGTCGGGCACACCGTGCTGCTGGTGGCGGCCGGCGCGGCGACCGCGATCCCGCTGCTGCTCTTCGCCGGGGCGGCGAACCGGCTCCCGCTCACCGGCCTCGGCATGCTCCAGTACCTCGCCCCGATCCTCCAGCTCGGCTGCGGCGTGCTGATCTTCCACGAGCCGATGCCGCCGGCCCGGCTGGCCGGCTTCGCCCTGGTCTGGGCCGCGCTGATCGTCTTCACCGTCGACGCCCTCCGCCACTCCCGCCGCACCCGCGCCGCCACCGTCGCCGCCCGCCACACCGCCCCCACCCCCGCCACGACCCGCTGACCCCACCCCCGCCCCTCACCCCTCGCGATCTTGTACTTCCTGCCCCGGCACAAGGGACATGCCTCGCATCTATTGGGCACAAAGTGCAAGATCGACGGCGCGGGGGCGGGGCGCGGGGCGGGTCAGCGGACGTCGTAGGCGAGGACGGGGGTGCCGTCGGCGCGGAGCAGCTCCAGCCGGACCAGTTCGGCGTCGGTGAAGCGGGTCGCGCCGGTGATCCGCAGGTCGTCGCCGGGGGCGGCGAGCCAGGAGCCGACCTGCTCCGTCGCGCCGTCCGGGCCGTGCGCCACCAGCCGGAAGGTGTACGCCTTGGCGTAGCCCGTCCTGGCGACGTACCCGCAGCGCATCCGCACCTCGGTGCCCCAGCCGGTGCTGGTCAGGGCGATCTCGGCGTGCACCGGCACGGTGCCGGCCACCGGCTGCATGGTGACCATCCGCACGTCGCTGGGCGGCGGGGTGGCCGCCTCGCGGGGCAGCACCACGGCGGTGCCGACGCCGACGACCAGGGCCAGCGCGGCGGCGGCGAGGGCGGTGAGGGCGTACCGGCGGCGGGCGGCCGACCGCTCGCGGCGCCGGCGGTCGCCTGCGGCGGTGAGCAGCTCGGACACCCGGGGGTTCTCCGGCGACGGCAGGAACTGCTCCAGCCCGGCCGGATCGAGCCGGCCCAGCAGGCCGGGCAGAACGGCGATCTCGGCGACCGCCTCGCGGCACGCGGCACAGCCGGCGAGGTGCCGCTCGTAGGCCGCCCGTTCGGCGGGGGCCAACGCACCCAGCACGTACGCGCCGTCGTCGTGCGCGAAGTCGCACCGGGTCATGCGGTCACCCCCATCTCGGCAAGGACCAACCGTAGTGAGCGCAGGGCGTAGTGCGTCCGGGACTTCACGGTGCCCGGCGGCACGCCCAGCCGGGAGGCCGCCTCGGCCACCGACCGCCCCTGGTAGAAGCACTCCACCAGCACCTCCCGGTGGGTGGGGCTGAGCCGGTTCAGCGCCTCGGCGACGGTCCACGCCTCCACCGCGCGTTCCGCCTCGTCCACCGTCTCCGGGGGTTCGGGCAGCTCGTCGGTGAAGACCTCGCCGACCCGGGTGGAGCGGCGCCGCCAGGCGTCGATGGCCAGGTTGCGGGCGGTGGTGAAGAGCCACGCCCGGACCGAGCCGCGCTCCGGGTCGAGCGACTCCGGGTGCCGCCAGGCCCGCAGCAGCGTCTCCTGCACCAGGTCCTCGGCCCGCTGCCGGTCACCGTTGACGAGGCGCAGGGCGTGCGCGTAGAGCGCCTCCGCGTGCTCGTCGTGCAGCGCGCGGAGCAGTTGGGCGTCGTGGTCGCTGATGGCGGTCTCCTCGCTCTCGGCGCGACTCCGACAGTGGCGTTCGCACGGGAATACGCGCCGTCACCCGGATCGGTTCAGCCGCAGGTCATCGTGGCAGTCCCGGCGGAGGTGTTCACGCCCGGTTCACGCCGCCGCCGACGCCCGCTCACCGGGTCCTCCTACCGTCCGGCGGGTACGCACGCCAGCGGCTGTCCGGCGTGCACCGACCCCCCTCCAGGAGGCTCCTTCCATGAGCGACCGTCCCCGGCTGCTCCCGTTGCTGGGCGCCACCCGCCACGGCAGCCGCGACGCCATGACCTGTCTGTACCGGTGCGGCAACGCCTGCGACCACCCGGTGCCGAACACCTCCGACAACGCGTACTTCGGCGACGTGGTGGGCGCGGAGGTCTCCCGGCGCGGCGTGGTCCGGGCCGGCGCGGTCGGCGCGCTGGTCCTCGGCTTCGGCGGCGCGGCGGCCGGCGCGCTGGCCGGCGCCGCCCCCGCCACGGCCGCCCCCGCCGCGGCTGCCCCCGTGGTGCCCGAGGGCGCCGGCTTCGGCCGCCCCTCCGGCGGCGTCGGCAGCGGCGCGCTGACCTTCAAGCCGGTCCCGCCGAACACCCTGGACACCTTCGTCGTCCCCAACGGGTACGACCACGCCGTCGTCATCCGCTGGGGCGACCCGGTCGTCCCGGGCGCGCCCGAGTTCGACCTGCACGGCCAGACCGCCGCCGCGCAGGCCAAGCAGTTCGGCTACAACAACGACTTCGTCGGGGTGCTGCCGCTGGACGGGCGCGGGCAGCGGGCGCTGCTCGTGGTCAACCACGAGTACACCAACGAGGACCTGATGTTCCCCGGCTTCAAGAGCCAGGACGCGCTGACCGTGGAGCAGCTCCGGGTCGCGATGGCCGCGCACGGCATGTCCGTGGTGGAGCTGGAGCGGGTCGAGGGCACCGGGCAGTGGCTGCCGGTCGCCAAGGGCCGCCGGCCGTACAACCGGCGGATCACGGCGCTGGCCACGAAGTTCGAGCTGACCGGGCCGGCCGCCGGTTCGGCCGCCCTGAGGACCGCCGCCGACCCGAAGGGCCGCACGGTCGTCGGCACCCTCAACAACTGCGCCGGCGGGGTGACCCCGTGGGGCACGGTGCTCTCCGGCGAGGAGAACTTCAACCAGTACTTCGTCGGCGGCGACGGCGCGCCGGAGGCGGACAAGCCGAAGCTGGCCCGCTACGGCATCACCACCACCGCCCGCTACCCGAGCGGCAGCCGCAAGTGGGAGCGCGCCGACGAGCGGTTCGACCTGGCCAAGCACCCGAACGAGGCCAACCGGCACGGCTGGATCGTGGAGATCGACCCGTTCGACCCGGAGAGCCGCCCGCGCAAGCACACCGCGCTGGGCCGGTTCAAGCACGAGGGCGCGAACGTCATCGTCGCCGCCAGCGGGCACGTGGTCGCGTACATGGGCGACGACGAGCGGTTCGACTACCTCTACAAGTTCGTCTCCGACAAGAAGTTCATGAAGGGCAACTCCTGGGTCGCCCGCAGGCACAACCTGACCCTGCTGGAGTCGGGCACCCTCTACGTCGCCCAGCTGGAGCAGACCAGCGCCGGCGAGATCGACGGTTCCGGCAAGCTCCCCGCCGACGGCGCGTTCAACGGCCGGGGCCGCTGGATCAAGCTGGTCAGCGGCAACCGCTCGTACGTCGACGGGATGACCGCCGCCGACGTGCTGACCTTCACCCGGCTCGCCGGCGACAAGGTCGGGGCGACCAAGATGGACCGCCCGGAGGACGTCGAGCCGAGCCTGCTCACCGGCAAGGTGTACGTGGCGCTGACCAACAACACCGACCGGGGCAAGGCCGGCAAGCCGGCCGCCGACGAGGCCAACCCGCGCAACCTGAACAAGCACGGTCAGGTGCTGGAGCTGGTCGAGGACCGTGGCGACAACTCCGCCGAGACGTTCGCCTGGTCGCTGCCGATCGTCTGCGGCGACCCGGCCGACCCGTCGACGTACTTCGGCGGGTACGACAAGGCGGCGGTCTCCCCGATCTCCTGCCCGGACAACGTGGCGTTCGACGCCACCGGGAACCTCTGGATCTCCACCGACGGCAACGCGCTGGGCAGCAACGACGGCCTCTTCGCGACCGCCGTCGAGGGACCGGAGCGGGGCCACCTGAAGCAGTTCCTGACCGTACCGGTGGGCGCGGAGGCCTGCGGCCCGTTCATCACAGGGGACAACCGCTCGGTCTTCGTTGCCGTACAGCACCCGGGTGAGATCAGCGGCGCGTCGGTCGAGAAGCCGGCCTCGAACTGGCCGGACGGCGACTACGCCAAGCCCGGCGTGGTGGTGACCTGGCGTCTCGACGGCGGGCCGGTCGGCAGCTGACTCCTCCTCGGGCGGTCCGGCGCTGGACCGCCACCGAGGGCCCTCTCCCAGCCGGGGTGAGGGCCCTCGGCCGTTTCCGGGCACGGCGCGCCCGTCGCGGCGGAGCCGGGCCGGGTCGGGTCGGCGGAGCCGGGCCGGGCATGGCCGACGCGGCGGAACCGGGCCGGGCACGGCCGGTGCGGCGGTGCCCGTCGGCCGGGTCAGCTCTCCGACGCCAGGCCGTCGGCGATGGCCCGGGCGGCGGTGAGCAGCTTCGCCCGGACCACCCGGGCGGAGGTCATCATCTCGCTGGCCGGCAGGGCACAGGCCAGCACCACCCGGCGCTCCATGTCCTTGTCGGGGCTGACCAGCACCGCGGCGCACGCCACCCCCTGCCGGAACTGCCCCAGCTCCAGCTGCATGCCGCGCCGGTCGCCGGCGGCCAGGTCGGCCTCGAACGCCTCCGTGCTGGTCAGGGTGGCGGAGGTGAACGGGCGCATGCCGTACTCGCGCAGGTAGCGGAAGCGCTGCTCGGCGGTCAGCGTGGCGAGCAGGGCCTTGCCCAGGGCGGTCGCGTGCGCCCCCTCGTCGAACCCGGGCACCAGGTCCTCCAGGTAGGGCGAGCGGGGGCCCTCGGCGACGGCCGTGACGGCCACCTGACCGCCCACGAACCGGCCCAGGTAGTGGCTGTAGCCCGTGTCCACGGCGGCCCGGCGCAGGCTCTCTCCGACCGCCGGCGGCCCCCGGAACGCCGTCACCAGCTCGCGGTAACGGTCGGCCACCTCCAGGCCCACGATGTACGTGCCGTCCTCGCGCCGGATCACGTAGCCCTCGTAGGCCAGGGTGCGGACCAGGTGGTAGGTCGTCGCCACGGTCAGCTCACACCGCCGGGCGATCTGCTTGACGGTCAGCCCCTTCGGGGCGCGACCGACCGACTCGAGCACTCGTAGCGCGCGGGACACGCTCCGGATGAGATCCGAAGGTTCCGCCAAGGGGTCGCGCACAACCACCTCCGCCGCCGGGGACTTACACCATATGAAATACAGGCCCGGTGCGAAATGCCTGTTCGGGTGGAGGATGCCAGATCGTGGCGGACAGCGCGTACCCGCATCGGCACTATGCGTGACCCGAGGCGACCTCGCGTAGGTTTGCCGCACCATGACCCGCCCCGCGCTCCACCCCGCCCCGGACGCCGCGCCGCCCCGCCCCGCCCGGGCCGCCGCCGGTGCCGTCGCCGTCACCATCGCCTCCGTGCTGCCGGTCTTCCTGGTCGGCGGGCTCGCCGTGCAGCTGGGCGACGACCTCGGCTTCTCCCCCGCCGGGCTGGGCCTGGCCGTCTCCGTCTACTTCGGGGTCGGCGCGCTGGCGTCGGTGCCCTCCGGGAGGCTCGTCGACCGGTACGGGCCGGCCGTGGTGGCCCGCTGCGCCATCCTGCTCTCCGCCGGGGCGATGCTCGCCGTCGCCGCCCTCGCCCGGTCGTACGCCGTGCTGGTGGGGTTGCTGGCGCTCAGCGCCGCCGCCAACGCCCTCGGCCAGCTCGCCAGCAACGCCGCGCTGGCCCGGCACGTGCCGGCGCGGCGGCAGGGGCTGTCATTCGGGGTGAAGCAGGCCGCCATCCCCGTCTCCACCCTGCTGGCCGGCGCGGCGGTGCCGACGGTCGCGCTGACCGCCGGCTGGCGGTGGGCGTTCGTGGTGGCCGCCGGGGCGGCCCTGGCGGCGCTGCCCGCCGTACCCGCGCGGGAGCCCCGCCCGGGCCGGACGGCCGCACCCGCCCGCGCCGGCCGCGCCACGGCGGCCCTGCTGGTGGTCGGGGCCGCCGCGATGCTCGCCGCGGCGGCCGCGAACGCGCTGGGCACCTTCGTGGTGGACTCCGCCGTCGACCGGGGGCTCACCCCCGGACTGGCCGGGCTGACCCTGACCCTCGGCAGCGCGGTCTGCGTCACCGCGCGGGTCTGTGCGGGCTGGCTGGCGGACCGCCGCCCCACCGGGCACGTGGCCGTCATCGCCGGCATGCTCGTGGTCGGCGCGGCCGGGCTGGGCCTGCTCGCCGTCGCCGGCCCGGCACCGCTGGTCCTCGGCGTGGTGCTCGGCTTCGGCCTGGGCTGGGCGTGGCCGGGGCTGATGACGTTCGCGGTGGTCCGGCTGCACCCGCAGGCCCCGGCCGCCGCCACCTCGATCACCCAGACCGGGGTGTACGCGGGCGGGTGCCTCGGCCCGCTGGGCCTCGGGACGGTCGCCGCCCACGCCGGCTACCCCGCGATGTGGCTCACCGCCGGGGCGGCCATGCTGGCCGCCGCCGCCCTGATGCTCACCGGCAGCCGGCTGCTCACCCGCCACTGAGCGGGCCGGGCCGATCCTGTCGGTGCCGACGGCTAGTTTGTCGATCATGAATTCGTGGCACCACGCGCAGTCGGCGGCGCGCAAGTGGGGCGGCACCCCGGAGGACTACCTGCCGATCGAGGAGTTCATCGACTCCTCCAAACAGATCATCGGGGACGTCCGGCACCGCGCGATGTACCACCACACCGCCGGCATCTACCTCTGCCAGCGGATCTTCGGCGACACCCTCCAGGTCGGCCGCAAGCGCGTCCCGGTCCGGCTGATCGCCGAACGGCACGTGCTGGAGGACCTGGGCTGGCTGCCCAGCCCCGCCGACTACCTCGACGGGATGCCGATCCGCCCCTGGATGTCCGGCGCCCGGCGCAAGGACCTGCCCCTCTCCACCCTGCTCGGAGGCGACCAGTGAGTCACGTCAGTTTCCTCGGCATCCCGGTCGAGGGTGAGATCACCCAGGGCCACCGGGTCCCGCAGCGGCCCCTGGAGGAGCTGCGACCGCTCCTGCGCGCCCTGCTCGACGACGAGGCCGTCACGGAGTTCGGCTGGCGGCAGTTCACGCCCTACTTCAACGACGGGGAGCCGTGCGTCTTCGGCGTCCAGGACGTGTGGGTACGCACCACCGCCGACGGGCCGCAGGCCGACCCGGACGACCTCTGCGTGGGCGAGTACGCCGACCGGCACCCCAGCCTGGGCGGTTGGGCGTCCTCGAGGCGGGACACGTACCGAGGGCACGACGAGGCCCGCTACCTGCGCGCGTACGCCTTCGCCGAGGCCCTCGAACAGGGTGGTTTCGACGACGTGCTCCTGGAGACGTTCGGCGACCACGCCGACGTGATCGTCCGTCGAGCGGGAATCCAGGTCCAGTCCTACGAGCACGACTGACCGGCGGCCCCGGGCCGCCCCGCCCCGGGGCTGCCCGGGACGGGCGTCAGCTCGTGCGGTCGGCGATGTAGTCGCAGAGGGATTCCAGGGCGCGGCGGGCCGGGCTCTCCGGGAGCGGCGCGAGCTGCTCCCGGGCCTCCTCGGCGTAGCTGCGGACCGTCTCCCGGGCCCGCTTGAGCGCCGGGCTCTCGCGGAGCAGGCCGAGCGCCTCGGCGTGCAGGTCGTCGTCGGTCAGCGGGCCGGTGGCCAGGATCTCCCGCAGCCGCACCGAGGCGGCGTCGGCGTCGTCCGAGGCGAGCGCGTAGAGCACCGGCAGGGTCGGCACGCCCTCACGCAGGTCGGTGCCGGGGGTCTTGCCCGACTCCACCGACTCCGAGGCGATGTCGAGCAGGTCGTCGGAGAGCTGGAACGCCACCCCGATGGTCTCGCCGTAGCCGGCCAGCGCCTCGATGTGCTCCGGGGCGGCGCCGCCGAACATGCCGCCGAAGCGGGCCGAGGTGGCGATCAGCGAGCCGGTCTTCCCCGCGATCACGTCCAGGTAGTGAGCCACCGGGTCGTCGCCGGGGCGGGGGCCGACGGTCTCGGCGATCTGGCCGTGCACCAGCCGGGCGAAGGTGCGCGCCTGGAGGCGTACGGCCTCGATCCCCAGGTCGGCCGCGATGTCGGCGGCGCGGGCGAAGAGGTAGTCGCCGACGAGGATGGCGACCGAGTTGGTCCACCGGGAGTTGGCGCTGGGCGCCCCCCGGCGCACGGCGGCCTCGTCCATCACGTCGTCGTGGTAGAGCGTCGCCAGGTGGGTGAGCTCCATCACCACCGCGGCCGGCACGACCTGGGCGCTGGTCGGGTCGCCGAACTGCGCGCCCAACGCCACCAGCAGCGGCCGGAACCGCTTGCCGCCGGCCTCCACGAGGTGCCGGGCGGCCTCGGTGACGAACGGGTCGGCACTGGCCACACTGGCCCGCAACTCGACCTCGACACCCTCCAGCAGGCCCAGCACGGACGCCTCGACGCGGGGATCGGCGAGATAGAGGCCGAGCGCGCCGAACTGACTCGTGCTCACCCTGGTCCGACGGCCGCCGGACCCGATGGCACTTGAACGCTCGCCAGCCGGATTCACCACGCCTTCAACCATGCCACACCCCTCCGACCTGCCCGGGACGGGGGATACGGCGCGGGGGCCGACACGCCGTGGCGTACCGGCCCCCCCAGGCCCGAGCGTCGGTCATCTGACAAATTCGGCGGCACCGGTGGCCAGGTCGAGCAGCGGCGCCGGGGCGACGCCGAGGACCAGGGTGGCGATCACGCCGATCATCAGCGCGGCCGAGGTCAGCCCGCCCGGCACGGCGACGGTCGGCGTCGACTCGCCCGGCTCGGAGAGCCACATCATCACCACGACCCGCAGGTACGGGAAGGCCAGCACCATGCTGGTCAGCACGCCGGCGATCACCAGCCACGCCTGCCCGCCGTCGAGCGCGGGCCCGAAGACCGCGAACTTGCTCGTGAAGCCGCTGGTCAGCGGGATGCCGGCGAAGGCGAGCAGGATGAAGGTGAAGACGCCGGCGTAGAACGGCGAACGCCGCCCCAGCCCGGCCCAGCGGGACAGGTGGGTGGCCTCCCCGTCGGCGTCGCGCACCAGGGTCACCACGGCGAACGCGGCGAGCACCGAGAAGCCGTACGCGACCAGGTAGAACATCGTCCCCGAGACCCCGTCGGCGCTCGGTGCCAGCACGCCCACCAGCAGGTAGCCGGCGTTGGCGATCGAGGAGTACGCCAGCAGCCGCTTGATGTCGGTCTGGGTGACCGCCAGCACCGCGCCGACCAGCATGGTCAGCACCGCCACCGCGCCGAGGACCGGGGTGAAGTGCCACCGCGCCCCGTCGAAGGCGACGTGGAACACCCGCAGCAGGGCGCCGAACGCGGCGACCTTGGTGCAGGCGGCCATGAAGCCGGTGATGGGGGTCGGCGCGCCCTGGTAGACGTCCGGCGTCCAGACGTGGAACGGGGCGGCAGCGGCCTTGAAGAGCAGGCCGATGGCGAGCATCGCCATGCCAGCGAAGAGCAGCACCGGGCTGGCCGGGGAGTCCGCCACGGCCGCGTGGACGGTGGCGAAGTCGACGCCCGCCTGCCGGCCCGGGACGCCCGCGGTGAAGCCGTACACCAGGGCCACGCCGAACAGGAAGAAGGCCGAGGCGTACGCGCCGAGCATGAAGTACTTCAGCGCGGCCTCCTGGCTCAGCAGCCGCCGGCGGCGGGCCAGCGCGCAGAGCAGGTACAGCGGCAGCGAGAAGACCTCGAGCGCGATGAACATGGTCAGCAGGTCGTTCGCCGCCACGAAGATCAGCATGCCGCCGATCGCGAACGTGGTCAGCGGGTAGACCTCGGTGAGGCCGTTCTTGCCCTCGGCCTGCCGCCGGTCGTCGGCCGACTCGGCGGTGACCGCGGCCTGGGCGACGAACGCCCCGCCCCGCTCCACCGAGCGCTCGCCGATGAGCAGCAGCGCCATCGCGGCGAGGACCAGGATCGCGCCCTGGAGGAAGAGCGTCGGCCCGTCGACCGCGATCGCCCCGCCGATGGTGATCGACCGCTCGTCCGCCGCCAGCACCACCATCGTCAGCGCGGCGAGCACCGCCAGCAGGGCCAACGAGAGCTGCACCACGTGCCGGAGCCGGCGGGGCACGAACGCCTCGACCAGCACACCGAGCAGCGCGGCGCCCAGCATGATCAGGGTCGGCGCGAGCGCCGCGTAGTCGATCGACGGCAGTTTCAGCTCATTCACTTTGCCGCCTCCTGGACGGTGCCGCCCGAGGTCGGGGCGGGGTCGGTCCTGCCGATGTCCTGCATGGTCGCCTGCACGGCCGGGTTGATCACGTCGGTCACCGGCTTCGGGTAGAAGCCGAGCAGCACGATCAGCACGATCAGCGGGGCGACCACGAACTTCTCGCGCAGGTTGAGGTCCCGCCGCATGCCGTCGACCTCGGTCAGCGCCGGATTGAGCGTGCCCTGCGTGGTGCGCTGCACCATCCACAGCACGTACGCGGCGGCCAGGATGATGCCGAGCGTAGCGATCACCGCGACCGGCTTGTTCACCGTGAACGTGCCGATCAGCACCAGGAACTCGGAGACGAACGGCGCGGTGCCGGGCAGCGCGAGCGAGGCCAGACCGGCGAAGAAGAGCACCCCGGCCAGGAGCGGCACCAGTTTGCCGGCGCCGCCGAAGTCGCTGATCAGCGCCGAGCCGCGCCGGGCGATGAGCATGCCCACCACCAGGAAGAGCAGGCCGGTGGCGAGGCCGTGGTTGAGCATGTAGAGCACCGCGCCGGTGCCCGCCTGGGTGGTGAAGGCGAAGATGCCCACCCCGATGAAGCCGAAGTGCGCGATCGACGTGTACGACACCAGCCGCTTGAGGTCGTTCTGGCCCACCGCCAGCAGCGCGGCGTAGATGATGCCGATCAGGCCCAGCGCCAGCGCCCACGGGGCGAACCACTTGGCCGCGTCCGGGAACAGCGGCAGGCAGTAGCGCAGGATGCCGAACGTGCCGACCTTGTCGAGCACGCCGACGAGCAGCGCCGCCGCGCCGGCCGGGGCCGCGCCACCGGCGTCCGGCAGCCAGGTGTGGAACGGGAAGAACGGCGCCTTGATCGCGAACGCGAGGAAGAAGCCGAGGAACAGCCAGCGCTCCGTGCCGGTGGAGATGTCCACCTGGGACAGCGCCTGCCAGTCGAAGGTCTTCCCGCCGACCACCCAGAGGCCGATCACCGCGGCGAGCATGAACAGGCCGCCGACGAGCGAGTAGAGGAAGAACTTCACCGCCGCGTACTGCCGCTGGTGGCCGCCGTAGCTGCCGATGAGGAAGTACATCGGCACCAGCATGACCTCGAAGAACACGTAGAACAGGAAGACGTCGGCGGCGGCGAAGACGCCGATCATCGTGCACTCGAGGACGAGCAGCAGCGCGAAGTAGACCGGCACCGACCGCTTCGACGACTCGGCGTCGTGCCAGGACGCCAGGATCACCAGCGGCACCAGCACCGCGATCAGCATCAGCATGACCAGCGCGATGCCGTCGGCGGCGAAGGTGAAGCTGACGCCCCAGTTCGGGATCCACGGGTACGACTCGCGGAACTGGAAGCGGTCACCACCGACCTGGAAGGTCACCCACATGACCACCGACAGCGCCAGCACCAGCAGCGACCAGCCGAGCGCCACCTGCTTGGCCAGTTCCGGCCGGCTGCGCGGCAGGAAGGCCACCACCAGGGCACCGACCAGCGGCGCCACGGTGAGCACCGAGAGGAACGGGAAGTCGGACATTATGCGGCCTTACCTCCGTCGTCACTGCGCGGTCCGCCGACGACGGCCGCCTGGAAGAGGTCGATCACGCCAGCCACCCCGCCTCGACGGCCAGGAACGCCGCCACCACCAGCAGCGCGCCGGCCAGGATCGAGGTGGCGTACGACCGGACGAAGCCCGTCTGGAGCCGCCGGAGCCGGCCCGAGCCGCCACCGATCCCCGCCGCGAGGCCGTTGACCAGCCCGTCGACGCCCCGGTTGTCCAGGTAGACCAGCGCCCGGGTGAGGAAGATGCCCGGCTTCTCGAAGACCGCCTCGTTGAACGCGTCGGTGTAGAGGTTGCGCCGGGCGGCGGTGACCAGCACCCCGGCCGGCTGCGGCGCGGTGGCCGTGCCGCCCCGGAACAGGAACCAGGCGAGCCCGGCACCGAGCACGGTGACCAGGATCGACAGGATCGTGACCACGGCGTGCGAGAGCACCGGGTGGTGCTCGGCCTCCTGGCCGCCCAGCCCGGCGGTGGCGGTCAGCCAGTCCGGCACCGAGGTGGAGAGCAGGTAGCCGGCCCCGACGGAGCCGATCGCCAGCAGGACCAGCGGGACGGTCATCAGCTTCGGCGACTCGTGCGGGTGCTCGATGTCCTCCGTCCAGCGCTTCGGGCCGTGGAAGGTGAGCACGAAGAGCCGGGTCATGTAGAACGCGGTCAGCCCGGCGCCGAGCAGGGCCGCGCCGCCGAAGAGCCAGGCGGTCCAGTCCTCCCGCTCGAACGCGGCCACGATGATCGGCTCCTTGGAGAAGTAGCCGGACAGCGGCGGGATGCCGATGATGGCGAGCCAGCCCATCATGAACGTCAGCCAGGTGACCTTCATGTGCTTCGAGAGGCCACCGAAGCGGCGAATGTCGACCTGGTCGTTCATGCCGTGCATGACCGAGCCGGCGCCGAGGAACATGTTGGCCTTGAAGAAGCCGTGCGCCAGCAGGTGGATGATGGCCAGCGCGTACGCGCCCCCACCGAGGCCGACACCGACGAACATGTAGCCGATCTGGCTCACCGTCGACCAGGCCAGCACCCGCTTGATGTCGTCCTTGGCCGCGCCGATGACGCAGCCGATCAGCAGGGTCAGCGCGCCGACGCTCACCACCACGAGCTGGAGGGTGGAGTTGGCCGAGAAGATCGGGTTGGAGCGGGCGATCAGGTAGACGCCCGCCGTGACCATGGTGGCGGCGTGGATGAGCGCCGACACCGGGGTCGGGCCCTCCATCGCGTCCGGCAGCCACGCCTGGAGCGGGAACTGGCCGGACTTGCCGGTCGCGCCGAGCAGCAGCAGCAGGCCGAGCACCAGCACCGTGGTCGCGGTCAGCGAGCCGACGCCGTTGAAGACCTCGTCGTACTGGGTGGTGCCGAGGGTGGCGAACATGATGAAGATGCCGATCGCCAGGCCGGCGTCGCCGACCCGGTTCATCAGGAACGCCTTCTTGCCGGCCGTGGCGGCGCTCGGCCGCTCGTACCAGAAGGAGATCAGCAGGTACGACGCCAGACCGACGCCCTCCCAGCCGAAGTAGAGCATCACGTAGTTGTTGCCGAGCACCAGCAGGAGCATGGCGGCGACGAACAGGTTGAAGTACCCGAAGAACCGCCGGCGCCCCGCGTCGTGCGCCATGTACTCGACCGCGTAGAGGTGGATCAGGAAACCCACCCCGGTGATCAGCAGCACGAAGACGGCGGCCAGCGGGTCGAAGAGCAGGCCGAAGTCCACCCGCAGGTCGCCGACCGTGATGAAGTCCCACAGGCTCAGCTCGACCGACTTGTTCTCCAGGCCACGCAGCTGGAAGAAGTAGGTCAGGCCCAGCACGAACGCGGCGCCGATGGCGGCCACCCCGAGCCAGTGCCCCCAGCGGTCCGCCCGCCGGCCGAGCAGCAGCAGGATCGCCGCGCTGACCAGCGGGATCGCCACCAGCAGCCAGACGCTGCCCAGCAGCCCGTCCGCCGTCGCGTACGCGACGGTGCCCGCCGGCTCAGCCGGGGCGTTCGTCAGAATCGTTCCCACCGCAGGACCCCTCAGTACTTCAGCAGGTTGGCGTCGTCGACGCTCGCGGAGCGCCGGGTCCGGAAGATCGCCATGATGATCGCGAGCCCGACCACGACCTCGGCCGCCGCGACCACCATCACGAAGAACGCCATGATCTGGCCGTTGAGGTCACCGTTGATCCGGCTGAAGGTGACCAGCATCAGGTTGGCCGCGTTGAGCATCAGCTCGATGCACATGAACAGCACGATCGCGTTGCGCCGGATCAGCACACCGGCCGCGCCGATGGTGAACAGCACCGCGGCCAGCACCAGGTAGTAGTCGGGCGTCATTTCTCGGTCCCCTTCAGCGAGGTCTCCCGGTCGGTGAGCTCGCGCACCGGCAGGATGTCGGGGGTGCTCACCTCGGTCAGCCGGCCGTCGGGCAGGCGGGCCGGGGTGGCCACCGAGGACGAGGTCGCGTAGACGCCCGGGCCGGGCTTCGGGCCCGGGTAGTTGCCCGGGGCGAAGCGCGCCCGCATGGTCGTCGGCTGGTCCAGCTTGTCCTGCTTGCGCCGCTCGATGTGCGCCAGCACCATCGCGCCGACCGCGGCGGTGATGAGCAGCGCCGAGGTGAGCTCGAACGCGAAGACGTACTTGGTGAAGAGCAGCCGGGCGATGCCCTGCACGTTGCCCTCGGCGTTGGCCTGCTCCAGGCCGACGGCCGTGGTGCCCTCCAGCGCGCGCCAGAGGCCGCCGCCGACGAGGCCGGCGAAGCCGAGCCCGAGCACCACCGCCGCGACCCGCTGGCCGCGGAGCGTCTCGATCAGCGAGTCCGAGGCGTCCCGGCCCACCAGCATCAGCACGAACAGGAAGAGCATCATGATCGCGCCGGTGTAGACGATGATCTGCACCATGCCGATGAACGGCCCGGCCTGGAGCACGTAGAACACGCCCAGGCAGAGCATGGTCAGCACCAGCCAGAGCGCCGAGTGCACGGCGTTGCGCGCCGCGACCATCCCGATCGCGCCGATCAGCGCCAGCGGGGCCAGGATCCAGAACGTCACCTGCTCCCCGCTGGAGACCTCGCCCGCCGCGGCGAGCACCGTCTGCGTGGTCATGCTCCGTCCCCCTTGGCGGCCGCCGCCCGCTGGGCGTGCTGCTCGGCGCCGGGGAAGGTCACACCGGGGTGCTCCTCCACCTGGTACCGGCCCGGGTTGTTGGCCGAGTGCTCCGCGCCGGCCGAGGTGCCCGGGTTGGTCAGCGCCCCCACGTAGTAGTCCTTCTCGCTGTCGCCCAGCCGCATCGGGTGCGGCGGCTGCTCCATGCCCGGCAGCAGCGGCGCGAGCAACTGCTCCTTCGTGAAGATCAGATCCTGCCGGCTGTCCCGGGCCAGCTCGTACTCGTTGCTCATCGTCAGCGAGCGGGTCGGGCAGGCCTCGATGCAGAGCCCGCAGAAGATGCAGCGGGCGTAGTTGATCTGGTAGATGCTGGCGTACCGCTCACCCGGCGAGAAGCGCTGCTCGTCGGTGTTGTCGCCGCCCTCGACGTAGATCGCGTCGGCCGGGCAGGCCCAGGCGCACAGCTCGCAGCCGATGCACTTCTCCAGCCCGTCCGGGTGCCGGTTGAGGATGTGCCGCCCGTGGTAGCGCGGCGCCGACACCGGCGGCTTGAACGGGTAGTCGGTGGTGACGACCTTCTTGAACATGTGCGAGAAGGTGACACCGAAGCCCTTGAACGTTCCGGTGATCGCGCCCACGTCACACCTCCCTGGAGTCCGAGCCGGCGGCGATGTTGGCCGGCTCCCGCTCGGCGACCACGCGCCTGGTGCGCGGGCTCGGTGGTACCTGCAGGTCCATCGGGGGCAGCGGGAAGCTCCCGTGCGGCCGGTTGTCGACCTGTTCCTGGACGGTGGGCTTCGGCTGCGGCTTCCGGCTCGGCCACAGCAGCGTGGCGAGCAGCAGGATGCCGGCGGGGATGCCGACCGCGATCAGCTTGCTGCGCGAGTCCCAGTCCTCGATCGAGCGCAGGCCGGCCAGGACCAGGATCCAGGCCAGGTTGATCGGGAGCAGCACCTTCCAGCCGAAGCGCATGAACTGGTCGTAGCGCAGCCGGGGCAGCGTGCCCCGCAGCCAGACGAAGACGAAGACCAGCAGGACGACCTTGGCGAAGAACCAGAGCATCGGCCACCAGCCGGAGTTCGCGCCGGCCCAGATGGTGGTGATCGGCGCCGGGGCCCGCCAGCCGCCCAGGAAGAGCGTCGTGGTGACCGCGGACATGGTGACCATCGAGACGTACTCGCTGAGCATGAAGAGCGCGAACTTCAGCGAGCTGTATTCCGTCATGAAGCCCGCGACCAGCTCGGACTCCGCCTCGGGCAGGTCGAACGGCGCGCGGTTGGTCTCGCCGACCGTGGCGATGAAGAAGATGACGAAGCTGGGCAGCAGCAGGATCGCGTACCAGCCGGGGGCCGGGACCTCGACGCCCGCGATGCTCAGCCGGGTGCCGTCCGCCTGGGCGGCGACGATCCCGCTGGTGGACATCGTGCCGGCGGTCATGAAGACCGCCACGATGCTCAGGCCCATCGCGACCTCGTACGAGATCATCTGGGCGGTGGAGCGCAGGCCGCCGAGCAGCGGGTAGGTCGAGCCGGAGGCCCAGCCGCCGAGCACGATGCCGTAGATGCCCATCGACGAGCAGACCAACAGCACCAGCACCGCCACCGGCACGTCGGTGACCTGCAGCGGCGTCCAGTGGCCGAAGATGCTCACCATCGGACCGAACGGCACCACCGACAGCGCGGTGACCGCGCAGATCACCGAGATGGTCGGGGCGAAGAAGTAGACGACCTTGTCGGCCGCCTTCGGCAGGATGTCCTCCTTGAAGGCCATCTTCAGGCCGTCGGCGAGGGTCTGCAGCAGGCCGAACGGGCCGACCTGGTTGGGGCCGGGCCGCACGGCCATGCGACCCACGACCCGCCGCTCGAACCAGACGCCGAGCAGGGTGGCGAGCAGACCGAAGACGAAGGCGAAGACGATCTTGCCGAGGACCAGCCACCAGGGGTCCCGGCCGAAGTCGGCCAGCGTCGGATCCTGGGCCAGGTAGACCGCGTTCACTGGATTGCACCCCCTGCGTTGAGGAGCGGGCCCGGACGGCCGGCCGCGTCCGCGGCGACCTCTCCGGCCTCCGGCGCCGCCCCGGTCCGGGCGGGAGCGGAGATCCGGACGACCGCGCCGGACGTCGCGCCGAGGCTGCGCCGCACGGTCGAGCCGGGCGAGTTGGTCGGCAGCCAGACGACGCCGTCCGGCATCTCGGTGATCGCCGCCGGCAGGGTCAGCGCCCCCCGGTCGGTGCCCACCGTCACCGGGTCGCCGTCGGCGACGCCGAGCGCCTCCGCGGTGCCCTTGCCCAGCCGGACCACCGGCGGGCGGGCGGTGCCCGCGAGGTGCTCGTCGCCGTCGGTGAGGCTGCCCAGGTCGACCAGCTGGTGCCAGGTCGCCAGCACAGCCTCGCCGGCGCCCGGCTGCGGCACCGCGGCCGGCTCCACCGCCGGGGCGGCGGGCCGGTCGGTGCGGGTACGCGGCAGCGCGCCCAGCTCGCGGCGGACGCTGAGCACGTCGCCGGTGCCGAGCTGCACGTCGAGCTGCGCGGCGAGCGCGTCCAGCACCCGGCCGTCGGTCATCGCGGCGGTCCGCAGCACCGCCTCGAAGGTGCGCAGCCGGCCCTCCCAGTCCAGGAAGCTGCCGGCCTTTTCGGCCACCGGGGCCACCGGGAAGACCACGTCGGCCCGGCGGGCCACCGCGCTCATCCGCTGCTCCAGGCTGACCAGGAACGGCACCGCGTCGAGGGCCGCCTCGGCCAGCCGTGGGTCGGCCAGGTCGGCCGGGTCGACCCCGGCCACCACCAGCGCGCCGAGCTGGCCGCCGGCGGCGGCGGCGAGGATGCCGTCGGTGTCCCGGCCGGCCTGGCTCGGGATCACCCCGGCCGCGATGTCCCACGCCTCGCCCAGCTCGGCCCGGGCGGCGGGCTCGGTGACCAGGCGGCCGCCGGGAAGCATGTTGGGCAGGCAGCCCGCGTCGACCGCGCCGCGGTCACCCGCGCGCCGCGGCACCCAGGCCAGCTTCGCGCCGGTACGCCGGGCGACGTCCGCCGCCGCGGAGAGGCCGCCCGGCACGCTCGCCAGCCGCTCGCCGACGATCAGGATCGCGCCCTCGGCGCTCAGCGCCTCGGCGACCGTGGCGTGCTCGGCGAGCACGGTCGCCTCCTCGCCCGGCACCACCCGGGCCAGCTTGGCGCCGAGCTTCTCCAGGCCGCGGGTGGCGAACGGCGCGATCGCGTACACCGTCAGCTTCTTCTTGAGGTACGCCTTGCGCAGCCGCAGGAAGAGGATCGGGCACTCCTCCTCCGGCTCCAGCCCGACCAGCACCACGGCCGGCGCGTTCTCCACGTCGGCGTACGTGACGTCCGTGACCCCGGCGACCGAGCTGGCCAGGAAGTCGGTCTCCTCGCGGGAGACCGGCCGGGCCCGGAAGTCGATGTCGTTGGTGTTCAGGGCGACCCGGGCGAACTTCGCGTACGCGTAGGCGTCCTCGACGGTCAGCCGGCCGCCGGTCAGCACCGCCGTGCCCTGGCCGTCCCGCGCCGCGCGCAGCCCCTCGGCGGCGACGGCCAGCGCCTCGCTCCACGACGCCTCGCGCAGCTCGCCGGTGCGCTCGTCGCGGACCAGCGGGGTGGTGAGCCGGTCGAAGGCGCGGGTGTACTGGAAGCCCCACCGCCCCTTGTCGCAGTTCCACTCCTCGTTGACCTGCGGGTCGTCGCCGGCCAGCCGGCGCAGCACCTTGCCCCGCCGCCAGTCGGTGCGCTGGGCGCACCCGGCCGAGCAGTGCTCGCACACGCTCGGCGTGGAGACCAGGTCGAACGGGCGGGCGCGGAACCGGTACTGCGTGCCGGTCAGCGCACCGACCGGGCAGATCTGCACCGTGTTCCCGGAGAAGTACGAGTTGAACGGCACGTCACCCGCGTCGCCCTCCTCGCCGTACTCCTCGTCCCGGTAGATGTTGATCTCCTCGGCGGACGACCGGCCCATCAGGTCGATGAACTTGTCGCCGGCGATCTCCTCGGAGAACCGGGTGCAGCGCTGGCAGAGCACGCAGCGCTCGCGGTCGAGCAGCACCTGGGTGCTGATCGGCAGCGGCTTCGGGTACTCCCGCTTGTGCTCGTGGAACCGCGAGTCGGCGCGGCCGGTCGACATCGCCTGGTTCTGCAGCGGGCACTCGCCGCCCTTGTCGCACATGGGGCAGTCGAGCGGGTGGTTGAGCAGCAGCAGCTCCATGACCCCCTCCTGCGCCTTCTTGGCGACCGGGGAGGTGAGCTGCGTGCGTACCACCATGCCGTCGGCGACGGTCTGGGTGCAGGAGGCGACCGGCTTGCGCTGCCCCTCCACCTCGACCAGGCACTGTCGGCACGCGCCGGCCGGGGCCAGCAGCGGGTGGTCGCAGAACCGGGGGATCTCGGTGCCCAGCTGCTCGGCGACCCGGATCAGCAGCGCCCCCTTCGGGGCGGTGACCTCGACGCCGTCGATGGTGAGGGTGACGGTCTCGGTCTGCTTGACGACGTCAGTCATTAGTGCGCTCCCACCAGCTGCTTGTCCGACAGCTTCGGCGCGGTACGTCCCTCGATGTAGTCGAGGTAGTCCTGCTTGAAGTACTTCAGCGACGAGGTCACCGAGCTGGTCGCACCGTCACCCAGGCCGCAGAACGAGCGGCCGAGGATGTTGTCGCAGGTGTCGAGCAGGGTGTCCAGGTCCTCGTGGGTGCCCTGGCCGGCGAGGATCCGCCGGTAGACCCGGACCATCCAGTAGTTGCCCTCGCGGCACGGGGTGCACTTGCCGCACGACTCGTGGTGGTAGAACTCCAGCCACCGGTAGGTCGCGTAGACCGGGCAGTCCTGGTCGGAGAAGATCTGGGTGGCCGTGGTGCCGAGGATCGAACCGGCCGCCGCCACCCCCTCGAAGTCCAGCGGCACGTCCAGGTGCTCGGCGGTGAGCAGCGGCGTCGACGAGCCGCCCGGCGTCCAGAACCTCAGGTTGTGGCCGGGCTGCATGCCGCCGGCCAGCTCGATCAGCTCCCGCAGGGTGACGCCCATGGTGCACTCGAACTGGCCGGGGTTGGCGACCCGGCCGGAGAGCGAGTAGATCATCGGACCGGAGGACTTCTCCGTGCCCATGGTCTTCCACCAGTCCGCGCCGCCCAGCACGATGTACGGCACGCTCGCGATGGTGCCGACGTTGTTGACGACGGTCGGGCTCGCGTACAGGCCGTGGGTCGCCGGGAACGGCGGGCGCAGCCGGGGCTGGCCCCGGAAGCCCTCCAGCGAGTCCAGCAGCGCGGTCTCCTCGCCGCAGATGTACGCCCCGGCGCCCGAGTGCACCACCAGGTCCAGGTCGAAGCCGCTGCCCTGGATGTTCCGGCCGAGGTAGCCCCGGGCGTACGCCTCCTGCACGGCGTTGCGCAGCCGGCGCGCGGCGTGCACCGCCTCGCCCCGGATGTAGATGTAGGCGCGGTTGGCCCGGATCGCGTACGACGCGATGATCACGCCCTCGACGAGCGAGTGCGGGTCGTGCGTCATCAGCGGCAGGTCCTTGCAGGTGCCCGGCTCGCCCTCGTCGGCGTTGACCACGAGGTAGTGCGGCTTGCCGTCCCCCTGCGGGATGAACCCCCACTTGAGACCGGTCGGGAAGCCGGCGCCGCCGCGACCGCGCAGCCCGGAGTCCTTGACCAGCTGGATGAGGTCGTCCGGGTGGGCCTTGAGCGCCTTGCGCAGGGCCGCGTAGCCGTCGAGCTTCTCGTAGGTGCCGATCCGCCACGCGTCCGGCGACAGCCAGCGCTTGGTGAGCACCGGCGTCAGCTTGGCCAGGGTCTCCGGCCGGGGAGTGGTCACTTCTGGACCCCCGTCTCGCTCGCGCGGGCGGAGCCCGCGCCACCGGCGCCGGCCCCCGCCTCGGCTTCCTTGAGGTTGCGCTCCTGCGCCCCGGCCTCGTCGCCGGCGGGCTTGCCGTCGCCGGCCGGCGCGTTGGCCGCTGCTCCGGCGGCCTCCGCCGCCTGGGCGTCGCGGGGCGCCGGCGGCACGCTGTCGGCGGGGACCTTCGTGCCGGGGGCGTCCGGCACGGCCGTCCGCGCGTCCGGCTGGCGGGTCTCGGCGGCCCGCACCTCGGGCGACTTGTCGTCCGGCGCCTTCACGTCCCGGGTGGTGCTGCCGGCTGCCTCGGCCGCCGGGGCCGGCTCGCCGGCGCCCGCGTTGCCCGCCCTGCCGGCGGGCCCGGCGCCGTTGCCACTCGCGGCCGGGGCGGGAGCCGGCTTCGCGGCGGCCTCGCTCCTGGCCTTCGCCTCGGCGGCGGCCTTGTCGGCCTCGGCCTTGCTGCGGATCGGGGTGTTCGGGTCGAAGCCCGGCACCGAGATGCCGTGCTGCTGCGCCAGCCGCAGCCCGCGCAGGGTGGGCTCTCCCGGCCCGCCGTCGGCCACCGCGCCCTCGCGCTCGTCGGCGAAGCCGGCGAGCTGCACCGCCATCTCCTTGAGCGTGCAGAGCCGGGCGCCCCGGGTCGGCATCGGCCGGCCCCCGGCGCGCAGCTCGTCGACCACGCCGAGCGCGGTCTGCGGGTCCACTCCGTCGAAGAAGTCGTAGTTGACGGTCATCACCGGCCCGTAGTCGCAGGCCGCCAGGCACTCGGCGTGCTCCAGGGTGATCTTCCCGTCGGTGGTGGTCTCGTCGTGCCCCACGCCGAGGTGCTCGGCGAGGGTGTCGTAGACCTCCTGGCCGCCGAGCACGTTGCACATCGTGTTGGTGCACACGCTCACCAGGTAGTCACCGGTCGGCCGGCGCTTGTACATGGTGTAGAAGGTGGCCACCGCGCCGACCTGGGCCTTGTTCAGGCCCAGCACCTCGGCGCAGAACTCCACGCCGGCCGGCGAGACGTAACCCTCCTCGGCCTGCACCAGGTGCAGCAGCGGCAGCAGCGCCGACCGGGACCGGTCGGCCGGGTACCGGGCGATGATCTCCCGGGCCCGTTCGCGGGTCTCTTCGGTGAAAGCACTCATCGGTCACAACCACCCATCACGGGGTCCAGCGAGGCGCCGCCGGCGATCACGTCGGCGATCAGGCCGCCCTCGGCCATCGCCGGGAGGGCCTGGAGGTTGACGAAGCTCGGTTCGCGGTAGTGCACCCGGTACGGCCGGGTGCCACCGTCGGAGACGGCGTGCACGCCCAACTCGCCGCGCGGCGACTCGATGCCGACGTAGACCTGGCCCGGCGGCACCCGGAAACCCTCGGTGACGAGCTTGAAGTGGTGGATCAGCGACTCCATCGACTGACCCATGATCTTCGCGACGTGCTCCAGCGAGTTGCCCATGCCGTCGACGCCGATGGCGAGCTGTGCCGGCCAGGCGATCTTCTTGTCGGCCACCATCACCGGGCCCGGCCTGAGCCGGTCCAGCGCCTGCTCGACGAGCTTGAGCGACTCCCGGATCTCGGCGAGCCGGACCAGGTAGCGGCCCCACACGTCGCCGTCGGTGTGCGTCGGCACGTCGAACTCGTACGTCTCGTAGCCGCAGTACGGCATCGTCTTGCGCAGGTCCCAGGCGAGGCCGGCGGAGCGCAGCACCGGGCCGGTCACGCCGAGCGCGAGGCAGCCGGTCACGTCGAGCACCGCGACGTTCTTCGTCCGCTCGAGCCAGATCGGCTGCCCGGAGAGCAGGTCCTCGTACTCCTTGAGCCGCTTCGGCAGCAGCTTCAGGAACTCGCGGATCTTCACGACCGCCTCGTCCGGCACGTCCTGGGCCACGCCGCCCGGCCGGACGTACGCGTGGTTCATCCGCAGCCCGGTGACGATCTCGAAGATCTCCAGGATGTACTCACGCTCGCGGAAGCCGTAGAGCATCATGTTGATCGCGCCCAGCTCCATGGCGGTGGTGGCCAGCCAGACCAGGTGCGAGGAGATCCGGTTCAGCTCCATCATCAGCACGCGGATCGTGGTCGCCCGCTCGGTGACCTGCTCCTCGATCCCGAGCAGCTTCTCCACCGCCAGCGCGTACGCCGTCTCGTTGAACAGCGGGGAGAGGTAGTCCATCCGGGTCACGAAGGTGCTGCCCTGGACCCAGTTGCGGTATTCGAGGTTCTTCTCGATGCCGGTGTGCAGGTAGCCGACGACCGAGCGGGCCTCGCGGACCGTCTCGCCCTCCAGCTCCAGGATCAGCCGGAGCACGCCGTGCGTCGACGGGTGCTGCGGGCCCATGTTGACGACGATCCGCTCGTCGTTGATGGGGTCGGTGCCCGACACGACGCTGTCCCAGTCGCCACCGGTGACGGTGAAGACCTTGCCCTCGGTGGTGTCGCGCTCGGTGGCGTAGTTCGACGTGGTCACTGGTACGACCTCCGCTGGTCCGGCGGTGGAATTTCAGCGCCCTTGTACTCGACGGGCACACCGCCGAGCGGGTAGTCCTTGCGCTGCGGGAAGCCCTCCCAGTCGTCCGGCATGAGGATCCGGGTCAGGCTGGGGTGGCCGTCGAAGACGACGCCGAACATGTCGTACGTCTCGCGCTCCTGCCAGTCCGCCGTCGGGTAGACCGAGGTGACGCTCGGCAGGTGCGGGTCCTCGGCGGAGACCGCGGCCTCCAGCCGCACGCGGCGGCGGTAGGTCATCGAGGTGAGCTGGTAGACGACGTGCAGCCGGCGGGAGTCGGCGCCCAGGTAGTCCACACCGGAGACCGAGGAGCACAGCTCGAAGCGGAGCGCGAGGTCGTCCCGCATCACCTGGCAGACCTCGGCGATCCGCTCGGGGCGTACGTGCAGGGTCAGCTCGCCCCGGTCGACCACGACCTTCTCGATGGCGTCGCCGAAGGCCGGGTACGCCTCCTCCAGCGCGTCGCGGACCTCGTCGAAGTAGCTCCCGTACGGCCGGGGGGCGTCCTCGATGGTCCGGCGCTGCCGGACCAGGCCGCCGAAGCCGGAGACGTCGCCGGAGCCCTGGTTGCCGAACATGCCCCGGCCCGCCGGGCTGGCCGGCGGGTGCTCGGCCGGGGCCCCGCTGGTGGCGCCGGCCGGCGTCACCGGCACCGGCACGCCGCCGTCGTTCGCCTTGTGGTTAGGTGCGGTCACTTGACGCCCCCGTGCTGCAGGTGGTTCTGGGCCTTCATCCAGTTCTCGATCCGCAGCTGCTCCTCGCGGCCCTCGCGGACCGCCTTGGTCCACTCGGCCCGCCGGGCCTTGTCGCTGCGGTACGACGACGGCATCGAGCCGTACGGGACGACCGGGACGTCACCGCGCTCCTTGCGCGCCTCGAGCATCTTGCGGCCGTTCGGGCCGAGCGGCTCGTGCATGATCTTCTCGCGCAGCTTGAGGACCGCGTCGATGAGCATCTCGGGCCGGGGCGGGCAGCCGGGGAGGTACATGTCCACCGGGACGACGTGGTCGACGCCCTGCACGATGGCGTAGTTGTTGAACATGCCGCCGCTGCTGGCGCAGACGCCCATCGAGATGACCCAGCGGGGCTCCGCCATCTGGTCGTAGATCTGGCGCAGCACCGGGGCCATCTTCTGGCTCACCCGGCCGGCCACGATCATCAGGTCGGCCTGACGGGGCGAGGCCCGGAAGACCTCCATGCCCCAGCGACCCATGTCGTAGTGCGGGCCACCGGCGGCCATCATCTCGATCGCGCAGCAGGCCAGGCCGAAGGTGGCGCCCCAGACCGACGACTTCCGCGACCAGTTGACCAGCTTCTCCACCGAGGTGAGCAGGACACCGGCGGGGAGCTTCTCCTCGATACCCATCTGAGGTTCCTCCCTCAGTCCCAGTCCAGGCCGCCACGCCGCCACACGTAGGCGTACGCGACGAAGACCGCGACGATGAACAGGACCATCTCCACGAAGCCGAAGATCGGCAGGGCGTCGAACGAGACCGCCCAGGGGAAGAGGAAGATGATCTCGATGTCGAAGACGATGAAGAGCATCGCCGTCAGATAGAACTTGATCGGGAACCGGCCGCCGCCGACCGGCTGCGGGCTGGGCTCGATGCCGCACTCGTACGCCTCGAGCTTGGCCTTGTTGTAACGCCGGGGACCGGCGAAGCGGGCGGCGCCCACGGAGAACAGCGCGAACCCCGCGGCGAGGGCGAACAGCCCGATGATCGGTGCGTAAGGCGAGAGCGACATCGTTTTCTCCTGCTCGTCCTTCCCTGCCCCTGGTCCTTGACGAAAATCACACTATTCACGTCCCCCGCGACGGCTGTCGCCGGGGGGTCGATCTCTGTCCGCGCCGCGGTCGTCGCCGGCCGCGGGCCCGGCCTCACACGAGCCCGCCTTCGTTTGCGACTGCAGGGCTCGCAAGCTCACTCCTCGCGCTACACGGCTGGTGCCACCTTCGTCATCGCGTTGATGACCCGGTCCATCGCGTCCCCGCCACGGGGGTCGGTCAGGTTGGCCAGCAGCTTGAGCACGAAGCGCATCAACATCGGGTGCGGCATGCCGTGCTTCGTGGCCATCCGCATGATCTCGGGACGGCCGATGAGCTTCACGAAGACACCGCCGAGCCGGTAGTAGCCGCCGAAGCGTGCCTTCAGCTCCGCCGGGTAGGCCGTCAGGGCGCGCTCGCGCTCGGCGCCGGCCGGGCGCGCGAGGGCCTGCACGGCGATCTCCGCGGCCATCTCACCGGACTCCATCGCGTACGCGATGCCCTCGCCGTTGAACGGGTTGACCATGCCGCCGGAGTCGCCGACCAGCATCACGCCGCGGGTGTAGTGCGGCACCCGGTTGAAGCCCATGGGCAGCGCGGCGCCAAGGATCGGCCCCTCCGCGTTGGCCTCGTCGGTCATGCCCCAGTCCGCCGGGGTGTTGGCCAGCCAGTCGGTGAGCAGCCGGCGGTAGTTCGTCTTGCCGAACGCGGAGGAGGAGTTGAGCACGCCGAGGCCGACGTTGACCCGGCCGTCGCCGAGCCCGAAGATCCAGCCGTACCCGGGCAGCAGGTTGTCGCCACTGTCCTTGCTGCGCAGTTCCAGCCAGGACTCCAGGTAGTTGTCGTCGTGCTTGGCGGGCGAGCGGTAGTAGCGCCGGACGGCGACCCCGATCGGCCGGTCCTCCCGCTTGGCCAGCCCGAGGGCGAGCGGGAAGCGGCCGGAGACCCCGTCGGCCGCGACCACCAGCGGGGCGTGGAAGGTGGCGGGCTCCTTCTCCGGGCCGACCTCCGCCTCGACGCCGACGACCCGGCCGTCCGGGTCGAGCACCGGGCCGGTGACGTTCACGCTGGTGCGCAGCTTGGCGCCGGCGGCGACGGCCCGCTGGGCGAGCAGGTCGTCGAAGTCCAGCCGGGTGCGCACCAGGCCGTAGTTGGGGAAGCTCGCCAGGTCGGGCCAGTCCAGCTCCAGCCGGACGCCGCCGCCGATCACCCGCAGGCCCTTGTTCTGCAGCCAGCCCGCCTCGGGCGAGGTGTCCACGCCCATCCGGATCAGCTGCCGCACGGCACGCGGGGTCAACCCGTCGCCGCAGACCTTCTCCCGGGGGAACTCCGTCTTCTCCAGCAGCAGCACCCGTACGCCGTGCCGAGCCAGGTGGTACGCGGTAGCCGACCCACCGGGACCGGCGCCCACGACGATCACGTCGGCGTCATGCTCCACCGCGGTCATCTCGCGCCTCCTCCCGCATGCTCGTGAAATCCTTCACAAGCCAGACGGGGGGAGTCTATGACCGGCGTCATAACCACGCCTGATCAGGGGTACCTAACTTGCCGGAAACCCACCCGTCGGGGTCGGGACCGGGCGTCGGTCGGGGTCGGGACCGGATGCCGGCGGGGGTCGGCGCCGGGCGTCAGTGCCGGGCCGGAGCGGCCGCGCCCAGGCCGGCGTCGAGCCGGATCGTCTCGGGCAGGTGCTCGCGCAGCGCGCCGCCGGCGGCGCGGTCCAGCGCGGCCAGCACCTCGGCCACCACCTGCCGGACGTCGGCGGGATCCGCGCCGGCCAGCTCCCTGAGCTGCGCGATGAGTTCTGCGGCGTCGTCGTCGGTGGCCTCCACACCGGCCGGCTGCTCTGGTCCCGTCATGGGGGCGAGCTTAACGGCGCAAAGTGGACTAAAAACGGATATTCACGAAACAGCCGCTTTCTCAGCGGGTGCGGCGCGCCGACCGGCCTCCCGTCGGCACCGGCCGCCGCCCGGAAGCGGGCCGTCCGGCGCGGCGCCGCCGCTCATGACGCGGGAGCCGGCCGGCGCCGTGCCCCGCCTAGTCGCGGACCGCCCGGTGCAGCGCCGCCAGGCCGCCGGTCAGGTTCCGCCAGGCCACCGAGCCCCAGCCCGCCGCCTGGATCCGCTGCGCCAGCGCGGCCTGGTCCGGCCACGCCCGGATCGACTCGATCAGGTAGACGTACGCGTCGGGGTTGCTGGAGACCACCCGCGCCGCCGCCGGCAGCCACCGCATGAGGTACGACAGGTAGGCGGTGCGGAAGACGGCGTTGGTGGGGTGGCTCAACTCACAGATCACGAGCCGGCCACCGGGCCGGGTGACCCGGGCGAACTCCCGCAGCGCGGCCTCGGTGTCGACGACGTTGCGCAGCGCGAACGAGATGGTCACCGCGTCGAAGACGCCGTCGGCGAAGGGCAGCCGCAGCGCGTCGCCGGCCAGCAGCGGCACCGCCGGACGGGTGCGCTTGCCGGCGTGCAGCATGCCCAGCGACAGGTCGGCGCCGACCGCGTACGCCCCGGAACGGGCCAGTTCCTCGGTGGAGACACCGGTGCCCGCGCCCACGTCGAGCACCCGCTCGCCCGGGCGCAACCCGAGCGCCTCCCGGGTGGCCCGGCGCCACGCCCGGTCCCGGCCGGCCGTCATCACCGTGTTGGTCAGGTCGTAACGAGCCGCCACGCCGTCGAACATCGCGGCGACCTCGTGCGGCTGCTTGTCCAGGCCGGCGCGCTGGCCCGGCGGGGTACGGCTCACCCCTCCACTCTGCCAGCCCGGCTCCGGCCGACGCCCGGCGGGTCGGCCGACCGGCGGGTACGCGACAGGGGCGGGGGGCCGCCCACCCCGCCCCTGCGCGGCGTACGTCAGTCGGTGGACTTCTCGTCGCCGGGGTTGACCAGGACGACGTCGCGCCGCCGGGAGATCAGCAGCAGCGCGCCGCCGGCCAGCAGCACGGCGGCGCCGATGCCGCCGATCAGGCCGGCCTGCACGCCGGTCACCGGCAGCCCGCCGCCGTCACCGTCGCCGCCACCCGTGCCGCCGCCCGGGGTCGTGGTCGGGGTCGGGGTCGGCTCGCCGCTCGGGGTCGGCGTCGGGGTCGGGTTCGGCGTCGGCTGCGCCGACAGGTCCACGAACGCCTCGAAGGTCGCGTGGTTGTCCATCGGCTCGGCCTCGGTAAAGGTCTTCCGCTGCTCCGGGCTGGCGACCTGCGCCTCCGCCTCCGGCTCGCCCTCGACTGCCTCCAGCCCGTACGCGAAGAGGTCGCCCTCCCGGAGCACCGGCTCGGTGACGTCGTCGCCGACCTTCACCGTTACGTCGGCGGTGTAGTACTGCCCCCGGCGGATGGTCGCACCGGCGTCCTCGCACAGCGCCCGCGCCCTGCCGAGGTACTCGTCCTCGACGCAGCTCTCCGGCAGCGTCACGAAGCTCACACCCGACGGGAGCATGAGGCCGTAGAAGAGACCGGTCGCGGGCCGGCTGCCGTCGTTGTAGACCGCCCAGTCCAGCGGAACCGTCTCGCCCCGGCGTACGGGCTTCAGGTCGGGCTCGTCGGCCACCGCCCCGTTGACCACGACGTTGGCCTGGACGTCCTGCACCCAGGCGGTGAGGTCGTAGCCCGGCTTCGTCACGGTCACCGGCACTTCGATGTCCTTGTTGTTCTCCAGGTCCGGGTCGCCGGTGGCCGAGCTGACCGTCACCTTCAGCACGCCGCCGTCGCCCCTGCCGCCGGTGCTGAACAACGGGATGCCGAAGTCCTCGCTGGTGCCGCCCCGCAGGTCGCCGAGGAGGCAGGTGAAGGTCTTGCCGGTCACCTCGCAGCCGTCCGGCACGACGTAGCCGACCCGCTTGGCCTTGAGGCCGCTGGGGTCGACTTCCACCGTGACGGCCTTGGCGTCGACGCCGTCGGTGAGGTTCTGGACGGTGAACTTGAACGGCTTGGCCTTCGCGGCCTTGACGCCCTTGGCCAACTGGTAGCTGGTCGGCGTCAGGGCGAGGTCAGCCTGGTCGGCGGCGTACGCCGGAACGGCGACGGTGGTCAGGCCGCCCGCCGCGAGGAGCGCCACGGCGCCGGCGCGGGCCAGGGCCGAGCGGTGGAACAGGGTCATCGGTCCCCCGGGGGTTAGGGAAGAAACGGATGGTTGCGGAACCGAGCGGACCGTATCGAAGCATGACGTGGTGCGCCAGCAGGGCGGATCATCTTTCATCCGTCCGTCCGGTTCGGTCGAACGGACGGACGGGGCGGGACGGTCACCCGTCCCGCCCCGTCTCCAGGGTCGTGCGTCCGGCCGGTGCGGGCCGACGGACCGGCCGTCAGGCCGTCGGCTTCTCGTCGCCCGGGGTCACCAGAACGACCCGACGCCGCCGCGCCACCAGGAACATCGCCGCGCCGGCGACCAGCACCGCGCCGCCGACACCGACGATGAGGCCGGTCTGCGCGCCGGTCACCGGCAGCGGACCCTCGTCGTCGCCGCCACCCTCGCCGCCACCGGTTCCGGCGGCGGTCACCACGACGGCGAAGTCGTCACGGTTGTCGGTCGGGTCGACGTCTCCGGCCTGCGCGGCGCGGGAGCCGGCCGGCCGGTGCAGGAACGACGGCAGGGCCGAGCGCTTGCGGGCCAGGTTCGCCTCGGTCGCCGGAAGCTCACCGCGCGCGCTGACCGTGACCTCGCCGCCGGCCAGGCTGGCCGGTGCCTCGACGCCGGCGGCGACCTTCACCGGGAAGGCGCCGAAGACGCCCTCGCGCGGGGCCAGCTGGAGCAGCCCGGCCCGGCAGTCGGCGGACCGCAGGTCGGCGGCGTACTCGCACTCCTTGAGCTGGATGCTGTCGTCGAAGGTCACGCCCTTGGGCAGGGCGATCTTGAGGTCGAGGCCGTCGGCGATCCGGTCGCCCTGGTTCTCGACGAACGCGAGGACCGTGGTCGCGTCGCCGGGGTTCAGCGGCCCGGTCGGCGGGTCCTCCTTCAGCACGTCGTCGAAGGCGATCTGCTCCTTGACGTCGGGCACCACGACGCCGAGGTCGACGCCGCTCTCCTTGCTGATCTCGATCTGTGCGGTCGCGGAGTTGTTGTCGGGGTTGGTGTCGTCCGGCGATTCGACGGTCAGCGTGACCGGGGCGGAGTACGGCTCGTCCACGTCGGGGACCCGCTTGATCATGACGATCGGCAGTTCGACGGTCTCCCCGGGCCCGGGAATCTGCTCCTCGGGCACGACGCAGGTCCACAGCACCGGCTTCTCCGAGCCCTCGCCGGAACAGCCCTCGGCGGCCGGGAAGAAGGCCACCTCGCCGTAGTGGTCCACCTTGGAGGTGTCGGCCTTGACGACGAGCGAGGACGGCGTGCCGGGGCCGTTGTTCGTGACCTTGGCGTACGCCGTCTTGATCCGGGTCCCCTCGGCCACCTTGGTGCCGACGACGGCGGTGACGGAGAGGTCGGCGGCGCTGCCGGCGGCGTGGGCCGGCGTGCCGATGGCGGTGAACGCGCCGGAGGCGAGCAGCGCGGCGGCGCCGAGCCGCGCCAGCGGTCGGTTGGGCAGTTTCATCTCAAGTCCCCCGTGAGGTGTGGCTGCTGGGCCGGACCGCACACTAGCGGGGCGGTGATGCCGTGCGCCGGCCCGGACGCGCCCCAGCCCCGCGCGAAAGCCGAGCGTCCCTCCAGGAGTGCCCGGTCGGCGGACCCTGCCCGCGCCCGGCGCGCGGAACGGACAGTGGGGGCGGGATGGTCACCCATCCCGCCCCCACTGCCGTGCGTTATGTGAACGACCCTCGCGGGTCGATGGAGGACGACCGTCAGGCCGTCGGCTTCTCGTCGCCCGGGGTCACCAGGACGACCCGACGCCGCCGCGCGATCACGAACATCGCCGCGCCCGCGACCAGCACCGCGCCACCGATCCCGCCGATCAGGCCGGTCTGCGGACCGGTCAGCGGCAGACCCGGCTCCTCGCCGCCGCCGCCCGCGCCGCCCTTGGCGGTCACGACGACAGCGTACGCGTCGGTGTTGTCGGTGGCGTCGACCTCGGTGGCCGCCACCTCTTCGGCGTTGGCCGGGAGCGCGCTCTTGCCCGCGGCGCGGACGGTGGTCGCCTGGCTGCCGAGCGCCTCGACGGTGACCTGACCACCGGTCAGGCTGCCGGCCTTGACGTCCTTGCCGACCGAGAGCAGGTGGTAGAACCGGCCGCCCGAGATCAGGTCGTCGCCGTCCTTGTCCTGCGAGACCGGGATCAGGTCGGCGTCGCGGTAGGTGCAGACGAGCGAGGTCTTGCCGGAGTTGTACTCGCAGCCGTCCTCGGCCTCGGCGAAGGTCACGCCCTTGGGCAGCTTGACGCTGATCTTCAGCCCGGCGGCGGTGGCGTCGCCCTGGTTGAAGGCGGAGTAGATGAGCTGGGCGGTGTCGCCGGCGCGCAGGTCGCCGCCAACCTTGATCTTGTCGCCCTCGACCGTGACGGCCTTGGTCACGTCGCCCGCCACCACGGTCAGGTCCGGGCCGGTGCCCTCGACCTTGACCTTGACGGTCACCTCGTTGTTGGACTCGTCGGGGTCGGTGCCCTCGTGCAGGATGATGGCGCTGATCTGGCCGGCGTCACCCGTCGCCTCGCCCTTGCGGGTCAGCGGGAAGCCCCAGTCGATGTCGCGGCCGGCGGGCAGGACGCCGCCCTCGATGCCGCACAGGATCAGGCCGTCCTCGCGGGGGCTGCAGCCGCTCTCGTCGATGTCGACCTTGGTGGTGTCCAGCTTGCTGATGTCGAGGCCGACCAGGACGGCCGTCGCGTCCACCTTGCTCTTGTTGAGCAGGGAGACGGTCGAAATCTTGCCGGGCGCGCCGACCGCGATGGTCGTGCCGGTGGCCTCGATGGCCAGGTCGGCCGAGGTGTCGGCCAGGGCCGGGGCGGCGAAGAGGCCCGCGGCCAGGATCCCGGCGGCGCCGGCGCCGGCGACGGCCAGCGCGCGGTTACGGAAGATCATTGGAAAGTTCCCCCCGTGGGGTGCAGGAACGGTACGGCCGGGGACGTTAGCGGTCCGCGATCACCCTTGCCACCCCGCCGTCGGCCGCGTTGAACAGTGCGGCTAAGAATCGCTTAAGGATTGCCCGGATTGATATGTCTTGCTGCTTCCCGGGCACCGGTCGGCGGGCCGGAACGGCAATCGAATCGATATCAACGGCTGCCGACCACTCACCTGATCGGCTGGCCGGCGACACCGCCGCCGGTCACGCTCGGTCAACTCCGTGTTCACCGACCGGTCGACGAACGGCAGACACCCCACCGTCCGTCGACGGTGGGGTGTCGGGTGGTGCGGCGGTGACTCAGCGGGCGTCGACCAGCGGCAGGGCCTTCCCGGCGCCGCCGCCCGGCAGCGCGATCGAGGAGAAGTGCGACACGACCCGCTCGTCGGTCGGGTCGTCGGCCGGGGTCCGGTGCACGGCCAAGCGGTTGTAGAGGGTGTCCCGCTGGGCGGGGATCCGGTCCGCCGAGCGGATCATGCCGATCAGCTCGTGCAGGTTGGAGCGGTGCCGCGCGCCGGCGGAGGAGATGACGTTCTCCTCCAGCATGATCGAGCCGAGGTCGTCCACGCCCATGTGCAGGGCGAGCTGCCCGACGTCCTTGCCGGTGGTGAGCCAGGACGCCTGCAGGTGCGGCACCGTCTCGAAGAAGAGCCGGGCCACCGCGACCAGCCGCAGGTATTCCAGCGTGGTGGCCTGGGTGCGGCCCTTGAGGTGGTTGTTCTCCGGCTGGTACGTCCACGGGATGAACGCCCGGAAGCCCCGGGTGCGGTCCTGCACGTCGCGGATCATCCGCAGGTGCTCGATCCGCTCGGCGGCGGTCTCGCCGGTGCCCATCATCATCGTGGCGGTCGACTCGACGCCCTGGCGGTGCGCCAGCTCCATGACCTCCAGCCAGCGCTCGCCCGACTCCTTCAGCGGCGCGATCGCCGTGCGGGGACGCGCGGGCAGCATCTCCGCACCGGCACCGGCGATCGAGTCCAGCCCGGCCGCCTTGATCCGCGCGATGGCCTCGTCCAGGCTGACGCCGGAGACCTTGGCCATGTGCAGGATCTCGCTCGGGCCGATGGAGTGGATGGCGAGCTGCGGGTACGCCTTCTTGACCGAGGAGAACAGCTCCTCGTAGTACTCCACGCCGTAGTCCGGGTGGTGCCCGCCCTGGAGCATGACCTGGGTCGCGCCCAGCTCGACCGCCTCGCCGCAGCGGCGCAGGATCTCCTCGGTCGGGTGGGTCCAGCCCTCCTTGTGCTTGGGGGCCCGGAAGAACGCGCAGAACTTGCACGCCGTCACGCAGACGTTGGTGTAGTTGATGTTGCGGTCGATCAGGTACGTGACGATGTTGTCCGGATAGCGCCGCCGGCGTACGGCGTCGGCCGCCTCGCCCAGCGCGTGGAAGGGCGCCTCGGTGTAGAGCAGCAGGGCCTCCTCGGGCGTGATCCGCCCGCCGTCCGCGCCGCGCTGCAGGATGTCGTCGATCTCCCGGCTCACCGTCACGCCTCCGAGCCTACGTCGCTCCGCACGGCTCCGGTCGGCGGCATCCGACCGTGTGACCAACGCCGAAGAGAGGACGCGAGGGGTGGCCGCACACACCCGAATGCCTGAATGATTACGGCATCACCCCTGAATGATTCTATGATGTTGGCATGCTCTACTCGACACCCCTCCTGACCGATGACGACAAGCACGTCCTCAACGAATTGGAGGGGATGCGCGAGACGCTTCGCTACCAGGTTGCCGAACCGCGACGCTGGACAGGACAACTGCGTCGAACACTGATCGCGCATGCGATCCAGGGATCGAACTCGATCGAGGGCTATCAGGTCGGGCTGGACGACGCGGTGGCCGCGGTCGCCGGCGAGGAACCCATGGAAACCAGTCCGGGCACGTGGGACGTCATCACGGCCTATCGGGACGCCCTCACCTACGTGCAGCAACTCGGGCACTCATCGGAATTCACCTGGCACCACATGCTGCTCAACGCCCTGCACTTCATGATGATGCGCCACGACCTGTCGAAGTGGCCGGGCCGCTACAGACCTGGCGACATCTACGTCGACGAGGCGCACACCGGCCGTCGGGTCTACACGGGACCCGATGCCGACGAGGTGCCGGCCCTTGTCGGCGAACTGGTCGAGTGGCTCGCTCACGAGCAGTCGGACACCCCTCTCCTGGTCCGCGCATCCATGGCCCACCTGAACCTGGTCAAGATCCACCCATGGCGAGACGGCAACGGGCGTATGTCACGGTGCCTGCACACACTCGTCCTGGCCCGCGACGGAGTTCTGGCGCCCGAATTCTCCTCCATCGAGGAATGGCTCGGCGTGGGCCGCAACACCTACGCCTACTACGACGTGCTCGCTGAGGTCGGCGGCCCGATCTGGCAGCCGGAGAACGACACCGGGCCGTGGATCCGCTTCTGCCTCAGCGCCCACCACCAACAGGCCCAGTTGGTTCGGCAGCGGATCGACCAGGCCGCCCGCCTCTGGGACCTGCTCGACACCTGGGTCAGGCGGCGCAACCTGCCAGAGCGCGTGGTCAGTGCGCTCCAACTGGCGGCCACCGGCGGCAAGGTGCGCCGTACGGTCTATCAGCATGACGAGTCGCTCACAGACGACCAAGCCGTCCGCGATCTCCGTGCCCTCGTGCGGGCAGATCTGCTCGAACAGCATGGCCAGACCCGCGGCAGGTACTACGTAGCCTCGGCAGCACTGCGCGAACTCGCCGCTCCAGCACTACATCCCAGGGAAATCGTCGATCCGTACAAGCGCGCGCGGTAGGGACTCGGTCGACGTCACCGGTGAGCAGCCAGCTACCTCAGGCGTCGTAGTCGACCGTGAGCCTGTCGGTGGTCGGGCTGGACTGGCACGTGAGGACGTAGCCGGCGGCCACCTCGTCCGGCTCCAGGGCGTAGTTGCGGGCCATCGTGACCGCACCGTCGACGACCTTGGCCTTGCAGGTCGAGCAGACCCCGCCCTTGCAGGCGTACGGCAGCTCGCCGCGGACCTTCAGCGCCGCGTCCAGCACCCGCTCGTCGCGGCCCATCGTGAAGCTCGACGAGCGGCCGTCCAGCACGATCGTCACCTCGGCGCCGGCCCCCGGCTCGTCGGCCGGGCGTCGCGGCGGGGCCGGGGCCTCGTCGACGTGGAACAGCTCCGTGTGGACCGCCGGCTCCGGCACCCCGCGCCCGGTGAGCACCTCCCGGGCGTCCACCACCATGCCGTACGGGCCGCAGAGGAACCACTCCTCGATGGCGTCGCCGGGGACGATCGTGGCCAGCAGCCGGCCCAGCCGGTCGGCGTCGATCCGGCCGGAGAGCAGCGGGGACTCGCCCTGCTCGCGGGAGAGCACGTGCACCAGGTGCAGGCGGGTCGGATAGCGGTCCTTCAGGTCGGCGAGTTCCTCGGCGAACATCACCGTGTTGGCCGTGCGGTTGCCGTACACCAGGGTGAAGGTGCTGGCCGGCTCGACGGCGAGCGCCGTCGCGACCAGCGCGAGCACCGGGGTGATCCCCGAGCCGGCGACCACCGCGCCGTAGTGGCGGGCCCGGTCCGGCGCGAAGGCCGTGATGAAGTTCCCGAGCGGCGGCAGCACCTCGACCGTGTCGCCGCCCCGCAGTGCGCCGCAGGCGTACGCCGAGAACGCCCCGCCGGGGATCTCCCGCACGCCGATCCGCAGCCGGCCGTGCCGCGCCAGGTCCTCCGGAGTGGAGCAGATGGAGTACGACCGCCGCACGTCCTCCCCCGCTTCGGTGCCGCGCCGGACGGTGAGGTGCTGACCGGCGGAGAACGCGAAGGTCTCCCGCAGCTCCGGCGGCACCGCGAAGGTGATCGCCACGGCGTCGTCGGTGAGCCGGTCGACGGCGGCGACGGAGAGCGGGTGGAAGACCGGCCGGCGGCGGACCGGGCGGGTGATGGTGACAGTCACAGCGCCTTCAGGTGGTCGAAGGGTTCACGGCAGGAACGGCAGCGCCAGAGCGCCTTGCACGCGGTGGAGCCGAAGCGGCTGACCTGCTCGGTCTCCGGCGAGCCGCAGCGCGGGCAGCGGACGGCGAGGGTCAGCGGCACCACGCCGCCGGTGCCGACGGGGGCCGGCGGGGCGATGCCGGCGGCGGCCAGCTTGGCCCGGCCGGCGGCGGAGATCCAGTCGGTGCTCCACGCCGGGCTGTAGACGGTGCGCACCTCGGCGTCGGGATGGCCGGCGGCGGCCAGGGCCCGGCGGATGTCGGCGCGGATCACGTCCATCGCCGGGCAGCCCGTGTAGGTGGGGGTGATGGTCACGACGACCCGGCCGGTCGCCGGGTCCTCGTCGACCGCCCGCAGGATGCCGAGGTCGGCGATGGTGACGACCCGGATCTCCGGGTCCACCACCGCCGCGACGGCTGCCCTGGGGTCGCTCACCAGTGCGCCCCGGGGTGGGCGCGGTGCAGCACCTGCATCTCGGCGAGCAGGTAGGACAGGTGCTCGGTGTGCACCCCGTCCCGCCCGCCGGCCGGCGCCCAGCCGCCCTCCGGCCGGGTCAGCGTGGCCTCGTCGAGCACCGCGGTGACGGTGGCGTCGAAGTCGGCCCGCAGGGTGGCCGGGTCGACCGGCGCCGCCGGGTCCGCCGCGAACAGCTCGTGCGCGTACGGCCAGACCTGCTCGACGGCCGCCTGCATGCGCCGGTGCGACTCCTCGGTGCCGTCACCCAGCCGCCGCACCCACAGGGAGGCGTGGTCGAGGTGGTAGGCCGACTCCTTGCGGGCCTTGGCCCCGATCGCGGCCAGCCGCTCGTCGGCGCAGCCGGCCAGCGCGGTGTAGAGCGGGAGCTGGTACGCCGAGAGGAAGAGCAGCTTCGCCATGGTGACCGCGAAGTCGCCGTTCGGCAGCTCCACGAGGAGGCAGTTGCGGAACTCCCGGTCGTCGCGGAGGAAGGCCAGCGCGTCCTCGTCCCGGCCGGCGCCCTCCAGCTCGCCCGCGTACGACAGCAGGAGCCGGGCCGCGCCGAGCTGGTCGAGGGCGATGTTCGCCAGCGCGATGTCCTCCTCCATCTCCGGCGCCCGGGTGGTCCACTCGGCCAGCCGCTGCGCCGCGATCAGCGCGTCGTCGCCAAGGGCGAGGGTGAAGTCGAAGGGGCCGGTCACGCCGCCACCTCGCTCCGCTCGGCGGCGGCGCGACGCGCCCCGGTGCTGAGCCGAATGGTTCGCTCGCTGCGCTCGCTCACAGGTGGGCCACCCCGTCCGGCACCTCGTAGAACGTGGGGTGGCGGTAGACCTTGTCGGCCGCCGGGTCGAAGAAGGCGTCCTTCTCGTCGGGGCTGGACGCGGTGATCGCGCCCGCCGGCACCACCCAGATGGAGACGCCCTCCTGGCGGCGGGTGTAGAGGTCTCGCGCGTTGCGCAGGGCCAGCTCGGCGTCGGGGGCGTGCAGGCTGCCGACGTGGGTGTGCGACAACCCGCGCCGCGCCCGCACGAAGACCTCCCACAACGGCGACGGATCGCTCACGCCGCGCTGATCCGTTCGCTCGCTACGCTCGCTCACGCCGCCACCTTCTCCTTCTTCTCCGCCCGCTTGGCGGCGTACGCCGCGGCGGCCTCACGCACCCAGGCTCCGTCGGTGTGGGCGCGGCGGCGGTGCTCCGCCCGCTGCCGGTTGCACGGCCCGTCCCCCTTGATCACCCGCATCAGCTCGTCGTAGTCCGGCTGGGTGAAGTCGTACGACTGCCGGGACTCGTTCCAGCGCAGGCCCGGGTCGGGGATGGTCAGGCCGAGGATCTCGGCCTGCTGCACGCACATGTCCACGAAGCGCTGGCGCAGCTCGTCGTTGGAGAACCGCTTGATCTTCCAGGCCATGGACTGCGCCGAATGGGTGGAGTCGGTGTCCGGCGGGCCGAACATCGCCAGCGACGGGTACCACCAGCGGTCGACGGCGTCCTGCGCCATCGCCTTCTGCGCGGGCGTGCCGTGCGCCAGGGTGTGCAGGATCTCGTAGCCCTGCCGCTGGTGGAACGACTCCTCCTTGCAGACCCGGATCATCGCGCGGGCGTACGGCCCGTACGAGCAGCGGCAGAGCGGCACCTGGTTGACGATCGCGGCGCCGTCCACCAGCCAGCCGATAGCGCCGACGTCCGCCCAGGTCAGCGTCGGGTAGTTGAAGATCGAGCTGTACTTCTGCCGGCCGCTGAGGAGCAGCTCGACCAGCTCGTCCCGGCTGATCCCGAGGGTCTCCGCGGCGGCGTAGAGGTAGAGGCCGTGGCCGGCCTCGTCCTGGACCTTGGCCAGCAGGATCGCCTTGCGCTTGAGCGAGGGGGCCCGGCTGATCCAGTTCCCCTCCGGCTGCATGCCGATGATCTCGGAGTGCGCGTGCTGGGCGATCTGCCGGATCAGCGTCCTGCGGTACGCCTCGGGCATCCAGTCGCGCGGCTCGATCTTCTGGTCGGCGTCGATGACCTCGGCGAAGTACGCCGCGAGGTCCTCGTCGGGGCCGGGGGCACCGGCGCGCCGTCCCCGCTCGGCGGCCTCCCGCAGCGCCGCCTCCGCCGCCTCGACCTCGCCGAGCAGGCCACCGCCGAGTGCGTCCTCGGCGGAGAAGTCGTTGCCATACATGGGGTCAAGTGTTACAGCTTGCAACTCGCCGCACCAGAGGTGTGTAACAGGTTTCCGAGGACAGTTCGGGACGCGACGGCGACTCCCAGCGAGCGGCAAACTATGACTTGGATCACGCGGCGAAGACGAATTCCCCCAATAGCCGCATAGCGGCCCGATATCCCGCCTTCATGGCAAGTTGCCAGGTGTCATGTTCTGGCGTGCGGCCGATCCGCACGTAGACTTCCCCCGGTCACACCATCGGCTGCCGACTATCGCCCAGGAACACGAAGGCCACATCCCCCGGCCTCGGCGAGCCGCCGATCCGTCCGGACAACAAGCCGGTCCCCCCGGCCCTGACATCTGGAGCTCACCCAACTCATGCGATCCCGCGTGACCCTGGTGCTCGCCGTCGTGGCGGTCCTCCTCGGTGGCGGCCTGCTCGTGCCTGCCGCGTACGCCCGACTCGCCGGCGACGACGCCGCGAGCGGCGGAAGCGGCGGCGGAAGCGTGGCGGCACCGGCGCCCACCCCGCCCCCGCCGCCGACCCTGGCCGCCGGCCCGGTGTCGGTGAACTTCAAGGGCGAGTTCTTCTCGTGGGCCCTGATGGACCGGGAGACCGGCGAGATCTCCGGTGCCAAGAACATGACCTCGACCAGCTCCACCGAGTCGATGATCAAGGCCTGGTTCGCGGCCGACTACCTCCGCCAGCTCGGCGACAAGCCCGTGCCGGCCGAGCGGAAGAAGCAGATCTCCGCCGCCATCCGCAACAGCGACGACGACGCCGCCAACGCCCTCTACAGCGCGGTGGGCCGCGCCGAGACGATCAAGCGGATGACCAGCATCTGCGAGCTGACCGACACCAAGCCGGGCAACGTGCCGGGCTACGTGGGCTGGTGGAGCTTCACCCGGATGTCCCCCCGCGACGCCGTCCGGCTCGGCGACTGCATCGGTGACGGCACGGCCGCCGGCCCGAAGTGGACCAACTACCTGCTGGACGAGATGAGCAAGGTCAAGGGCACCACCGCCGCCAAGGACCAGAAGGCCCGGTCGGGCGGCGGCCGCTGGGGCATCATCGACGGGCTCCCCCAGTCGATCCTCAGCCAGGGCCCGGTCAGCATCAAGAACGGCTGGACCCCGCTGAACTACGACGGCAACTGGCACGTGAACTGCCTCGCGGTCACCGACAAGTGGAGCCTGGCGGTGATGCTGCGCTACCCGCAGAAGAGCGGGCTGGACTACGGCGCGCAGACCTGCGCCTCGGTCGCCAGCCAACTGGTGACCCCGCAGCCGGGCGCCGCCCTCAAGGTGCCGCAGCAGCCGGTCGGGAAGCTCTGATGGCCGGACAGCGCCGGGACGACCGGCGCGGCGACGCCTCCCCCGTCAAGCTGATCGCCGTCGCGGTGGTCCTGATCGGCCTGGTGCTCGTGTCCCTGCGGCTGCTGCCGGGCTCGCCGTTCGAGTCCACCGCCGTCGCCCGGTGGGGCGACCCCGCCGTGCCGACCGACCGCGGCGCGACCACGCCGGGCGACCGCAGCTCGCGGCAGTCGCCGTCGGCGTCGCCGTCGCCCAGCGCGACGCCGGAGCCGCTGCCGTTCGAGGCGAAGGACCTCGACCTGGACATCGAGGGCTGGTACTCCTGGAGCGTCCTCGACCGCCGGACCGGCGAGATCATCGGTTCGGACAACATGGACGAGACCAGCACCACCGCCTCGCTGATCAAGGCCTGGATCGTGGCCGACTACCTGCGCCGCGCCGCCGACGCCGGCCAGACGCCGAGCGACGCCAAGCTCGCCGACGCCACGAAGATCATCCGGGACAGCGACAACACCCGGGCCGAGCAGTTCTACAACACCGTCGGCCGGTCCGCCTCGATCAAGCGGCTGATCTCGCTGTGCGAGCTGACCGACAGCAAGGTCGCCGCCGACGGCGGATGGAGCCGCACGGCGCTCTCCCCCCGCGACACCGCCCGGATGGGGGCCTGCATCGCCGACGGCCGGGCCGCCGGGCCGAAGTGGACCACCTGGCTGATCAAGGAGATGCGGCTGGTCCGGGGTGCGGGCGACTTCGGCATCCGCAAGGCGTTCCCGGCCGCGGAGCGCAAGACCATCGCCATCAAGAACGGTTGGATCGACCGGACCAGGGAGCAGGAGATGCACATCAACTGCCTGGCCATCGGCGACACCTGGACGATGGGCGTGATGGTCCGCTACCCGATCGGCAAGGGCTACGAGTACGGCATGAAGAACTGCCAGAAGATCACGGAAGCCCTCCTCCGCGACTCCGTCTGACCCTCGCCGCCGATCGGGGCGGTCGCGGGCCGGCGGGGTCAGCCCGTGAAGAAGTCGGGGCCCGTGTCGGGAAGGGACGGGGCGGCGCCGAGGGCGGCGGCGCGGCGCGCGAACTCGCGCAGGCCGGCCACCTGGCGGTCGCCGAGCGAGAAGTCCAGCGCCCGGAAGTACGTCGCCAGGGTCTCCGCGTCGAACGGCTCCCAGCGCGCGCCGGCCTCGGCGACCTGGTCCAGCTCGGAGAGGCAGAGGTCCCGGGAGCGCAGGAACGCGTCGTGGACCTCCTTGACCAGACCCGGGTGGGCGGCGGCGAAGTCCCGGCGTACGGCCCACACGGCGAAGACCATCGGCAGGCCGGTCCACTCCCGCCACGCCTGCCCGAGGTCGGTGACCTTCAGCCCACGCTTCGGCGCCTCGTAGAGCGCGCGCAGCGCCACGTCGCCGATCAGCACCCCGGCGTCGGCCTCCAACAGCATCTGGGTCAGGTCCGGCGGGCAGCGGAAGTACTCGGGGTTCACCCCGTACCGCTCGCCGAGCAGGAGCTGGGCCAGGAGGACCCCGGTCCGCGAGGTCGAGCCCAGCGCCACCTTTCCGTGGTCGAGCTCGGCCAGCGGGCGGGTGGAGACGATGTTGACCGACAGCACCGGGCCGTCGCTGCCGACCGCCAGGTCGGGCAGGAGCAGCAGTTCGTCGGCGTGGCGCAGGTACTCCACGTGCGATATCGGGCCGATGTCCAGGTCACCGGCGACCAGCGCGGCGCTCAGCCGGTCCGGCGAGTCCTTGTGCAGGTCGACGTCGATCAGGGCGCCGGAGCGCATCAGCCCCCAGTAGATCGGCAGGCAGTTCAGGAACTGGATGTGCCCGACCCGGGGGCGCGCGACGTGCTCAGCCATGCCCCGACCGTATCCCCGCCATTCGCCCGGGGCTCAGCGGGTCGGCGTCGGAGTGGCCAACCCCGCATCCACCGCGACGTCGGAGGCGGGGGCGCCCGAACCGGTTCCTGTCGGGGCGGCGCCCGCGAACGGTGCACCGGCGGGCGTCCGCGCGGGGGCCGCGCGGGCCGCGCGGCGGAGGGGAACCGAGACGACGGCGACCGCCAGCAGGCCGGCCAGCCCGCAACCGGCGACCAGCGGCCGGGGATCGGCCGCCTCCAGCAGGAGGCCGCCGGCCAGGAAGCCGACCATCGCGGCGCCCTGGACCGCCGCGCCGAAGGAGGCGAAGGCGCGGCCCCGCGCCGCCTCCGGCACCCGGCGGGCCAGCAGCACGTTGTTGAAGACGTTGCTGCCGCCGTTGAAGATGCCGCCGGTCAACCAGATCGGCACCAGCAGCAGGGCCGTCGGCACGGCCGCCGAGGCCAGCACCATCGCGCAGCACCCACCGAGCAGCGCCAGGCTGGCCCGGACCAGCCTGGCGTCGCGGTCTAGCCGCCGGACCACCCGCGCGAAGAGCCACGCGCCGGCCAGGACGCCGAGCGTCCAGGCGCCGGTCACCAGCCCGTACATCGTGGTCGAGCTGCCCAGCGTCTCCCGGATGAAGAACACCTCGATCACGTTGATCGCCCCGACGGCGCCGAACACCCCGGCGACGCTGGCGACCATCGCCACCAGCAGCGGGTCGCGTCGCAGCCGCCAGGCCGGGGGCACCGCCGCGTCGCCGGCCGCCGCCGGCCCACGGCTTCCTCTGCGGGTGCGGATCAGCAGTCCGGCCGCCACCAGCGCCAGATAGCTGCCGGCGCCCACGAGCAGCGGCAGGCGCGTGCCGAACTCGCCCACCAGCAGCCCGGCCAGCGCCGGACCGGCGAGCGAGCCCAGGGTGCCGGCCGACTGGCTGAGCGCGCTGGCCCGGGGCAGGTCCTCGGCCCGCACCATCGCCGGCACCAGCGCCGAGAGCACCGGCTGGGTGACGGCGAGGCCGGTGGCGAGCAGCGCCACCAGCGCGATGACCAGAAGCGGGTGCCCGGCGTACGCGAGCGTGAGGCAGATGCCGGCCTGGGCCAGCCCCGCGGTCACCAGCAGGATTCGGCTGTCCACCCGGTCCGCGAGGCGACCGGTCAGCGGTGCGAACGCCACCAGCGGCAGGGTCGCGGCGAGCAGCAGGCCGGACACGGCGAGCCCGCCCGCCCCGGCCGACTGCAACGCCAACGTGAGCGTGCTGGCGGCGAGGAAGTCACCGCAGGTGGCCACGCCCCGGGCGGTGGTGGCGAGCCAGACGTCCGGCCAGCGCGACCGAGCAGATGTGAAGGACATACTTCGAAAATAATCCTTCACATCTGCCGGATGCAATCCCCTTTCAATCGACCGGCAACGCCTTGTAGTGCACCGAGACGGTGCGCGCCCCGGCCGGCGGGTCCACCCGCGACCGTTTGCGGTACGGCTCGAACAGGCGGTCCACCGCCTCGTTCAGCTCGCGCAGCTCCGCCGCGGTGAGCAGCAGTTGCGAGTCGGCGAGCCGGCTCGCCTCGTACCACTCGGCCGGCTCGTCGGGCGCGCGCCGCAACCAGTCGCGGCTGCGCTCCAGGTCGCGGGCCAGCCACGCCTCCACCAGCGCACGCTCGGCTGCCCGGGCCTCCGGCGCCGTCCCGCGCCCGGCGTCGACGGTCCAGCTCGGGCTGACCACCCGCCAGACTCGCTCCCGCGCGTCGCCGCGGTTCGGCGCCTGCTCCACCAGGCCCGCCTTCGCCAACTCCCGCAGGTGGTAGCTGGTGGCGCTCGGCGACAGGCCGACGATCTCCGCGCACTCCGTGGCGGTCGCGCCCGCCTCGATCGAGCTGAGGTGTTCCGTGATCGCGAGTCGGGCCGGGTGGGCCAGCGCCCGCATCACCTGCGGATCGCTGATGGTCACCCGGGGTCGCTCGGCAGGCGGCTCGGTCATCCCCCCATGATCCCGGCCGCCGGTCGTCGGCCACCACCGGCAACGGCAGGACGGTACGCCGGAGCCGGCGGCGACGACCGGTCAGCACGCCAGCGCGTGGGCGCCGGGCCCGGAGGGCGGTAATTCGGTGGAGCGGGAGCCGGTGTGCGCGTAGGCTGGCAGGCCGCTTGACGGCCAGGGGGTGAGGTGAGCACCGCATCGGACGTCCCGCGCCGGGGGCCGGCCATCCGCCCGCCGGACACGCGAGCGATCAGCAGATGACCTCGATGGGATTCAGCGTGACCGCAGTCGACCTCGACCTCGACACCGACCTCGCCGCCGAGCGCGAGCACCTCGCCACCTCCCGGGCCGCCCTGGCCCGGATGCGGGAACGCGCCGAGGCCCTCTTCGCCACCGGCGACCAGGTGGCCGGCGACGCCTACGCCGCCGAGACGCTCGGGCGCACCCTGGCCCGCCGGGTCGCCGAACTCGCCGACGACCCGACCACGCCCCTCTTCTTCGGCCGCCTCGGCTTCGGCCCGCCCACCGACGCCGCACCCGCCGCCGGCCCGGCCGCCGACGGTTGGACCGCCGACCCGTCCACCGCCGGCACGCCCGGTGGCAGCGACGACGGGGCGGGTCCCGGGCACCCCGACCACGCCGGCCGGCGCTACCACGTGGGGCGGCGGCACGTCACCGACGAGCGGGGCGAGCCGCTGGTGCTGGACTGGCGGGCACCCGTCTCCCGGTCGTTCTACCGGGCCAGCGCCCGCGACCCGCAGGGCGTGGCGGTACGACGCCGCTTCGGGTTCAGCAGCGGGACGCTCACCAGCTTCGAGGACGAGCACCTCGACCGGGGCGAGGAACTCGGCACGGCCAGCCGGATCCTGACCGCCGAGATCGAGCGGCCCCGCGTCGGGCCGATGCGCGACATCGTCGCCACCATCCAGCCGGAGCAGGACGAGCTGGTCCGGGCCGACCTGGCCGACTCGATCTGCGTGCAGGGCGCGCCGGGCACCGGAAAGACGGCGGTCGGCCTGCACCGGGCCGCCTACCTGCTCTACCTGCACCGGGAGCGGCTGCGCCGCGCGGGTGTGCTGATCGTCGGGCCGAACCGGGCCTTCCTGTCGTACATCGCGGCGGTGCTGCCGGCGCTCGGCGAGGTCGAGGTCGAGCAGGCCACGGTGGAGGACCTGGTCGCCCGGGTGCCGGTGCGGGCGGTCGACGACCCGGCGGCGGCGGCCGTCAAGCACGACGTGCGGATGGCCGAGGTGCTGCGCCGGGCGATCGACGCGCACATCGGCGAGCCGACCGAGCCGATCATGGTCTCGGACGGCTCCTACCGGTGGCGGATCGGGCTGGACCCGCTGCACCGGCTGGTCGAGGAGACCCGCCGGGAGCGGTTGCCGTACGCCACCGGGCGGGAACGCGTCCGGGCCCGGGTGGTGGCTCTGCTCCAGCGGCAGGCCGAGGCGCGGCGCGCCGAGTCGCCGAGCGACGCCTGGCTGCGCCGGATGGGCAGGTGCGCGCCGGTCGCCGCCTTCCTCGACGCGGTCTGGCCGGCGCTCACCCCGGAAGGGCTGGTGCACCGGCTGCTCACCGACGCCGAACTGCTGGCCGCCAGCGCCGACGGGTTGCTGACCGCCGACGAGCAGGCGCTGCTGCGCGGGACGCCCGACCCGGTGGCGGCAGGCGGCGCGGCGGATGCCCCGCGTCCGGCGCGCCGCGCCGCGGCAGCCGGGACGAAGCTCGGGCGCACCCCGAAGGCCACGAAGTGGACGGCGGCGGACGCGGTGTTGATCGACGAGGCGGCCGGGCTGGTCGAGCGGCCGGCCGGCTTCGGCCACGTGGTGGTCGACGAGGCACAGGACCTGTCGCCCATGCAGTGCCGGGTGATCGCCCGACGCAGCGAGCACGGGTCCATCACGCTCCTCGGCGACCTGGCCCAGGGCACCGCGCCGTGGGCCGCCGCCGACTGGCGGGAGTCCCTGCGCCACCTGGGCAAGCCGGACGCGGTGGTGGTCCCGCTGACGGTCGGCTTCCGGGTGCCCGCCGCCGTGGTCGCGTTCGCCAACCGGCTGCTGCCGGCGCTCGCCGTCGACGTGCCGCCGGCGGAGTCGCTGCGCCGCGACGGCGCGCTCGACGTGCGTACCGTCGCCGACCTGACCGCCGCGACGGTGGCCGAGGTACGCGCGGCGCTGGCGTTCGACGGCTCGGTCGCGGTGATCGCCGCCGACGACGCGGTCGACGGGCTGCGGGCCGCCCTCGCCGCCGCCGGGGTCGAGACCGCGACCGTCGACGACCCGGCCGCCGCAGCGCGCGTCACGGTGGTGCCGGCGACGCTGGTCAAGGGCCTGGAGTACGACCACGTCATCGTCGTCGAGCCGGCGGCGATCGTGGCGGCCGAGCCGCGCGGCCTGCACCGGCTCTACGTGGTGCTCACCCGGGCCGTCTCCCGCCTCGCCGTGCTGCACGCCGCGCCGCTGCCCGCGCCGCTCGCCTGACCGGCCGTCGGTCGGGCGTCAGTCCGCGTACGCCGGCACGCGCATCAGCACCGCGCCGTCGGCGCCGAGCACGGTGATCTCCGTGAACTCGACGGCGCTGGTGGTCCAACTGTCGGCCCGGACTATGTACGTCCCGTTGACCACCGGCGCCTCGACGCTGTACCCGCGGTCGGTCCGCACCCGCACGCGCGTCGCGCCCTCGGGCGCGAGCCCCTTCATCACCCTCGCGTAGCCCAGGGGCAGATCGCCCAGCCGGAGCGTGGATCCGCCGCCGGCGACGGCACAGGTGCGCGGCGGGCAGTACAGCGGGTCCTGCCCCGGGTCCATCCGGCTGCCGCTCGAAATCCTGAGGTCGTCCCCGGGACGGGCCAGGCAGAAGGCGAGATCGGTGCCGTTGACGACGATGGCGGCGCGGCGTCCGTCGGGCCACTCCACGGCGTTGACCAGCCGGTCGCCCTGGCCGCCCACCCGGCACTGGGTCAGCACGTCGGCGCGTTCCGGCTCCGCCATCGCGGTCAGCGGCCGGCCCGGCCCAGCGTCGCCGAGCAGTCGCGGCCCGACCTGCCACAACCCGACCCCGACGACCAGCACGAACGCGGTGGCCAGCGCGGTGGCCAGGATGCCCGGCCAGCCGCGTCGCGCGGGGTCCTCAGCCCGCTGGACGATCTCGCCCAGCGGGGTGACCGGCAGCCGCTCGTCGGCGAGCACCCGGTCGAAAACGTCACGGACCTGCTGCGTCGGGTCAGTCATCGAGGTGCTCCCTGAGGGCGGCGAGTCCACGGTGCAGGAGGGTCTTGACGGTGCCGGCGGGGCAGCCGAGCGTCTCGGCGATCTCCCGCTCGGGCAGGTCGAGGTAGTAGCGGAGGAACAACGCGGCGCGCTGCCGAGGCCGGATCCGGCGCAGCGCCGCCCGTACCGGCGCGGTCTCGTGCGGCACCGTGACCGGGTGCGTCGGGTCGGCGAAGGCGTGCCGCCGTTCGAGGATCCGCCGTCGTACCCAGGAGGTGCAGCGGCTGGCCACCGCCCGCCGCAGCCAACGCTCCGGTTCCCGTACCTGGGCGCGGCGGCGGTACAGGTCGACGAACGCCTCCTGCACTATGTCCTCCGCCGCGGCGGCGCTACCCGTGGTCAGGTAGGCGAACGCCACCATCCCGCGGAAGTGCCGCTCGTACGTCGTCCCGAAGACGTCGTCCGCGACGTCCGCGAGCGCTGTCCGGCCTGTCATGCCCACTCCGCTCCCGCCCGCCGTCGAAGCGGGCGACACCGTACAGGCGCACGACGGCCCGCGACGGTTTCAGCCGATGGCGGCTTCACGGGGGTGGATTGGTTCAGAGGTGGGCGTACCAGGGGTCGGTGACGCCAGCCACCCCGGACCGCTGTCGATGTGCATGCGCGTGGTCCGGGTGGTGCTGCTGACGATGGTGGCCGAGGTGGGCGCGGCGCTGGCGTTCGACGGCTCGGCCGTCGTCGAGCCGGCGGCGACCGGGCCACGCGGCCTGGGCCGGCTCTACGTGGTGCTCACCCGGGACGTCTCGCGCCTCGCCGTGCTGCACGCCCGACCGCTGCCCGCGCCATTGTGACGAACAATTTCACGCGGCATTCACCGGCGCGTCCGCGGAATGACGTAAACGGCCCAGGAAACGTGGCCAACAACTGAGAGATGCTCGACCGCGAGGAAACCCGGTCGAATGGTCGCGCCGGCCGGATTAGCCTTTCGGCAGGATCCGGCCGGCGCCATCGCCGAACTACACGTCCTTCACACAGGTCATGTAGGTGTAGCCGACGCGGTCAGGGAAGTCGATGATGATCCAGCCGTTGGCGTTGCTGACGCCACATGCCGTGTACCGGCCGCCCAAGGCGTAGGTGTTCGGGATGCAGTTGTACTGGTAGCCCTTCTGGGCCGTCGTGAAGGCGGGCGAGTCCGTGAAGGGCTCCCAGCGGATCGGCAGATTGGCCGCGATCGACTCGATCCGGCCGGTCGCGCACTGGGTGGAATAGTTGGCGCCGATGGCGGCGGCGCCGGCGCCGGACGCATTCGCGGACGCCGGTGCGGCCGGCGCGGCGAGCACCAGCCCCAGGCTGCCGACGGTCGCCAGAAGGGCCCTGGTCTTTCCGATTCTCGACATGACAGACAACCCCGTTCACTCGGTTCCGGCGCGGCCTCCCGCGCCATGACGAAGTTACCACAGCCATCGACGCATTTCTGTCCCTGAATTCATGGGCGGATGCCGTCGCGCGGCTCATCGGGAAACAATTTTGGAGAGCGAGAACCTCGCTGGTCGCGACCGTGTGGCGGACCGGAGGCGCGCCGATCCGACGGAGCGGCGCGACGAGGGTCGACGGTTCAGCTGACGTTTCGTCCGATCCGCCCCCTGGCGCGGCGGGTCGGTGCCACGATGCCGGCAGGGGCGCGCCGTCGTGGTCGCCCCCCGCCGAGAGGGGTCGACGTGAGCACCGTCCCGCCGGGCACGCCCTGCTGGGCCGACCTCGCCACCCCCGGTCTCGCCGACGCGCGGAGGTTCTACCCGGAGCTGTTCGGGTGGACGGGCCGGATCGACCCGGAGCCCGAGGCGGGCGGCTACACGGTCTTCCTGCTCGGCGGACGGGCGGTGGCGGGCGCGGGACCGCCGGCCATCCCCGACCAGGTGCCGATCTGGTCGACGTACCTGGCGACGGACGACGCCGACCTCGTGGCCGGCCGGGTCGAGCGGGCCGGCGGGCAGGTGGTGGTGCCGCCGTTCGAGGTGTTCGACCGGGGGCGGATGGCGGTCTTCACCGACCCGGCCGGGGCCGCCTTCAGCGTCTGGCAGCCGATGGCGATGCCCGGGGCCGAGGTGTTCGACACCCCGGGCGCGCTGACCTGGACCGAACTGGTCACCCCCGACCCGGACGGCGCCAAGGTCTTCTACGAGCTGGTCTTCGGCTGGCACCCGGACGACCAGCCGGCAGGCTCCGTCACCTACACCGGCTGGCGGCTCGGCGCCCGGATCGTGGCCGGCATGGTGCCGCCGCTGGGCGACGGGTTCCCGGCGGACACGCCCGCGTACTGGTCGGTGTACTTCGCGGTGGCCGACGCCGACGCGGCCGCCGCCCGCGCCGCCGAGCTGGGCGGCACGATCCTGGTCCCGCCCCAGGACGCCCCGGCGGGCCGCTTCGCCGCCCTCCGCGACCCCCACGGCGCCCTCTTCAACATCCTCACCCGCCCCTAACCCCACCCACCCACACGGGTTGATCATGAAGTTGCGGCGACACGCCGGCCGGGGCGACAACGACTTCCTGATCAACGGCAGGGGCCCGGGAGGGGAGGACGGGAGGGGTCAGGGGTGGGGGCGGACGGGGACTACCAGGGGGCCGTGGTCGCCGTCGATGACGCGGACGGTGGCGCGGTACCAGGTGGCGAGGAGCTGCTCGGTCAGCACCTCGCGCGGGGTGCCGGCGGCGACCACCCTGCCGTCGGCGAGGAGCACCATGCGGTCGGCGTACTCGCCGGCTATCGAGAGGTCGTGCATGGTGGCGAGCACGGTCAGGCCGTGCTCGCGGCGGAGCCGGTCGACCAGCTCCAGCACCTCCTGCTGGTGGCCGATGTCCAGGGCGCTGGTCGGCTCGTCCAGCAGCAGCAGGGTCGCGCCCTGGGCCAGCGCCCGGGCCAGGAAGACCCGCTGCCGCTCACCGCCGGAGAGGGTGGCCAGCTCCCGGTCCTGGAACCCGGTCAGGTCCAGCCCGTCGAGCACGTCGTACGCGGCGGCCAGGTCGGCGGCCGACTCCCGGCCCAGCGGCGGGATGTACGGGGTGCGGCCCAGCAGCACGTAGTCGAGCACCGACATGCCGGCCGGCACGACCGGAGACTGCGCCACGGTCGCCACCACCCGGGCCCGGTCGCGGCGGCGCAGCGCCTCGCTCGGCGTACCGAAGAGGGAGATGGCGCCCGGCGCGGGCAGCAGGCCGCCGACGGCGCGCAGCAGGGTCGACTTCCCGGCGCCGTTCGGGCCGATCACGGTGACCCACTCGCCCGGGGCGACGGTCAGGTCGACGCCGCCGAGGATCGGCGTGCCGTCGAGGCGGACGTGCAGGTCGCGGACCTCGACGGCGGGGACGGCGGGCCCGGTCGTCCGGTCACCGCCGTCCGCCGACTGCGGGGCGGACACAGGCACACCGCCGTCCGCCGGCTGTGGGGCGGGCACAGGCACACCGTCGTCCGCCGGCTGCGGGGCGGACACGCGCGCCCCGCCGTCCGCCGGCCGCGGCGCCGGCGCACGTCGCGCGCTCATCCGAGCACCCGCCGGGAGGTGCGCAGGACCAGGACGAAGAACGGGCCGCCGAGCAGCGCGGTGACCACGCCGATCGGCACCTCCGCCGGGGCGGCGACGGTGCGCGCGACCACGTCCGTCAGCGCCAGGAAGGCGCCGCCGAAGAGCAGCGAGAGCGGCAGGATCACCCGGTAGCTCGATCCGGCCAGCAGCCGTACGGTGTGCGGCACGATGATCCCGACGAAGCCGATCAGCCCGGAGGCGGAGACCGCGGCGGCGGTGCCGAGCGAGGCGGCGGCGATCAGCAGGTAGCGGGACCGTTGCGGGTGCAGCCCGAGGCCGGTCGCCTCGTCGTCTCCGACGGAGAGCACGTCCAACTCCCGCCGGTGCAGCAGCACCACCAGGGCGGTGAGGAGGAAGTACGGCAGCACCAGCCGGACGTCGTGCCAGCCGGCGGTGGCGAGCCGCCCGAGCAGCCAGGAGTAGACCTGCTGGATGCTGTCGGAGTTGCGTTGCAGCAGGTAGGTCTGCCCGGCGGAGAGGAACGCGGAGACGGCCACCCCGGCCAGGATCAGCGTCGCCGTGGAGCGGGCGCGCCCGCCGGACGCCCCGAGCAGGTAGGTCATCGCCACCGCGCCGAGCGCGCCGACGAAGGCGGCCAGCGGGATGGTGAGCGGCAACCCGGTGAGCGCGCCGCCCGCCCCCACCCCGAGGGTGATCACGGCGGTGACCGCCAGCCCGGCCCCGGCCGCCACCCCGAGCAGGTACGGGTCGGCCAGCGGGTTGCGGAACACGCCCTGGTAGCAGCCGCCGGCCAGGGCGAGCAGCCCGCCGACCAGCAGGCCGAGCACCACCCGGGGCAGCCGCAGTTCGGTGACGATGGCGATCTCCCGCTCGGTCAGCCCGCTGTCGATGCGGACCCCGGGGACGAGGTTGAGCAGCTCGGCCGCGACGCTGCCCGGCGGCAGGCTGACCGGGCCGAGCGACACCCCGGCGACCAGGGCGACCAGCACGGCGGCGACGCCGGCGACGAGCCAGCGCGGCCGCAGCCCGGGGGGGGGGGGGGGGGGGGGGGGGGGGGGGGGGGGGGGGGGGGGGGGGGGGGGGGGGGGGGGGGGGGGGGGGGGGGGGGGGGGGGGGGGG
>NZ_JBVJGT010000003.1:400229-441127 GCF_055587185.1 Micromonospora sp. NPDC048040 | reverse complement strand
AAAAGGGGCAAAAGTTACCGCGTCGGTAAACCCAAGGAAAAAAACTCCAGCACGACCCACACCTCCCCCTTACTCACCCCCCTCCCCCCTGCCCCCCCCCCCCCCCCCCCCCCCCCCGCAGCGCGTTCAGGGCACCTCCGGCGCGGCGGGCAGGTCCCGACGCCGCCGCAGCGGCCCGACCAGCAGGATCACCGGGGTGAGCGCCAGCCAGCCGGTCATCATCGCGATCGCGGTGCCGGTCCCGTACGCCGCGCCGACCGCCCCGGCCAGCAGCGCGGCCAGTGGGATCGTGCCGTAGTTCAGCATCTGCATGCTCACCGTGACGCGGCCCAGCAGGTGGTGCGGGGTGTAGGTCTGCCGGAAGCTGCCCTTGACCACGTTGCCCACCGCCACCCCGAGGCTGAGCAGCATGCCGCCGACCGCCGGCAGCACCAGCGCGCCCCCTGGGCCGGCGAGCGGGATCAGCAGCGCCGGTGGCCCGCTGAGCGCCCCCGCCACCAGCAGGGCCCGGGCGGTGCCGAGGCGCCGGCCGAGCCTGGTGGCCAGCAGCGCGCCGACGATGCCGCCGAGACTCATCACCGCGACCAGCGCGCCGACCGACGCGGGCGCGAGGCGCGCCTCCCGGACGAGGAAGACCACCAGGACGGCCTGGTAGCCGACCAGCCCGACGTTGCTGGCCGCGCCGAAGACGGTGAGCGTCCGCAGGTAGGGGTCCCGGGCGACGAAGCGGATCCCCTCCCCGATCTCGCGTCGCAGCGACCGGGACCGCCGCACGCGCCCGGGAGGCTTCTCGACGGTGCGGATGCGCAGCAGGCAGACGGCGGAGAACAGGAAGCTCAGCGCGTCGAGCAGCAGCGCCGTGACCGCGCCGGCGAGCTGCGCGACCCCGCCGGCGAGCCCGGGGCCGAGCACGTAGCTCGCGGTCTGGGTGGCCTGGAGCTTGGCGTTGCCCTCCGGCACCTGCTCGGGGCGCAGCAGCACGGGCAGGTAGACCTGGTCGGCGGTCTCGAAGAAGACCCGGGCCAGGCCGGCGCCCAGCGCGACCACCAGCAGCTGCCCGACGGTCAGCACGCCGAGCAGGGCGGCGGCCGGGACGCTGAGGAACAGCGCCGCGCAGACCAGGTCGCAGGCGATCATCAGGGGCCGGCGCGGCAGCCGGTCCACCCAGGCGCCGACCGGCAGGCCGACGAGCAGCCAGGGCAGCCAGGAGGCGGCGGTGAGCACCGCGACGCCGAAGGCGCCGGCGTCGAGCACGGTGACCGCGACCAGGGGCAGTGCCACGGTGGTGACGTTGCTGCCGACGGCGCTGGCCGTCTGCCCGGCCCAGAGCAGCCGGAAGTCCCGGTGCCGCAGCAGGCCGCCGCGTCGTGCCCCCGGGTCGACCGCCGGGCGCGGCGCGGGCGCCGGCGGGGTCTCGCCGGCGGCGGGGGTACGGGGCGGCGCGGCGCCGACGGCCCGCGTCACGGCGTGGCCGGGATGCCGTAGGCGAAGAGGAAGACCGGCTCGCGTTTCCGCCCGTCGTCGGGCACCTCCCGGTCGGCCCACCGGGCGAGCAGGTCGTTCACCTCGCGCCCCAGCTCGGCGAGTTCCTCGTCGGTCAGGTGCAGCCAGCGGTCGGTGGAGAACGGCCCCGAGGGCCAGGCGGCCTGGCTGGCCTCGTCGGTGGCGTGCCAGGCGCGGGCGAGGGCGACGTGCCGGTCCAGGTTGAGCGAGGTGGCGGCGTCGGCGACCGCCCGGGCGGCGGGGTCGGCGTCGAAGTCCGACTGGGACCAGCGCACGCCCCGGCTGACCAGGCGCCACCAGCGTTCCCGGCGGTCGCGGGCCAGCTCGGGCGCCTCCTCGAGCAGCTCGGCGCCGGCCAGCACCCTGAGGTGGTGGCTGACGTTCGCCGGGGCCTGGTCGGTCCGCTCGGCGAGCTGGCCGACGGTCGACGGGCCGTGCACCTTGAGCACGTCCATCAACCGGCGACGCAGCGGGTGGGACAGCGCGGCGAGGACCCGCGAGTCGGTGACCTGGCGCACCTCAGGGTTCGTCATGCCGCCAGTCTGGCATCAGCAACGACAGTTGCGCAATGACTCTTGCGCAACTGTCGTTGCTGGTTCCGTCCCGGCGGGCGTTCGACACCCCGCCCGCGCTGTCACGGCGGTCGGAGTCGCCGGCAGGTCAGGCGGCCAGCCGGCGGCCCAGCTCGTCGGCGACCTGCGCGGCCATGGTGGCGGGGATCGCCGCGGCGATCTTCTCGGGGGTGAGGGTGGCGAGCACGCCCGCCACGATCGCCTGCTCGTCGGTGAAGTCCCTGCCGGACAGCGCGGTGAGCTGCGCGACGAGCGCGTCGAGCCGCTGCATCGTGTAGTCCAGCTTCGCCACGATGCTGTTGCTGGCCTTCTCGGGGCCGCCCGCGTCGGGGTCGACGCTGCGCCCCATGCTCGACCCGCCGTAGAACAGGCCGGCGTAAATGCTGTTGATCTGACTCTCGGCCTGTGCGCTCATGTCGTCCTCCAGAAGTCCGATGGCGGTCAGGTAGCGGCGGAACAGCGGGGTCTGGTCGCGTCCCGCCTTGATCGAGTCGCGGAAGAAACTGAAGTGGGTGTGCCACAGGTGGGAGTCGTCCCCGCTCGTCCGCTTACGCAGGCGGTCCCACCGTCGGACGACCTTGCCGTCCGGGGAGTAGATGATCTCCCTGACGTCCCGGCTGTCCGGGGTGTTGGCGACACACTGCGCCACGCACCAGTTGGAGAAGGTGCGCAGGTCGTGCGTACGGCCGCCGGAGCGGACCTCGAAGAGGCCGACGTCGAGCGCCGCCGCGTCGAGGGTCAGGCCGGCGGAGTCGCGCGGCGACTCGACGACGGAGTAGTCCTTGGTCACCACCCGGTCGGAGCCGCAGTGGTAGCCGCCCCGGTGGGCGGGGTCGCCGACGATGCCGACCTCGGCGGGTTCGAGGTCCTGGCTGCGGCTGGTGTCGGGGTCGATGTCGAGGTGGTCGAGCAGCAGACGGCGGACGGTCAACAGGTTCTCCGGTGCCCGCGTCATGGGATTCCCCCTTGCGGATGGTCAGGGGCCGGGCACGACGGTGACACCGCGTAGGCGGTGTGGGGCCACACGCGCGGGGCCCGGCCGAGTGGTGCACAGCGCCGGGCGTTGGCCCAACCATAACGCCGCCGATGAATGAATGCCCAGCTCAGGAGGGGTTTTTTCGACTGGGAGAAAGCTGTGCGGCGGTCGCCGTGATCGGCAGCACCACTGCGGACGGTCGCTGCGGGTCGTGCAGGATCTCTCGCCATCCGGCACGGAGGGTGACGGCAGCACCGAGGGCTTCGCCGGTGCCGGGGTTGCGCGCGTAGCGCGGATGGGCGCCGCCGGAGACCTGGACCCGCAGCCGGTGCCCGGGCGCGAACCGGTGTGCCGTGGGCCAGAGCTCCACCGGCACGCGCACCACGCCGGCCGGGTCGGTGGGGTACCGGCCGGGCGCGACGCGGACCAGCCCGTCGCAGACGTTCCAGGACCGGCCACGCCGGTCCACGTCGCACAGTCGCACGAAGACGTCCAGGTGGGACAGTTCGCTGCGGAGGTGGATCTCGGCGCGTACCGGGCCGATCACCTCGACGGGCGCGTCGAGCGGGGCGCTGGTGAAGGTCAGCACGTCGGGTCGGGCCTCGACCGGACGGTTGTCCACCGGCCCGGCACGCTGGGCGACGAGCAGCGGCCCGCCGAGCGAGGGCGTCGGGTCGGCCGGGTCGTAGCGGAAGCGATCCGGCGCCGACGGGACCGGCGTCGCGGTGCCCAGCCGGCCGCCCGGGTGCAGGTGCCACCGGATCGGCGCGGCCGGCGGGGGCCAGTCCGGCAGGTCGCGCCAGCCGCCACCGGCCCCGCCGACGTGCACCCGGACCGGGGCCGCCCGGCCGGCGGCGGTGCCCCGCCGCTCCGCCCGGTGCGGCGGGCGGCCGGCGAGGTGCTCGTCGAGCCAGTCCAGCCCCTCGCGCAGGGCGGCGACGAACAGCCCTGGGCTGCCGTGGGTCCACGGCCCGACGGTCAGCCGGGGGTGGGCACCGGCCGCGCGCAGCGCCGCGAAGTCGCGCAGCTGCGCCGGCAGGAAGATGTCGTGCCAGCCGGTCACCATCGCCACCGGGGCGCGGACCTCGGCGATCCGGTCGCCGAAGACGCGGTCGCGCCAGTAGCCGGCGTCCGGGGTGTGGTGGCGCAGCCACTCCTGGAAGAACGGCACCGTCACGCCGGTGGCCACGCGGTCCGCCTCCAGCAGCGGCAGGTGCGCCAGCGCCGCCGTGAGCCGGGGCTGGCCGCGCTTGAGCTCCCACTGCCGGGCCAGCCACGGCACGGTCTGCGCCTGGAGCAGCTCCGCCCAGGTGAGGACCGTGTCCAGGGCGAAGGACTCCCCGGCGTACGTCGAGTCGCGGGTGCCCGAGGCGGTCACCACCGCGACCATCGCCCGCAGCTCCTGTCCCGCGTCGGCGGCCAGGGCCCACTGCACGAAGCCCTGGTAGCTCGCGCCGAACATGCCGAACGCGCCGGACCACCAGGACTGGCGGCGTAGCCAGTCGAGGGTGTCCAGGCCGTCGTCGCGTTCGTGCATCAGCGGGTCGAAGGTGCCGCCCGAGCCGAACGTGCCGCGACAGGACTGGATCACCACGTGGAAGCCGCGCTCGGCGGCCAGCCGGCCGAGCAGCCGCATCGGCCCGCCCCGCCCGTAGGGGGTGCGGATCAGCACGGTGGGCACGCCGGGCAGGTCCGGGGCGTAGTGGTCGGTGCGCAGCGGCACACCGTCGCGGACCCGCACCGCGACGCCACGGGTGACGGTGACCCGCCGGGTGCGCGCGGGCGGCAGCCGCAGCGCGGCGGCGGCGAGCCGGACGGCCGGCCGGTCGAGCACGGCGTCAGCCCTTCGCGCGCCGGGGCGGCTCGTCGCGGGCGGCCCGGACGGTGTCACGGTGCTCCCGCATCGAGGCGGTCATCGCGGCCATGAACCGGTGCACGACCTCCAGCTCGTCGTCGCCGAAGCCGGCCATCACCTCGTCGGTGCGCCGGCCCAGCGGGCGGAAGAAGTCCGTCGCCAGCGCCGCGCCCCGCTCGGCGTAGTGCAGGAAGACCTTGCGCCGGTCGGCGGTGTCGCGGTCGCGGCGGATGTGCCCGGCGCGCTCCAGCCGGTCGATCAGCGCGGTGACGGATCCGGAGGAGAGGCTGAGCTGCTCGCCGAGACGCCCGGGGGTGATCGGCTGGCCGGCCAGCTCGGCGTCCATCACCGCGATCAGCGCCTGCAGGTCGGTGGCGCCCAGCCCGTGCAGGTTGGCGAAGGCGTGCCCGACGTGCTGCGCGTCGACGGAGTAGCGGCGCAGCTCGGCCGCGATCTCGGCGACCAGCTTCTCGCGGCGGGTGTCGCGCCGCCGGTACATGCCGTGGCCTGTCACGTCCGCCGCTTCCTCTCGCCGCCGCTGCGGTTGCAGCATAACTCAGCGGCCGATAATCTCGATGATCGAGATACTCGGCGGTCGGCATACTTCCGGCAGCGGCGAGGTCTTTGCGTCGAAGCAGTCCCGCCGAGAGACCGTGAGGGCATCCGATGTCTGTGTTCACCCACGTGGCCCGCGGACGACTGGCCGCGTGGCTCACCGTGGTCGCCACGATGCTCCTCGGCACGGCCGTCTTCGGGCTGCCCAAGCCCGACAACCCGGCTCCCGTCTCGGCCACCGGCCTGTCCGTCCAGTGGCAGTCGACCCAGGTGGAGCGCCTCCAGGACCAGTTGCCCTCCCGCGACGTCCAGCCGGCGATCGTCGTGGTCAGCCGCGCCGACGGCGGGCCGCTCACCGAGGCCGACCGCGCGGCGCTCACCGGGCAGTCCGACGACCTCGGCCGGTTCGCCGCCGGCGGCCGCGTCGGCCCACCGCAGGTCTCCCCCGACGGCACCGTCGCGCTCGTCGCCGTGCCGCTGTCCACCGGCGGCGGGCAGGCGGAGGTCGCCGGCCGGGTCGACGCGCTCCGCGCCTCCCTGGACGACGTGCCCAGGGCACTCACCGTCGAGGTGACCGGCGGGCCCGCGTTCACCACCGACCTGACCAAGGTCTTCGACGGCGCCGACACCACGCTGCTCGTCGTCACCGCCTGCGTCGTCGCGCTGCTGCTGCTGATCACCTACCGCAGCCCGTTCCTGTGGATCGTGCCGCTCGTCGTCGTCGCGGCGACCGAGCAGGTCACGCTGCGCGCCCTCGACACGATCGTCCCGGCGGTCGGCATCAACCTGCCCGGCGGCGCCGTCACCGGCATCGCCAGCGTCCTCGTCTTCGGGGCCGCCACGGACTACGCGCTGCTGCTCATCGCCCGCTACCGGGAGGAGCTGCGCCGCGAGGAGGACCGCTTCGTGGCGATGCGCGCCGCGCTGCGCCGCACCGCCGAGCCCATCCTCGCCAGCGGCTTCACCGTCGTGCTCGGCGTGCTCACCCTGCTGCTGTCCGAGCAGGAGTTGAACCGCGCCCTCGCCGTGGCCTGCGCGACGGGCGTCGTCCTCGCCATGCTCTCCGCGCTGGTCGTCCTGCCCGCCGCACTGGTGATCTTCGGTCGTGGTCTGTTCTGGCCGTTCGTGCCCCGGGTCGGCGGCGCGGTCCGCGAGGGCCGGCTGTGGGGCCGCCTCGGCGCCGCCGTCGAACGCCGTCCGGTGCCGGTCGCCGTGCTCGCGACGCTGCTGCTCGCGGGGCTCGCCCTCGGCGGGCTCGGCATCCGCACCGGCCTGTCCGAGACCGAGCAGTTCCGGGTCAAGCCCGAGGCGGTGGCCGGCGCGGAGACCCTCGCCCGCGCCTTTCCCGCCGGGACGACCCAGCCGGTCGCGGTCCTGACCACCCCCTCGGCGGTACGGGCCGTCACGGACGCCGCCGCGGCCGTGCCCGGCGTCGCCTCGGCGCGGCCCGGCGAGGCGGGCGCGCGGGTCGCCCAGGTCGACGTCGTCCTCGACGCGGAGCCCGGCACCGCCGCCTCCGACCGCACCGTCGAGGCGCTGCGCGACGCGGTCGCGGCCGTGCCCGACTCCGCCCCGCCCGCGGTGGAGGGCGCCGCCACGTTCGACGGGGCCGTCGTGGGCGGCCCGGTCGCCGCGACCTACGACTCGGGCGAGGCCGACGGCAAGGACCTGCGGCTCATCCTGCCGGTCATCCTGCTGCTCGTCGGCGCCGTGCTCGTGCTGCTCCTGCGCGGCCTGATCGCGCCGGTGCTGCTCGTGCTCACCGTGATCGCGTCGTTCTTCGCCAGCATCGGCGCGTCGTGGCTGATCTTCGACCACGTGCTCGGGTTCCCCGCGCTGGACAGCGGCGTGCTCCTGCTCGCCTTCGTGTTCCTGGTGGCGCTGGGCGTCGACTACAACATCTTCCTCGTCACCCGGGCCCGCGAGGACGCGCGGCGCACCGGCACCCGGGACGGCATGCTGTCGGCCCTGCGGGTCACCGGCGGTGTCATCACCAGCGCCGGCATCCTGCTCGCGGCGGTCTTCGCCGTGCTGGGCGTCCTGCCGCTGATCCTGCTGACCCAGATCGGGATCATCGTCTGCATCGGCGTCCTGCTGGACACCCTGCTCGTCCGGACGGTCCTGGTGCCGGCGCTGGCGTTCGCGCTCGGCGACCGCTTCTGGTGCCGGGCCGGATCGCCCCCGAGCCCGCCACGGCCGACGCGCCGGCCCACCCGGAGCCGGCGGCGGCCCGGGACTGACCGACACGATCGGGGGCCGTGGCGCGACCTGGCCCGCCGGGTCGGGGTCACCCACTCGGCGACGGCACGGCCCCGGCAGGGGCTACGGAGCCGGGTCAGGCGTCGGCGCGCACCGCCGCCGGTTCCGGTTCCGCCGGGGCGTCGCCCACCGCCCGGTCGCGGGTGGCCCAGGCCACCACGAACAACACCGTCCACGCCACCCCGAGCAGCACCGCCGTGGCGCTGCCGCTGGCGGTGCTCCACCCCAGGTAGAGGCGGGCGCCGACGATGCCGACCATCCCGGCCGCCGCGCCGGTCCAGGCGGCCACCGCCACCGGCCAGCGCGCCCCGCGCGACAGCAGCCAGGCGAGGGTGCAGAGGCTGGCCGCCACCACGGCGTTCTGCGTCGGGAACAGGGCGGGATCCCGGCCCCCCGGGCCGCCGGTGGCCGGCCCCGTCAGGTCGACCACCACGGCGAGCACCACCAGCGGCACGAACGCCCCCACCGTGCCGACCACGCTGAGCAGGTCGGCCCGCCAGGGCCGGTTGCGCCAGGCCAGCACCGCGGCCACGACGGCCACCAGCACGATCAGCGCCGACCCGCGCAGCGCCGAGACGACCGCCAGCGTGACGTCGACCGCCCCCGGCGTACGCCGGTCGGCGAACCAGTCGGCGATGGCCCCGTCGATCACCGCCAGCCCGCTGTGCCGGACCACCGCCCCCAGCACCCAGGCGATGGCGAACCCCGCCACGAAGAGCAGCAGCAGCCCGCCGACCAGGTTGATCAGCAGCGTCCAGGCCGGCCCGACGTGCATGGCGAGCAGGAAGAACAGCACGCCGTAGCGGCCACTGAGCCAGCGCACCGGCCGCAGCCCGGCGGCCCGGGACGCGAGCGCCCGCGCCGGGTCCGGGTTGCGGCCCAGCCACCGCCCCGCCAGCACCACCGCGACCAGCGCGGCCACCAGCACCAGCACGGCGCCGGTGGCCCGCCCCAGCAGCCGGGAGACCGTCTCGTACGACTCGCCGGCCAGGTTGCCGGCCAGCACCGAACCGCCCACCCAGGTCACCACGCCGGCGAGATTCCACGGCGCGAACCGCCGGTACGGCATCCCCGCCGCGCCGGCCAGCCGGGGCACCAGGGTGCGGGCGAAGGCCACCCAGCGGGCGGTCAGCACGCCACGCCCGCCCAGCCGGCCCAGCATCGCGTCCGCCCGGCCCCACCGCTCGTGGCCCACCCGGGCCCCGAGCCGGCCGGCCCGCAGCCGGGGCCCGTACCGCCGGCCGGCACGGAACGCGAGTGTGTCCCCGATCACGGCTGCAAGGATCATCACCAGCAGGGCCGGCGCGAGCCGCAGCGTCCCCGCGTACGCTAGGAAACCGACCAGCAACAGGGTCGCCTCGCCCGGCACCAGCAGACCGAAGATCACGGCGGTCTCCCCCGCGACGATCATCGCGGCGATCACATAGATCAGCAGGGGCGGCAGGCCCTGCAGCCAGGTCAGCAGGTCGTGCATCGGGCCCCCATTCCCACGGGGGTCAGCATGCCAGGCGCTGAAACGGTCGGAACATCAGTTTCGGCAGAGATCCGGGCCATCTGGGGGGAGACCCCGACGCGTGCCCCGGCAACCGCAGACAGGAGTATGAAGCGTATGCAGCTTCGCACCGACCTCCGCAACGTCGCCATCATCGCCCACGTCGACCACGGCAAGACGACCCTGGTCGACGCCATGTTGCGGCAGGCCGGCGCCTACGGCGCCCGCGGCGAGGTAACCGAGCGGGTCATGGACTCGATGGACCTCGAACGGGAAAAGGGCATCACCATCCTGGCCAAGAACACCGGCGTGCGGTACATGCCGGCGGACGGCTCCGACCCGGTGACCATCAACATCATCGACACCCCCGGCCACGCCGACTTCGGCGGCGAGGTGGAACGCGGCCTGACCATGGTCGACGGGGTGGTGCTGCTGGTGGACGCCAGTGAAGGCCCCCTGCCGCAGACCCGGTTCGTGCTCCGCAAGGCACTCAAGGCCCGCATGCCGATCATCCTCGTGATCAACAAGGTGGACCGCCCCGACGCCCGTATCAAGGAGGTCGTGGACGACACCTACGAACTCTTCCTCGACCTGGACGCCGACGAGGAGCAGATCGACTTCCCGATCGTCTACGCCTGCGCCCGCGACGGCATCGCCTCGCTGACCCAGCCCGCCGACGGCGCGGTCCCGGACGACAGCCACAACCTCGAGCCGCTGTTCCGCACCCTGCTCGACACCATCCCGCCGCCCGCGTACGAGGAGGACGCGCCGCTGCAGGCGCACGTCACGAACCTCGACGCGTCCCCGTTCCTCGGCCGCCTGGCGCTGTGCCGGGTACGGCAGGGCACCATCCGCAAGGGCGAGACCGTGGCCTGGTGCCGCACCGACGGCAGCACCCAGCGGGTCCGCATCTCCGAGCTGCTGATGACCGAGGGCCTGGAGCGCAAGCCCGCCGACTCGGCCGGCCCGGGCGACATCATCGCGGTCGCCGGCATCCCCGAGATCATGATCGGTGAGACCCTGGCCGACGCGGAGAACCCGCAGCCCCTGCCGCTGATCACCGTCGACGAGCCGGCCATCTCGATGACCATCGGCACCAACACCTCGCCGCTGGTCGGCCGGGTCAAGGGCGCCAAGGTCACCGCCCGCATGGTCAAGGACCGGCTCGACAAGGAGCTGATCGGCAACGTGTCGCTGCGGGTGCTGCCCACCGAGCGCCCGGACGCCTGGGAGGTGCAGGGCCGCGGCGAGCTGGCCCTGGCCATCCTGGTCGAGCAGATGCGCCGCGAGTCCTACGAGCTGACCGTGGGCAAGCCGCAGGTCGTCACCAGGGAGATCGACGGCAAGACCTGCGAGCCGGTCGAGCGGCTCACCATCGACGCCCCCGAGGAGTACCTCGGCGCGATCACCCAGCTCCTCGCGACCCGCAAGGGCCGGATGGAGCAGCTGGTCAACCACGGCACCGGCTGGATCCGGATGGAGTGGCTGGTCCCGGCCCGCGGCCTGATCGGCTTCCGCACCGAGTTCCTCACCGAGACCCGGGGCACCGGCATCCTGCACCACGTGTTCGAGTCGTACGAGCCGTGGGTCGGCGAGCTGCGCACCCGCAACAACGGCTCGCTGGTCGCCGACCGCTCGGGCGCGGTCACCGCGTTCGCGATGACCAACCTCCAGGAGCGCGGCCAGCTCTTCGTCGAGCCCGGCACCGAGGTGTACGAGGGCATGATCGTCGGGGAGAACTCCCGCTCCGACGACATGGACGTCAACATCACCAAGGAGAAGAAGCTGACCAACATGCGCTCCTCCACGGCCGACGAGACCGAGAAGCTGATCCCGCCGCGCAAGCTGTCGCTGGAGCAGGCCCTCGAGTTCTGCCGCGAGGACGAGTGCGTCGAGGTCACCCCGGCCGCCGTCCGGATCCGCAAGGTGGTGCTCGACCAGACCGCCCGCGGCCGGGCCGCCGCCCGCCGCAAGCACGCCGGCTGACGTACGACCGCAGCCGCCCCGGAGCCCGGACCGCCCCACGCGGTCCGGGCTCCGCCCGTCTGCGACGCCCGGGTCAGGCGGGGCGGGTGGCGAGGAAGGCGAAGAGGTCGGGCACCGGGCCGGGGCCGGACTCGGCCGTGCGGACCAGGGTCAGGCCGGCGTCGGTGACCGCGTTGAGCAGGTCGGCCAGCGGGACGTGCCACGCGCCCACCCGCACCCGCACCCCGTGCGGCGTCCACGCCCGGAAGCTGCGCTCCCGGTCGGCGTAGCCGCCGTCGACCACGATCCGCTCCGGGTCGGACCGGTCGGCGAACGCGCCGACGAAACACGGGTGCACTCCGACGTGGACGAACCGCCCGCCGGGCGCGAGCACCCGGGCCGCCTCGGCGAGCACCGCCGCGTAGTCGGGCACGTCGGTGTGGGCGAGCACGCACGCCACGGCCGGCACCGAGCCGTCGGCGACCGGCAGCGCCGCCGCGTCGGCGCGGGCCACCGGCAGGCGCGGCCGGGCGTGCCGCAACTGCCCGCCCGACAGGTCGACCCCCACCGGGTGCCACCCCAGCCGGCGCAGCTCCGCCGCCTGCAGGCCCGTGCCGCAGCACAGGTCGAGGCAGCGGCCGGCGCCGGCGCCGAGCAGGTCGCGCAACCGGCCGCGGACCCGGGTCATGTAGTCGCTGGACGTGTCGGCGGCGAACGCCTCGTACCAGTCGGCGTGCGCGTCGTAGGCGGCAACCGTCATTCCCGCACGGTACGACGCATCGCCCCGTTCCGCCGCCCCGCCGGTGATCCGCTACGGTCTGCCGCATGACCTGGGACGAGCTCGACGCCCACCTGGACGGGGTGCCCGGCACCGTGTCGGCGTACGTGGGGCGGCCCGGCGCCGACCCCGCCTGGACCCGGCACGCCGACGCCACCCACTACGCGGCCAGCACCATGAAGGCGGCGGTGCTCGTCGCGCTGCACCGGGCCGCCGAGGCCGGCGCCCTCGACCTGGACGCCCCGGTGCCGGTGCGCAACGAGTTCGACTCGGCGCTGCCCGGCGCGCCCCGGTTCTCCTGCGCCCGCCACTACGACAACGACGAGGCCGTCTGGGAGCGGGTCGGCGACAGCGCGCCGCTGCGCTGGCTCGCCCACCGGATGATCGTCCGCTCCAGCAACCTCGCCACCAACATCGTCATCGGCCACGTCGGCCTGCCGGCGGTGGCGCAGGTCTGGGCGCTTGCCGGGGCCCGGCACAGCGTCACCGGGCGGGGCATCGAGGACTTCGCGGCCCGCGAGGCGGGCATCACCAACCTGGTCACCGCCGCCGACCTGGCCGCCCTGCTCGGCGCGCTGGCCACCGGGGCGGACACCCCGGGTCCGCTCGCCTCGCCGGCCGGCTGCGCCGCCATGCTCGACGTGCTGTTCGCCCAGGAGCACCGCGAGGACCTCGCCGCCGGGCTGCCCGAGGGCACCCGCATCGCGCACAAGAACGGCTGGGTGCACGGCGTGCGGCACGGCGCCGGGGTGGTGTTCCCCGGCGACGCGCCGGCGTACGCGGTCGTCGCCTGCACCACCACCGACCTCGCCGACGGCGGCCCCGACGGCGACGAGGCCGAGGACGACGCCTGCCGGCTGATCGCCGGGATCTCCGCCGCCGCCTGGGCCGCCCGACACGACCTGTGACGGCCGGTCGGCCCGCCGGGGCCGGCGCCGCGCAGTGCCGTCACTCCAACAGGTGCGCCCGCAGCGCCGCCACGACGTCGTCGGTGATCCCGAGCCCGTCACGCAGGTACGCCCCGAACGAGCCGTGCACCCGGCGCACCTCCCCGTACGCGGCGTCGAGGTACTCCTCGCGCACCTCCAGCACCGGCCGGACCGCCCCGACGTCCAGCCCCGGCTGCCGCCGGCGCATCGCCTCCAGGAGGACCTCCCGCAGGCTCTCGGTCAGCGCGTTGTTCGCCAGGTAGTCCGCCCGGATCGCGGCCTCGTCCACGCCGAGCGCGCTGAGCAGCAGCACCGTCAACCAGCCGGTGCGGTCCTTGCCCGCCGAACAGTGGTAGACCAGCGGCAGGTTCCGCGCCTCCGCGGCCAGCCGCACCGCCGCGCCGAAGCTCTCCCGCGCCGACGCCCCCGTGACGAACCAGCGGTAGATCGCCGCCATCGCCGCCGGGGTGCCCTGCTCGGCCAGGGCCGCGTACGCGCCCAGGTCGTGCCCGAGCAGCACCGCCGAGACGTAGGTGAAGACGGGGTGTTCGGCGTCGTGCACCGGCAGGTGCACCACGGTCGGCTCACCCGGCAGCCGGTCCGGCGGGGCGACCACGATCTCCGAGCGGTCCCGCAGGTCGACCACGCAGGCCGGGCCGAGCCTCGCCAGCACCGGTAGGTCCTCGTCGGCCAGCCGGCCCAGCGCCGGGGTGCGGATCAGCACGCCCGGCCGCACCCGCCGGCCGTCCACGCCGACCAGCCCGCCGAGGTCCCGGGCGTTCGGCGCGCCCACCAGATCCCAGTTCCGCTCGCTCATGCCGGCACTCCGCTCCGCTCCGTGCCGACATGAGGCACCACCGCACCGCGCCCGATGATTCGCTCGCTCCGCTCGCTCATGCCGGCACTCCGCTCCGCTCCGTGCCGACATGAGGCACCACCGCACCGCGCCCCACGATTCGCTCGCTCCGCTCGCTCATGCCGGCCTCCCCTTCGCCCGTGCGTGTCCGTATAGGGTGCCGGACATGACGATCGCCGCGGTGCGCACCCACCGGCTCTCCGCTCCCCTGCACACCCCGTTCGTCACCGCGCTGCGCCGCACCACCACCGTGGAGACCCTGGTGGTGGAGGTCGTCGACGCCGACGGCCGCTCCGGCTACGGCGAGGCGCCGCAGGTGTGGCAGGTGACCGGGGCGTCGGTGGCCGGCTCCGAGGCGTGCGTCCGCGACCTGCTCGGCCCGGCGCTCACCGGGCGGGACGCCGACGATCTGGTGGCCCGCTGCACCGAGGTGCAACGGGCGGTCGCCGGCAACGAGGCGGCGAAGGCGGCCGTCGACGTCGCCCTGCACGACCTGGCGGCTCGGCGGCTCGGCGTACCGCTGGTGCGGCTGCTCGGCGGCACGGGCCTGCGGGTCCCCACGGACGTCACGCTCGCCGCCGGCGAGGCGGTGGACCTCGCGGCGGCGGCCCGGCAGCGGCGGGCGGAGGGCTTCGGCGTGCTCAAGATGAAGGTGGGCACCGACGCGGCCGGCGACCTGGAGCGGGTCCGCGCCGTGCGGGCGGCCGTCGGTCCGGACGTGCGGATCCGGCTCGACGCCAACCAGGGCTGGACCCCGCGCGAGGCGGTCCGGGTGATCCGCGGCGTCGAGGACGCGGGGCTGGACGTGGAACTGGTCGAGCAGCCGGTCCCGCGCTGGGACCTCGACGGGCTGGCCTGGGTCAGCGACCGGGTGGACGTGCCGGTCCTCGCCGACGAGTCGGTCTTCGGCGTCCGCGACCTGGTCGAGGTGATCCGCCGCCGGGCCGCCGACATGGTCAACGTCAAGCTCGCCAAGTGCGGCGGCCTGCACCCCGCCCGGACCCTGCTCGACCTGGCCGCCGCGCACGGCCTCGGCACCGTCGTCGGGTCGATGATGGAGAGCGAGGTGGGCATCGGCGCCGCCGCCAGCCTGGTCGCCGCCTACGGCACCACGGCCGTCGCCGACCTGGACGCCGCCTGGTGGCTGGCCTGGTCGCCGGTGCGGGGCGGCCTCCGGTACGACGGCGCGACCGTCGTGCTGCCGGACGCGCCGGGCCTCGGCGTGACCTCCGTGACTGAAGCAAAGATGCAGACTCGTGATTGCTGACTGGCGGAAACTTTCATAAGGTCGCGGGAACGATCGAGCTGGGGGTGGACGTGGAGCTGCAACCGGGCCGGGAGGCCGTGGTCCGGGTCGCCGTCGCGACCCTCTGGACCTCTCCCGAGGCGGTACGACCCGTCGACGGTCCCGCCCTGGCCGCGCGCACCGACATCGCGGCCTGGATCTCCGGGTTGGACACCGACCAGCAGGTCGGCGACTGCGTGCTGAGCCAACTGCTGCTCGGCGAGCGGGTGCTCGTCACCGACGTGCGCCCGGACGGCTGGGCGCACGTGGTGGCCGTCGAGCAGTCGGCCCCCGGGCTGCACCCGCGCGGCTACCCCGGCTGGCTCCCCGCCGAGCAGCTCTCCCCGGGCGCGGGCCCCGCCGACGCCGAGTCGCTCGTGGTCGACGCCACCGTCACCGCCCTGCGCACCGCCCCGGGCGGGGCCGAGGTCGTGCCCGGGGTGGTCCTCGGCACCCGGCTGGCCCCGGCCGGCCCGGCGGCCGACGGCTGGCGCCCCGTGCACGCGCCCGGGCACGCCGACCCGCTCTGGCTGCCCGCCGCCCACGCCGTGCCGGTGCCCACCACGCCCCCGTCGGCCGGGGAGGTGCTGGCCGTCGCCCAGCGGCTGCTCGACGTCGTCTACATCTGGGGCGGCGTGTCCGCGTACGGCATCGACTGCTCCGGCCTGGTCCACCTGGCCTGGCGGCGGCTCGGCGTGCTGCTGCCGCGCGACGCCGACGACCAGGCCGCGGCGACCACGCCGGTGCCGCTGGGCACGGAACGCCCCGGCGACCTCTACTTCTTCGCCCGGCCCGGCCGGAAGATCCACCACATCGGCATCGTCACCGCCGACCCCCGTCCCGGCGACGACCGGCGGATGCTGCACGCCTGCTACCTCCAGCGTCGGGTGCTGGAGGAGCGGCTGCCGGCCGAACGCACCGCCACCCTGGTCGGCGCGCACCGGGTCTGACCCGCGTACGGCACGAGGGGGCGCTCCCGGTCCGGGAGCGCCCCCTCGTCGCGCGGGTACGCCTCAGCGGCGGGCGTCGGACAGCAGGCGGCGCCGGTCGCGGGAGGACTTGACCAGGCTGGCGACGGTCGCCACGGCGAGGGTGCCGAGGATGACGACAAGCGAGAGCCAGATCGGGATGTGCGGGGCCCAGGAGACGTGCTGCCCACCGTTGACGAACGGCAGGTTGTTGCCGGCCAGGGCCTCCAGCACCAGCTTGACGCCGATGAAGCCGAGCACCACGGCCAGGCCGTGGGTCAGGTAGATCAGCCGGTCCAGCAGGCCGCCGAGCAGGAAGTAGAGCTGCCGGAGCCCCATCAGCGCGAAGACGTTCGCGGTGAAGACCAGGTACGGCTCCTGGGTGATACCGAAGATCGCCGGGATCGAGTCGATCGCGAAGATCAGGTCGGTGGTGCCGATGGCGATCATGACGATCAGCATCGGGGTGAAGATCCGCTTGCCCTTCGGCGAGTGGGTGGTCAGCTTGGCGCCGTCGTAGTCCTTCGAGATCGGCAGCGCCCTGCGGCTCCACCGGATCAGCACGTTCTCGTTGAACTCGTCCTCGTCCGGCTCGCCCTGCCGGGCCAGGTTGATCGCGGTGTAGATCAGGAACGCCCCGAAGATGTAGAACACCCAGGAGAACTGGGAGATCAGGGCCGCGCCGGCGGCGATGAACCCACCCCGCATGACCAGCGCCAGCACGATGCCGATGAGCAGCACCTTCTGCTGGTACTGCCGGGGCACCCCGAACCGCGCCATGATGATCACGAAGACGAAGAGGTTGTCGACCGAGAGGCTGTACTCGGTCAGCCAGCCGGTGTAGAACTGCCCGGCCGCGCTCGCCCCGGAGGCCAGCCAGACGCCGGCGCCGAAGATCAGAGCCAGGCCCACGTAGAAGCCGACCCACAGGCTCGACTCACGCACACTCGGCTCGTGGGGGCGCCGACCGATGATCAGCAGATCCACGAGGAGGACCGCGGTCAGTACGACGAGGGTCCCCGCCCAGACCAGTCCGGACACGTCCAAGGTTCATTCCTCCGGCAGACACGCAACGACGGGCACACCGTACGCCCTCGGTGGGCGCGGTGTGCCGGTGACGCTGACTCTGGTGACTGTCGGAGGTCTCTTCCGTCACCGTCCTGCGGGCGGTGACCGACGGGGCCGGGTCGCGCACCGGGGACCGACGCTCGACCGTGCTGACGACTCCGTCACGGGGGAATACTCCCCTCCTCGTCCGCCATTCTTGCCCACCGCGCCCAGTCACCGCACCCCGGGCTGCCCGTGTCTTCGCCCACCGTCGGCCGCCGACCCTCCCGGCGAGGCTGAGCGCACTGCGCGTAGAGCATCCTAGGAGGCTAGTGCTCCTGGGTGACGGGGTCGCGCGGGTCCGCCGGCGACCCCGCGGGCACCAGCGGGTCGGCCAGCGGCCAGCCGGCCGCGAGCAGCGCGTCGCAGGCGGCCACCGCGCGGGCCAGCCGCTCCGGATGCGGTCCGGTCAGCTCGACCACCGGCACCCCGCACCCGGCCAACTCCGTCCGGAACCGCCCGGTCATCCACGCCCGCAGGTGTTCCCCGTCGCGCAGCCCGTCGTCGTCGAAGGGCACCCCGACGTGGTCGGTCAGCAGGTACAGCGCGGGCCGCCGGGCCGCCGCGCGCACCTGGACCGACGCCGACCCGAGGTAGCGCTCCTCCCACACGGCGGTGGCCCGGGCGTCGGTGTCGCAGAACAGCAGCGGGCCGCACGACCGGGCCGCCGCGTCCTCCGCCGCCTGCTGCTCCCGGACCACCTCGGCGAAGTCGTCGCGATCCCAGGACACGTCGAAGATCGTTGCCGCCGGGTCCCGCTCGCGCAGCCGGGCCAGTTTCCGTTCGGTCAGCTCCCGGCCGTACTCGGGGACCCACCGGGTGCCGTAGTGCGCCGCGAGGGCGGCGGCCATCGTGGTGGTGCCGGTGGACTCCGCGCCGACCACCACCACCCGCCGCACGAACCACGCCCGCACCGGCGCGCTGAGCCGGTCCCAGTGGCCCGCCGGGTCCGCGCGCACCTCCGTCCCGGAGACCGGCACGCGCCACCGCCCCTGGTCCACGCACACGCCGACGGCGTCGAAGCACCGGGCCAGTTCCTCGCCGTACGACTCGGAGGAGAAGACGGCGTCCACCCGCCGCCCGCCCAGCGCCTCGCGGAACACCGCGCAGTGCAGGTCCCACACGGCCGGGTCGGCGTAGTCCACCGGGTGGTCGTCGTACCGGCCGACGAAGCGGACCCACGGGGTGCCCGCGTGCACCTCGCGCAGCCAGTCCAGCCGCAGCGCGAGCGGGACCGACTCCCGGCGCGACGGCGCCACCACCACGGTGACGGCCGCGCAGCGGGCGGCGGCGGCCTCGATCAGCGCGTGGTGACCGGCGTGCGGCGGATAGAACTTGCCCACCACCAGCCCGTGCCGGAACTCCGGCGCCGCCGGCCCGGCCGCGCCGCCACCGACCGCCGCCGGGCGTCCGTCGGCCGGCGTCGGGCCCGTCACGCCGCCACCAGGGCCGGACCGGACGGCGCCCGGGTCGCACCGGCGCCGCGCCGCAGGTCCGCCCGCCACTCGCGCAGCCCGAGCACGCAGAGGCCGAGGAAGATCAGGTAGAGCGCCGCCGTGAGGTACAGGCCCTTGTAGGCGTACAGCGGGATGTAGATCAGGTCGGCCGCGATCCACAGCCACCAGCTCTCCACCCGCTTGCGGGTCTGCCCGTACGTGGCCAGCAGCGACAGGGCGGTGGTCAGCGCGTCCGGCAGCGGCACCGTCGAATCGGTGGCCCGGTCCAGCAGCGCCCACAGCGCGCCGGTCAGCGCCACCCCGGCCAGCCCCAGCGCCCACCACTCCCGGCGGCTCGTCCCGCGGACCGTCAGCCGGCTGCGCCGCTCGCCGCCGTAGCGCCACGCCCACCACCCGTACAGGCCCAGGACGACGTAGACGACCTGGAGGCCGGCGTCGGCGTACAGGCCGGCGGTCCAGAACAGCAGCATCAGCAGCAGCACGTTGGCGATGCCGACCGGCCAGTTGGCGATCCGCTGCCGGGCCACCAGCCAGACGTTGAGCACCCCGGTGGCGAAGCCCAGCAGCTCCGCGCGGGTGGTGCCGGTGCCCGCCACGGTGAACGCCGTGCCGGTGAGCCAGTCGATCATGCCTCTCCCCTTTCCGCGCGCCCACCCTAGATCCGCCCGACCACCGGGAACAGGCCCCCGCGACGGCGGGCCGCCGCAGCGACGTGAAAGGCTGCGGCCATGGTGCTTGAGGTCGCGCTCATCGACGTACTGCCGGGACACGAGGACGAGTTCGCCGCCGCGTACGCCAAGGGGCACCCGGTGCTCGCCGGGACGCCGGGCTGCCGGTCGGTGCGGATGACCCGGGGCGTGGAGTCCCCGTCCCGGTTCGTGCTGCTGGTCGAGTGGGACTCGGTCGAGGCGCACAACGACAACTTCCGGGGCACCGAGCGCTTCACGCAGTGGCGGGCGCTGATCGGCCCGTACTTCGCCAACCCGCCGCTGGTCGAGCACTTCGTGGACGTGCCGGCCTGAGGCTGTCGTACCCCTGCCCTACCCTGCGCGGTGCACGCGCCGGCTGCCGGTCCCGACGGGCTCGGGGGCGCCGGGCCCGGTGGCCGCGCGGTGATATTCGGTGGCCCGCGACCGCCATAGCGGGTTGACTGCCGTCCATGACGGACCGGGTGGCCCTGGTGACGGGCGTGAGTCGGCGGATCGGCATCGGCGCGGCCGTCGCCCGCACGCTCGCCGCGGACGGCTGGCGGCTGCTGCTCACCGGCCTGCCCGAGTTCGACGACGCCCAGCCCTACGGCGGCGATCCCGAGGGCGTGCCGGCCCTGCTGGGCGAGCTGGACGGCGCCGGTCACGTCGCGGCCGACCTGCTCGACCCGGCCGCGCCCGCCGAGCTGGTGGCCGAGGCGGTACGCCGGCACGGTCGGCTCGACGCGGTGCTCGCCGTGCACGCCTACTGCACCGACACGCCGTTCGGCGCGTTGGACCCGGCCGAGGTCGACCGGCACCTGTTGGTCAACGTGCGGGCCACCCTCCTGCTCGCCGAGGCTTTCGCGGCGGCGTTCACCGCCGGATCGGGCGGCCGGCTGTTGCTCTTCTCCAGCGGGCAGCGCCTCGGTCCGATGCCGCAGACCCTCGCCTACGCGGTGAGCAAGGCGGCGGTGGAGAACGCCACGTTCCAGCTCTCCCCGCTGCTGATGCCGCAGGGCATCACCGTCAACTGCGTCCACCCGGGCCCGACCGACACCGGATACGCCTCGCCCGAGGCGCACGCCGAGATCGCCCAGCTCTTCCCGGCAGGACGCTGGGGCACCCCGCAGGACGCGGCCCGGCTGGTGCGCTTCCTCTGCTCGGCCGACGCCGACTGGATCACCGGGCAGGTGATCGACTCGGAGGGCGGTTTCCGCCGCCACCTCTGATCCGCGCGCCGACGCCGCTGCTCCCCGGCTCGGCCGCGCTGCCCGCACCCGGACGGGTCAGTCGGTGGGCGTCGCCGCCCCGGTGCGCCCGGCGGGGGTCACCCGGCGGCACGGCGGCTCAGCGCCGCGCTCGTCTCCTCCGGGCTGAGCGCCGCGTCCAGCAGCCAACCGGTGAGCTGGTCGTAGCGGTCGACGTCGGCCGTCGTCGCCAGGCGCACGTCGGTGGTCAACGCCTCCAGCATCACGGTGCGGGGGTCGGCCGGGTCGGGGAACGAGTAGCAGGAGTACGGCGTGAGCGGCTGCGCCCCGCCCCGCGCGGCGACGCCCCGGGGCAGCAGCCGGATCGTCACGTGCGGCAGGCCGGCCAGGTCGACCAGGAACCGCAGCTGCTCCTGCCGCACCTGCGGCGGGATGTCGTCGGCCTCGCAGGCCGCCTCGGCGATCACCGCCGTGTAGCGGGGCGGATCGGTGCGCCGCAGCACCTCGTGCCGCATCGCGCGGGCGCGCACGTCGGCCTCCACGTCGACGGTCGGGTCGAGCAGCCGGCCGGCGGCGATCCGCAGCCGGGCGTACGCCGGGGTCTGGAGCAGCCCCGGCACGACGGCGGGCTGCCAGTCCACGATGGCCGCCGCCCCCGCCTCCAGCTCGGCGTAGGTGCGCTGCCGCTCCCCCATCTCCCCCAGCGCCTTCCACCAGCCCCGGCTGGTCGCGGCGTCGCGGGCGATGACGATGAGCGCCTCCCGCTGCGGCGGCGGCACCTCGTAGACGTCGAGCAGATCGAGGACGTCGGCGAGATCCGGCCGGCTCTGCCCCAGCTCGATGCGGGACAGCTTGGAGGTGGACGCCCAGCCGAGCCGGTCGCAGACCTGCTCCAGTGTCAGCCCCTCCCGCCTGCGCAACTGGCGCAGCTCGGCGCCCAAGCGCGCGCGTCGAATGACCGGACTCGTTGGCAACGGCATCCCCGCCTCCCCACCGAGGGAGAGTACGCAGGACGATCACCCAGCGCAATAGTCTGCTCGCGTACCGCAATCGAGGCTAGTCGCCCCGTTGCCGACCGGGCCCCACCGGCCGCCCGTCAGGGCCGGTACGTGCCGCACGCGCAGACGTCGCCGGCCAGGTCACGAGCGGTGCGGTACCCGGGCGCCGGGCCCGGCGCCCGGGCCGCCTACGCCCGGTGGAAAGCGCCCGGTGATCTTCGGCGACGGGCCGGCGTCGTGGCGGAACCGCACGGCGAGGAGCCGACGGAGCCGCCAGCCCGCCGCCGGGCGGTCACTTCACGCCGGCGGCGTCCATGCCGCGCAGCTCCTTCTTCAGGTCGGCGACCTCGTCGCGGATCCGGGCGGCCAGCTCGAACTGCAGCTCCCGGGCCGCGGCCAGCATCTGGTCGTTGAGTTCCTGGATGAGCTGGGCCAGCTCGGCCCGGGCCATCCCCTCCCGCGCGGGCCCGGCGCCGCCGGCCCGGCCGCGACTGCGGGTCTCCTTCACCGGCGCCTTGCCCCGGGACAGCTGCCGCACCGCCCCGCCGACCCGGCTGTTCTCCGTGTCCTCCGCCTCGCGGTAGATGTCGTCGAGGATGTCGTGGATCTTCTTGCGCAGCGGCTCCGGGCTGATGCCGTGCGCCTCGTTGTGCGCGATCTGCTTGGCCCGCCGCCGGTTGGTCTCCTCGATCGCGTCCGCCATCGACGGAGTGATCTTGTCCGCGTACATGTGGACCTGGCCGGAGACGTTGCGGGCCGCCCGGCCGATGGTCTGGATCAGTGACCGGCCACTGCGCAGGAAGCCCTCCTTGTCTGCGTCGAGGATGGCGACCAGCGACACCTCGGGCAGGTCGAGGCCCTCCCGGAGCAGGTTGATGCCGACCAGCACGTCGTAGTCGCCCTTACGCAGCTCGCGCAGCAGCTCCACCCGGCGCAACGTGTCGACCTCGGAGTGCAGGTAACGCACCCGGATGCCGTTCTCCAGGAGGTAGTCGGACAGGTCCTCGGCCATCTTCTTCGTCAGCGTGGTGACCAGCACCCGCTCGTCGCGCTCGGTGCGCAGCTTGATCTCGTGCATCAGGTCGTCGATCTGGCCCTTGGTGGGCTTCACGACGACCTCGGGGTCGATCAGGCCGGTCGGCCGGATCACCTGCTCGACGAACTCGCCCTGGGCCTGCTCCAGCTCCCACGGGCCGGGCGTGGCGGACAGGAAGACCATCTGGCCCACCCGCTCCAGGAACTCGTCGAACCGCAGCGGCCGGTTGTCGGCCGCGCTGGGCAGCCGGAAGCCGTGGTCGATCAGCATCCGCTTGCGTGACGCGTCGCCCTCGTACATGCCGCCGATCTGCGGGATGGTCACGTGCGACTCGTCGACGACCGTCAGGAAGTCGTCGGGGAAGTAGTCGAGCAGGCAGTGCGGCGGGCTGCCCGGCAGCCGGCCGTCGATGTGCATCGAGTAGTTCTCGATGCCGGAGCAGAAACCGACCTGCCGCATCATCTCGATGTCGTAGGTCGTGCGCATCCGCAGCCGCTGGGCCTCCAGCAGCTTGCCCTGCCGCTCCAGCTCGGCCAACCGCTCGCCCAGCTCGGCCTCGATGTCGCGGATCGCCCGCTCCATCCGCTCCGGGCCGGCCGCGTAGTGGGTGGCCGGGAAGATCAGCAGGTGGTCGACCTCGCGGACCACGTCGCCGGTGAGCGGGTTGAGGTAGTAGAGCTTCTCCACCTCGTCACCGAAGAGCTCGATCCGGACGGCCAGCTCCTCGTAGGCCGGGATGATCTCCAGCGTGTCGCCCCGCACGCGGAAGGTGCCCCGGTTGAAGGCCATGTCGTTGCGCGAGTACTGGATGTCGACCAGGCGGCGCAGCAGCTGGTCGCGGTCGAGCTCCTGCCCGACGGCGACACGCACGGCCCGGTCGAGGTATTCCTCCGGGGTGCCCAGGCCGTAGATCGCCGAGACGGTGGCCACCACCACCACGTCGCGCCGGGTGAGCAGCGACATCGTCGCCGAGTGCCGCAGCCGCTCGACCTCCTCGTTGATCGAGGAGTCCTTCTCGATGTAGGTGTCGGTCTGCGGGATGTAGGCCTCGGGCTGGTAGTAGTCGTAGTAGGAGACGAAATACTCCACCGCGTTGTGCGGCAGCAGCTCGCTGAACTCCTTGGCCAGTTGCGCGCAGAGCGTCTTGTTGGGCGCGAGCACCAGCGTCGGCCGCTGCAACCGCTCGACGAGCCACGCCGTGGTGGCGCTCTTGCCGGTGCCGGTCGCGCCGAGCAGCACCGTGTTGCGGTCGCCGCGTCGGACCCGACGCTCCAGGTCGTCGATGGCCGCCGGCTGGTCGCCGGCCGGCTGGAAGTCGCTGACGACCTGGAAGCGGCCGTCGAGCCGGGGAATGTCGAGCGCCATGACCTCAACGGTACGCCGGGGGTCCGACACCCGCGCCGACTACGGACGGTCCCTGATCGGCTTCGATATTACCATTGTGTGGCCGATCTCACGGGACTACGCTCTCGGTGTAGGCCGCTCGCGGCGGCCGACCGGGCAGGCGGCCAGGCCCTCAGCGGCCGGCCCGCCCCCGGCACAGGGGTCGCAGCACCCGGCACGCCCGGCGTGCGCACCCGACGTGGTCGCGCCCGAGGCGCTGACCGGCCGCCGCGAGCGCCCCTGCTCGTCACCCCGCGACGGTGAATCCCGTTCAACCATCCGTGGACACCTCCGCCGCCCGGGCCGCCCGTCCCGACCAGACCTCCCCGCCGCGGGACCACCCGCCGCACGACGACGCCCACACCGGGGCCGTCCCGCGGGTGCTGACCGGCCGCCGGCGCACCACCCTGCTGGTGCTCGCGGTCGTGGCCGTGCTCTCCGCGGCGGCGCTGGTCGCGGGGCTGCTGAGCTGGTCGCCCGACCGGTCGGAGCCGTCCCGGGCGCTGACCGGTGACGAGCGCGAGCGGCTGGCCGCGATGCGGGTCACCAACCACCGCGACCTGCGGGCCGGGGTGCGGGTGACGACGGGCACCGGGTCCGACCGCATCGAACTGGTCGGCTGGGTCGACTGGTCCCGGCCGCTGGTCTACCTGGACGTCGGCGGGCCCGGCGCGGGCGCCGAACGCGGCCTGCTGCAGGCCACGCCGACCGTGGCCGTGCTGCGGCCCGACCCGTCGGCGGTGCCCACCGCCGCACCGCCTCCGCTGGTCCCGCCGGCGGACCGCTGGCGGCTGCTCGACCCGTCCGGCGGGCGAGGGGTCGCCGCCGTGCTCGACCTGCTCTTCCGGCTCGGCGCGGACCGCCCCGAGCAGCCCCCAGAGGCCGCCCGCTGGGTGGGCCGCGCCACCGTCGGGGCGGAGCCCGTCGACATCCTCCAGGCACCGCCGGCCCCGGGCACGCCACCGCCACCCGCGTCCGCGGCGACGGGCGACCACCCGCGCTACTGGCTGGACCGCGACGCCCGCCTGCACCGGCTGGAGACCGGACTGCCCGGCGTCGGTCCGGTCACCGTGCAGCTCATCCGCACCGACCGGCCGACGCTGCGGCCGGTCGACGCGCTCGGCGGCCGGCCCGGGCAGCCCCGCGCCCTGACCGCCGGGGAGCGGGACCGGCTGGACCGGTTGCCCGCCCGGCTCCGCGCCGCCGGCGGCGCCGCCGTCACCCTCACCGCGCCTCTGGCCGCCGGCACCAACCTGCGCGGCGCCGGCTGGGTGAGCTGGACCGGCCGGGCCGCGTACGTGGCCGTCGCCGACCTCGGCGCACCGGAGCGCCGGGCGCTGCTGCGCGTCGACGGGACGGACGTGACCCGGGCGGAGGTCCCCGCCACGACGGTTCCCGGCACGGTGGAGGCACCCGGCCGGCCTCCGCTGCCGCCGCCCGCCCGGGGCTGGCGGGCCGACCCGACGCGCGCCGGCGACCTGGGCCTGCTGCTCGACGCGGCGCTGCGGGCCGCCCGGTCGACCGCGTCGCGGGGCGCCACCCTCCGGGTGCGCGGGGACAGCCTCTCCGGCAGGACCGTGGACGTGGTCGAGCTGCGCCCGTCCGGGGCGCTGCTGCGTTACTGGATCGACCGGTCCGGCGTGCTGCGCCGGGTGGAGCTGCGTACCCGGTCGGGCGCCTGGGCCCAGCTCGACCTGACCCCCGGCGCGGTGCCCCGGTGGCCCGCCGCCCGGCCGGCGCCGCAGCGCCCGGAAGCGCCGGCCGCCGGGCGGTGACCGACCGGGGTCAGGATCGCCGCCGGGGCGACGTCAGGACCCCGCCGCGCCGGCGACGGCGGCCGGTGACCGGTCAGGGGCGCCAGCCGGTCTGCGCCGCCCATTCCTCGGCGCGCAGGTGCTCCTCGTCGAACCACGGGTCCTTCGCCGTGGTGTAGGTGGCGCTGTCCGGGGCCGAGGCGGCCAGTTCCCGCTTCAGCAGCAGGTAGGCCGCCCGCTGGTCCGGGTCGGCACGCAGGTGGTCGCGCATCAGCAGCGCGTACCGCCAGCCGGGCGAGTCCACGGCGCGGACGTGCAGGTACACGGGGCGGCCCGGGTCGGCGCTGCCGTGCAGCCGCTTCTCCCACCGGCCGCTGCCGGGCAGTCGGGGGTTGTCCCACCAGTCGCCGGGCAGGCGCGGGAAGCCCGCGGCGGCGAGCCGCTCGGCCAGCGGGCCGTCCGCGTCGGCGAGCGTCGGCACGGTGAGCTGGATGTCGATCACGTCCTTGGCGGCGAGGCCGGGCACCGCGGTGGAGCCGATGTGGTCGATCCGCAGGTCGGCGGGGGCGATCGCGTGGCGGATCCGGGCGGCGAGCCGCGCGTACTGCTGCGGCCAGGTCGGGTCGGCCTCGGTCAGCACGACGCGGTGCGGTCGCACCGGTCGCCGCTCGCGCAGGTTCGCCTCGTAGGGCAGCAGCCGCTCCTGCCACAGCGCGTCGACCGCCGCGTGCAGGTCGGCGAGGCTGCCGTCGTTGGTCAGCACCACGTCCGCCGCGGCCCGGCGTCGGGCGTCGTCGGCCTGCGCGGCGATCCGCCGCTCGGCCTCCGCCCGGTCCATCCCGCGGTCGCGGGCCAGCCGCGCCAACCGGGTGGCCACCGCCGTCTGCACCACGACCACCAGGTGGTACGTGGGCGCAAGCCCCACCTCCACCAGCAGTGGCACGTCGTTGACCACGATCGCGTCGGACCCCGCCGCGGCGGCCAGTTCGGCCGTGCGGGCCCGTACGCGGGGATGGATGATCCCCTCCAGCCGGCGCCGGGCCGCCTCGTCGGCGAAGACCACCGCGCCCAGCGCCGCCCGGTCGAGGGCCCCGCCGGCGTCGAGGACCCGGTCGGAGAAGGCCGCGACGATCTCGGCCAGTCCCTCGGTGCCCGGCGCCACCACCTCCCGGGCCACCTGGTCGGCGTCGATGACCACCGCGCCCCGATCGGCCAGCCGCGACGCCACCGCGCTCTTGCCGGATCCGATCCCCCCGGTCAACCCCACCATCAGCACCGGACCAGTCAACCCGATCTTCCCCGCCCCGCCAAACCGAACCGGTGCCCCGCGCCCGGCACGGACCGACCCGGCCCCCGCCCCGCCGAAACGAACGGCCCGGCGCCCGGAGCCGCCGAAACGAACGACCCGACGCCCGGCCCCGCCGACACGAACGGCCCGACGCCCGGCCCCGCCGACACGAACGGCCCGACGCCCGGAGCCGCCGGAACGGCGCCGAGCGGCCGTGGCGCCGACCAGCTCACCACGATCGGCGTTTCGGGCCGACGCAGGGGCGGGAGGGTGGGCACGGCGAGGGCCCCGCCCCCGGCGATCTCTCGATCGCGGGGACGGGGCCCTCGTCCGTCGTTCAGCGGGTCACTTGCCGCCGGCGAGCTTCTCCCGCAGAGCGGCGAGCGCCTCGTCGGTGGCCAGGGTGCCGGCCGGCTCCTCGGCCTGCCGGCTCGGGGCCGCGCTGGTCGAGGTGGTGGTGCCACCGGTGACGGCCGGAACCGGGTTGGCAGCGGCCTCGGCGTCGGCGGCGCGGGAGGTCTGCACCTGCTTGGTGTGGGCCTCCCAGCGCTGACGGGCCTCGGCGTACTGGTTCTCCCAGGTCTCGCGCTGCTTGTCGTACCCCTCGAGCCACTCGCCCGTCTCCGGGTCGAAGCCCTCCGGGTAGATGTAGTTGCCCTCGGCGTCGTAGGTCGCGGCCATGCCGTAGAGGGTCGGGTCGAAGTGCTCCTCGCCCTCGACGAAGCCCTCGTTGGCCTGCTTGAGCGACAGCGAGATCCGGCGGCGCTCCAGGTCGATGTCGATGACCTTGACCATGACCTCGGAGCCGACCTGGACGACCTGCTCCGGGATCTCCACGTGGCGCTCGGCCAGCTCGGAGATGTGGACCAGGCCCTCGATGCCGTCGTCCACCCGGACGAAGGCGCCGAACGGCACCAGCTTGGTGACCTTACCCGGCACGATCTGCTGGATCGCGTGGGTGCGGGCGAACTGCCGCCACGGGTCCTCCTGGGTCGCCTTCAGCGACAGCGAGACCCGCTCGCGGTCCAGGTCGACGTCCAGGACCTCGACCTCGACCTCCTGGCCCACCTCGACGACCTCGGACGGGTGGTCGATGTGCTTCCAGGACAGCTCGGAGACGTGCACCAGGCCGTCCACGCCGCCCAGGTCGACGAACGCGCCGAAGTTGACGATCGAGGACACGACGCCCTTGCGGACCTGGCCCTTCTGCAGCTTGTTGAGGAACTCGGTGCGCACCTCGGACTGCGTCTGCTCCAGCCAGGCCCGGCGGGACAGGACCACGTTGTTGCGGTTCTTGTCCAGCTCGATGATCTTGGCCTCGAGCTCGCGGCCGACGTACGGCTGCAGGTCCCGCACCCGACGCATCTCGACCAGGGAGGCGGGCAGGAAGCCACGCAGCCCGATGTCGAGGATGAGGCCGCCCTTGACCACCTCGATGACCGAGCCGCGGACGACGCCGTCCTCGTCCTTGATCTTCTCGATGGTGCCCCAGGCCCGCTCGTACTGCGCCCGCTTCTTGGAGAGGATCAGACGCCCCTCCTTGTCCTCCTTCTGGAGGACCAGGGCCTCGATGTGATCTCCAACCGAAACGACCTCGGCCGGGTCCACGTCGTGCTTGATCGACAACTCCCGAGAGGGGATGACGCCCTCGGTCTTGTAGCCGATGTCGAGCAGGACCTCGTCCCGATCGACCTTGACGACGGTGCCTTCGACAATGTCGCCGTCGTTGAAGTACTTGATGGTCTCGTCGATCGCGGCGAGGAAAGCCTCCTCGGAACCGAGATCGTCGTGGGTGACCCGGGTGGCGCTCGAGGGGGCCTCGATGCTGCTCGTCATGTGGGCGGTTGCTCCGGTCGGATGGTGTGTCACAGCAGGCTGGTGTCGCGGTGACCTGTTCGCGCCAGCGGATCCGTCGCCGGGCACACCGAAGATCGAGTGAGATCATGGAGGTAACTCCGCCAGTGGTCCCGGAGACCGCGCACCTGCTCCCTGCCGAGGCACACGATCCGCGAGCGCATCGTCTAGCCTACCCGCTGCATTACCACAGCGTGCAAGGCCTCCCGCCCTCTCGCCGCCTCGCCACCTGCGAAAGCGGAGATTTCGGTAGGAAGCTGCCCCGCCTGTCGCGTCCGTCACAAGGGCACCACCGGAGACCGTAGCGCCACCCCCGTTCCGCCGCGCCCGGGGCCCGCCGCCCGCCGTCGCGCCCCGCGAAAGAGGCACTAGCGTGAGCGGGTGGACGACGACAGCAGCCGGGTGACCCGGCGCCGGGTGGGCGACGCCGAGGCCCGGCGCGCCAGCCGCCACTGGTGGGACACCGACGCCGACGACTACCAGGCCGAGCACGGCGACTTCCTCGGCGACCTCGACTTCGTCTGGTGCCCGGAGGGGGTGCGCGAGGCGGACGCACGGCTGCTGGGCGACCTGACCGGGCGGCGGGTGCTGGAGGTCGGCTGCGGCGCCGCGGCCGCCGCGCGGTGGCTCGCCACCCGGGGCGCCCGGCCGGTCGCCATGGACCTGTCCGCCGGCATGTTGCGGCACGCCGCCCTCGCCGCCGCGCGCACCGGCGTACGCGTGCCGCTGGTGCAGGCCGACGCGCTGGCGCTGCCCTTCGCCGACGCGGCGTTCGACACCGCCTGCACGGCGTTCGGGGCGATCCCGTTCGTGGCCGACTCGGCGGCGGTGATGCGCGAGGTGTTCCGGGTGCTGCGCCCCGGCGGTCGCTGGGTGTTCTCGGTGACCCACCCGATGCGGTGGATCTTCCTCGACGACCCGGGCGAGGGCGGGCTGACCGCCACGCACTCGTACTTCGACCGCTCCCCTTACGTGGAGCAGGACGAGACCGGCGCGGCCACCTACGTCGAGCAGCACCGCACGCTCGGCGACCGGATCCGGGAGATCGTGGGCGCCGGCTTCGACCTGGTCGACCTGGTCGAGCCGGAGTGGCCCGAGGGGCACGAGGGGATCTGGGGGCAGTGGAGCCCGCTGCGCGGCCGCCTCTTCCCCGGCACTGCCATCTTCGTCGCCGAGAAACCCGCCTGAGGGTCCCGGCGGGGCGCCGGCCCTCGTTTTGGGGCATCGACGCCGGGTACCCGCCCGGCATGGCCGAGCAGAACGAGTTCCGCGAGGGTGACCACGTCTCCTGGGCCAGTCACAGCGGCCGGGCGTACGGCGTGGTCAAGGAGAAGCTGATCGACCGGACGCACGTGCGCGGGCACGCCGTGAACGCCTCCCCGGAGCACCCGCAGTACCGGATCCGCAACGACGACTCGGGTCGGGACGTCGCCCACCGACCGGAGGTGCTGCGCCATGAGCAGGGGTGACGAGGGCCGGGACGTCTACCGGGAGTTCACCGAGGCGGTGAACATGAAGCCCGGCGAGCTGTCGACGTGGCTGGAGACCGACGAGTCGAAGCATGTCGGCTGGCGGAAGGGCACCAAGGGCGGCGAGTCGGTGGGGCACGAGTCCGGCCGGAAGATCATCGGTCTGCTGCGGCGCAAGCGCAGCGAGCTGTCCGAGGGCGACTACCGGCACATGCGCAAGGTCGTCGGGTACGTCCGCCGGCACATGGCCCAGCGCCCCTCCGGCGACGTCCGCGACACGAAGTGGCGCTGGTCCCTCATGAACTGGGGCCACGACCCGCTCAAGGCCCCGCTGCCGGCGCCGGGCGGCCGGTCCCGGCAGGCCCTGCAGCGGCACGGCGCCCCGCCGAAGGAACGCCGGGGGCCGGGCCGGTGAACCGACCCGGCCACCACGCCCGGTAGGGACCGTACGGCGGACCGGACCGTGCCGACACGACGCCGACGACGATGGGTCCGGGGCGGCCCGACCCGCGCAGGGATCAAGCCCGACCGCCCAGAGCGGGTGAGGCTGCCCCGGAACCCCACCCGTAACGAAGACGCTCAGTGGTCGGCGCTGTTCCAGTCCCGCCCCTCGCCGACCGACACCTCCAGCGGCACCGACAGCGGGTAGGCCCCGCCCATCTCCCGCCGCACCAGCGCCTCGAGGGTCTCCCGCTCGCCCGGCGCGACGTCGAACACCAGCTCGTCGTGCACCTGGAGCAGCATCCGCGAGTGCAGGCCAGCCTCGCGCAGCGCGGTGTCGACGTGCAGCATGGCCACCTTGATGATGTCGGCGGCCGAGCCCTGGATCGGCGCGTTGAGCGCCATCCGCTCGGCCATCTCCCGGCGCTGCCGGTTGTCGCTGACCAGGTCGGGCAGGTAGCGCCGGCGACCCAGGATCGTCGAGGTGTAGCCGTCGTGCCGGGCCCGGGAGACGATCTCCTGGAGGTAGTCGCGCACCCCGCCGAAGCCGGCGAAGTAGTCCTCCATCAGCCCGCGCGCCTCCTCGGCGGTGATGCCGAGCTGCTGGGAGAGGCCGAACGCGCTCAGCCCGTACGCCAGGCCGTAGTTCATCGCCTTGATCTTGCGCCGCTGGTCCGCGGTGACCTCGTCGAGGGGCACCCCGAAGACCGACGAGGCGGTGGCGGCGTGGAAGTCGGCGCCGGAGTTGAACGCCTCGATGAGCGCGTCGTCCGACGACAGGTGCGCCATGATGCGCATCTCGATCTGGCTGTAGTCGGCGGTGAGCAGGCACTCGTAGCCCTCCCCGACGACGAAGGCGCGGCGGATCCGCCGCCCCTCCTCGGTGCGGATCGGGATGTTCTGCAGGTTGGGCTCGGTCGAGGAGAGCCGGCCGGTGGCCGCCACCGTCTGGTTGAACGTCGTGTGGATGCGCCCGTCGTCGGAGACCGACTTGAGCAGCCCGTCGACGGTGGTCTTGAGCTTGGCCACGTCCCGGTGGCGCAGCAGGTGGGCGAGCACCGGGTGCGGGTTCTGCGCGTGGAGCCACTGCAGGGCGTCGGCGTCGGTGGTGTAGCCGGTCTTGATCTTCTTGGTCTTGGGCAGGCCCAGCTCGCCGAAGAGGATCTCCTGCAACTGCTTCGGCGAGCCGAGATTGAACTCGCGCCCCACCGCCGCGTACGCCCCCTGGGCGGCGGCCTTCACCTCGGCGGCGAAGTGCGCCTCCAGCTCGGAGAGGTAGTGCGTGTCGGCGGCGATGCCGGTGCGCTCCATGCCGGCGAGCACCCGCATCAGGGGCAGCTCCACCCCGGCCATCAGCCGGGCGGACTGCTCGCCGTCGCGGGAGAGTTCGGCGTCGATGGCGTCGGCGAGGTCGAGGGTGGCCCGGGCCTGGAGCATGAGATTCTGCTCCGCCTCGCCGTCGTTGCCGAGGCCGTCGAGGGTGAGCTGGCCGGTCTCCGGCGCGTCGACCCGCAGCTCGCGGTGCAGGTAGCGCAGGGCCAGGTCGGTCAGGTCGTAGGAGCGCTGGTCGGGGCGGGCCAGGTAGGCGGCGATCTGGGTGTCGCGGAGGATGCCCTCCAGGCGCCAGCCGTGCGCGGCGGACGCGAGCACGGCCGGCTTGCTGTCGTGCAGCACCTTGGGCCGCGCCTCGTCGGCCAGCCAGGCCGCCACGGCCGCCTCGTCGGCCGGATCCAGGGTGGCGGGGTCGAGCCAGGCCGCCGCGCCGCCGGCGGTCGCCAGGGCCATGCCGGTCACGGAGGCGGTGTGCCGGCGGTTGGGCCCGGTGTCGAGCTTCACCGCCACGCCCACCGGGGTGCCGGCCGGCGCGTGCGTCTCCAGCCACCCGGCCACGGCCCCGGGCTCGGAGAGCACCTCGCCGGTGAGGTCGAAGCCGGCCTCGGCCTCCGGCTCCACGGCCTCCAGGTACTGGTAGAGCCGGTCGCGCAGGATGCGGAACTCGAGGGTGTCGAAGACCTGGTGGACCGCCTCGCGGTCCCATCCCTCCCAGCGGGCGTCCTCGGGGCGCAGCGGCAGCTCAAGGTCGGAGACGAGACAGTTGATCTCGTAGTTGCGGATCACGTCGGCGAGCCGCTCGCGCAGGCTGTCGCCGGCCTTGCCCTTGATCTCGTCGGCCCGCGCGACGACCCCGTCGACCCCGCCGTACGTGTTGATCCACTTCGCGGCGGTCTTCGGGCCGACGCCGGGGATGCCGGGCAGGTTGTCGCTGGTCTCGCCGACCAGGGCGGCCAGGTCGCGGTAGCGGTCCGGGGCGACGCCGTACTTCGCCTCCACCGCCGCCGGGTCCATCCGGGCCAGGTCCGATACGCCCTTGCGCGGGTAGAGCACGGTGACCTGGTCGCCGACGAGCTGGAACGCGTCCCGGTCGCCGGTGGTGATCAGCACCGACATGCCCTGGTCGCGGGCCTGGCAGGCGAGGGTGGCGATGACGTCGTCGGCCTCGTAGCCCTCCTTCTCCACCACCGGGATGCGCAGCGCCGCGAGGACCTCCTTGACCAGGCTGACCTGGCCCTTGAAGTCGGTCGGGGTCTCGCTGCGGCCGGCCTTGTACTCCGCGTACTTCTCGGTGCGGAAGGAACGGCGGGAGACGTCGAAGGCGACGACGATGTGCGTCGGCTGCTCGTCGCGCAGCACGTTGATCAGCATGGACGTGAAGCCGTAGACCGCGTTGGTCGGCTGACCCGTGGTGGTGGAGAAGTTTTCCACCGGCAGGGCGAAGAACGCCCGGTATGCCAGGGAGTGTCCGTCGACGAGGAGCAGGCGCGGCGTCGTAGCTGTCACGCGAGCGACTCTAGTCCGTACCGCCGACATTCCGCGCCACCACCTGCGGACGGAACGAGACACCTCAAGGCAATTGCGCCCGCACATGCGGCAAGCGGGCCCCTTGCGAGATCAGAAGACATTGTCGGTGATTGACATCCGCCTTCCAATGATCTAGCTTCTCACCCATGGGAAACAGAAAAGCTGCATTGACAGCAGTGCTCATAGCAGTTGGCATCGCTGGGGCAATAGCTCCCGCGTCAACCGCTTCAGCCGACCCCGGTCACTGCTGGCTACAGGGAGCGGGACCAGTTGATGCAAATCCGGACTTCATGTACCAGATTAAGAATAAATGCGCCCACACGATCACAGTGCGAATCGTTTACCCCAACAGCACCACGGGAGCCTGCAAGAGCATTGAACCTGGTGGATCACGATGGTGGACGCACAGAAACTTGTTCACGAACTTCTGGGCAGAGAATTGCTAATTGATTACCCACAAGGTCCGAGAAAGGTTGGGCGCATTGAATAAGCGTACATCAAAAGGATTGCTGGCAACTGCGGCATTAATCGCAGCGATGGTCGCGTTCCCTGCGGGCAGCGCCCAGGCAGATTCAGGCTTCTGCGGCGTACGAAGCGCTACAGACGCAACCCCTGACGGTCGCTTTCTCTATGTCGTTCGCAACAAGTGCGCGTCCTCAATCAACGTTAGGGTTGTAGTTCAGGGAGAACGCTGGCATTGCAAGGTAATTCCTGCGGGAGAATACCGAGGTTGGACCGGAATCAAGTATGATCCGAACTGGTACGTAGAGAACTGCTAGCATCGTTAGGCAGATTTAGATTTCGGTTTCCCGCATGCGCAGCCTGTGACCCGCCCTGACGCTCCGCGGGAAAACCAGCCACTATCTCGCCCGCCGCAGGTTAACGACGGGGCGAGATAGCGGCTTTGCGTCCTCGCTCGACACGATGAAGCCGATCGATGGCATCTCCTATAGCACCTTCGCAAGAAACGCCTTGGTTCGACCGTGCCGGGGATTGGCGATCACCTCGCCGGGGGTGCCCGACTCGACCACGACGCCGCCGTCCATGAAGACCAGCGAGTCACCGACCTCGCGGGCGAAGCCGATCTCGTGGGTCACCACGATCATCGTCATGCCGTCGCGGGCCAGGTCCTTCATCACGTCGAGCACCTCGCCGACCAGTTCCGGGTCGAGCGCGCTGGTGGGCTCGTCGAAGAGCATCAGCTTCGGCTGCATGGCCAGCGCCCGGGCGATCGCCACCCGCTGCTGCTGACCGCCGGAGAGCTGACCGGGATAGTTGCCGAGCTTGTCGCCCAGCCCCACCCGCTCCAGCAGGGCGGCGGCCCGCTCCCGGGCCTCCGCCTTCCTGGCCAGGCCCAGCAGCACCGGCGCCTCGGCGACGTTCTGCAGGGCGGTCATGTGCGGGAAGAGGTTGAACCGCTGGAACACCATGCCGATCGACCGGCGCTGGGCGGCGACCTCGGACTCCCGCATCTCGTGCAGCTTCCCGCCGCGCTCGCGGTAGCCGATCAGTTCGCCGTCCACGCGGATCCGACCGGCGTTGATCTTCTCCAGGTGGTTGATGCAGCGCAGGAACGTCGACTTGCCGGAGCCGGAGGGACCCAGCAGGCAGCAGACCTCGCCGCTGCGGACCTCCAAGTCGATGCCCTTGAGCACCTCGACCGACCCGAACGACTTGTGCACCTGCTCGGCCCGGACCATCGGCCCGGACTCCGCCGTGGGTGCGCCGGCCTGTGCCGGCACCGTCACCTCGGTCATGCGCCGTCCGCCTTCCCGCTCGCTTCCGCCGCGATCCCCCGCCGCTTGGTTCTCGCCCGCCCGCTGCGCCCGACGCCCTTGGAGAAGTGCCGCTCCAGGTAGTACTGCCCGACCAGCAGCACGCTGGTCAGCAGCAGGTACCACAGGCAGGCCGCCACGTACATCGGGAAGATCTGGAATGTACGTTTGCCGACCGCATCGAGTTGGAAGAAGAGCTCCGCGCTCACCGGGACGTACAGCAGCAGCGAGGTGTCCTTCAACATCGCAATGGTCTCGTTGCCGGTCGGCGGGATGATCACTCGCATCGCCTGCGGCAGCACCACCCGGCGCAACGTCTGGCCCCGGCTCAGGCCGAGCGCCTGGGCCGCCTCGGTCTGTCCGCCGTCGACCGACTGGATGCCTGCTCGGACGATCTCCGCCATGTAGGCCGCCTCGGACAGCGCCAAGCCGAGCAAACCAGCCATGAATCCGGTCAGGATGTCCCGTGAGGAAAACCCGAACAGCCGCAGTTGCAGGTTGTCGATGCCGAACAGCTGACCGAGCTGGGTGTCGAACGGCACGCCGAACTCCACCCGGCTCCACAAGAGCCCGACGTTGCCGAACACGGCCAGCAGCACCAACCGCGGCACGGCCCGGAAGAACCAGGTGTAGAGCCAGGCCACACCCCGGAGGATCGGGTTGTCCGACAGCCGCATCACCGCGATGATCACGCCGAGCGTGATGCCGATGAGCATCGCGCTGACGGTCATCAGCACGGTGCCGCGCAGCAGGCCCTCGATGATCGGCGGCCGGAACATCTTGTCGACCATGAAGGACCAGTTGAAGGCCTCGTTGGTCACCAACAGGTGGACGAACATCGCGGTCAGCACGGCGAGCACCGCCACCGCGCCCCATCGTCCCGGGTGCCGCACGGGCACGGCCTTGATCGGTTCCGGCCGTGCCCGTGCGGTTGTCGCTTCCTCGGTGGTCATGTCGTCACGGGTTGAGCGCGGGATCCGCGATCGCGCCGTCCCCCACCTTCCACTTGTCGAGCACCTGCTGGTACGAGCCGTCGGTGATCAGCGCCTTGGTGGCGTCGCGCACGGCCTCGGCTAACTGCGCCTGGTCCTTGGCCACGACGTAGCCGTACGGGGCTGCCTCGTACTGCTTGTCCAACAGGTCCAGGGCGCCGTTGGACTGCGTCACCGCGTACACTCCGACCGGGTAGTCGGCGAGCATCGCGTCGTCCTTGCCGGAGACGACCGCAGCGGTGGCCGCGTCCTGGCCCGGGAATTGGTCGATGGTGATCGCCGGCTTGCCGGTGTCGGTGCACGTCTTAGAGCGCTTCTGGATGTCCTCGACCTGGACCGTGTCCTTCTGCACCGCGATCTTCTTGCCGCAGGCGTTGTCCAGACTGATCCCGGCCGGGTTGCCCTTCTTGGTCACCCACTGGGTACCGACCTGGAAGTAGCTGACCATGTTGGCTTGGCCCTTGCGCTCGTCGTTGATGGTGAACGACGAGACGCCGATCTCGTACTTGCCCGAGTTGACGCCGTTGATGATGTCGCCGAACGGCGCCGAGACGAACTCCACCTTGAGGCCGAGCTTGGCCGCAACGGCGGTGAACAACTCCACGTCGAAGCCGATGACGGTCTTGCCGTCGGAGTCGAGGAACTCCGCCGGGGCGTACGTCGAGTCGGTGCCGACCACGATCTTGCCGTCGGTCTTGATCGCGTCGGGCACCTTGGCGGCCAACGCGGAGTCCGACGAGGCGGTCACGCTTGGGCCGCCGCCGGGCTGCTCCGTCGCCTGTTCCTCCCCGCACGCAGCGAGGGAGAGCAAGAGGACGGCCGCTCCGGTGACGCCGAGGGCCGCCCGGCGGCCACCACTGATGTGGAACATGGGTACTCCTTGCGGTGAGGGGTGGCGGCCGGTCAGGCCACGCCGAGGTAGGCCTCTTTGACCGCCGGGTCGTGCAGCAGGTCCGCACCGGTCCCGCTCTTGACGATCCGGCCGGTCTCCAGCACGTACGCCCGGTGCGCCCGGGCCAGGGCCTGCTGGGCGTTCTGCTCGACCAGCAGGATGGTGGTGCCCTGTTCGTTGATCTCGGTGATGATGTCGAAGATCTGCTGGATCAGCATCGGTGCCAGACCCATCGAGGGCTCGTCGAGCAGCAGCAGCTTCGGTCGGCTCATCAGCGCCCGGCCGACGGCCAGCATCTGCTGCTCGCCGCCGGAAAGGGTACCCCCGGCCTGCTTGCGCCGCTCCGCCAGGCGCGGGAACAGGTTCAGCACCCGGTCGAGGTCCTGGGCGATGCCGGCCCGGTCCCGCCGGGTGTAGGCGCCCATGTCCAGGTTCTCCAGCACCGTCATGCCCGGGAAGATGCCCCGGCCCTCCGGCGCCTGGCACAGCCCCCGCCTGACCCGCAGGTCGGCCCGGAGCTTGGTGATGTCCTCACCGTTGAACCGGATGCTCCCGCTGGCGACCGGCCGGATCCCGGAGATGGCCCGCATCGTGGTCGACTTGCCGGCGCCGTTGGCGCCGATCAGGGCGACGATCTCGCCCTCGTCCACCGTCAGGCTGATGCCGTGCAGCGCCTGGATCCGCCCGTACAGCAGGCTCACGTCGTCGATCTCAAGCAGCATCGTCCGGCACCCCCAGGTACGCCGCGATCACCTTCGGGTTGTCCCGCACCTCGGCGGGCAGCCCCTCGGCGATCTTCTTTCCGAACTCCAGCACCACGATCCGGTCGGTGACCCCCATGACCAGGCGCATGTCGTGCTCGATGAGCAGCACGGTCACGCCGGTGTCCCGGATCTGCCGGATGAGCTGGAGCAGTTCCTCCTTCTCCGCCGGGTTGAAGCCGGCGGCCGGCTCGTCCAGGCAGAGCAGCGCTGGGTCGGTGGCCAGCGCGCGGGCGATCTCCAGCCGCCGCTGCTCGCCGTAGGAGAGGTTGCGGGCGAACTCGTGCATCCGCTTGCGGATACCGACGAACTCCAGCAGGCGCTCGGCCTTCTCCCGGCCCTCGCGCTCCTCCTTCCAGTACCGCGGCAGGCGGAACAGCGCGGAGATGACGCTGGTCTTGTGGTGCGCGTCCGCGCCGACCAGGACGTTCTCCAGCGCGGTCATCTCGGGGAAGAGGCGGATGTTCTGGAACGTCCGCGCCATGCCCATTTTGGTGATCTGATGCCGCTTCTTGCCGCTGATCTTCTGGCCACGGAACCGGATCTGCCCCTCGGTGGGCTGGTAGATGCCGGTCATCGCGTTGAAGCAGGTGGTCTTGCCGGCGCCGTTCGGCCCGATCAGACCGAGGATCTCCCCCTTGTAGAGGGTGAAGTCCACCTCGTTCAGCGCGACCACGCCGCCGAAGCGCAGCGTGACGTTGTCGACCTCCAGCAGCGGCTCCCGGGTGGGCACCGTCTCCACGGCCGGCGCGCCGGCCTGCGCCGGGACGGCCGGCGTCTGCTCGGTGTCACTCACCGACGGTCACCTCCTTGCGGCGGTCCTTGAACTCCGCCGCACGTCGTCGGTTCGGGATCAGGCCCTCGGGCCGGAAGATCATCATGATCACCAGCACCAGGCCGAAGAACAGGAACCGGAACTCGTACAGCTCGTAGCCGAACAGCTCGATGCCGCGGAACCGCTCGATCATGTACGCCACCAGGCCACCGCCGACGATCGCGCCGACGATGTTGCCGGAGCCGCCGAAGATGACCGCGGCAAGGATGATGATCGAGTTCAGCAGCTCGAAGTTCTGCGAGTTGACGAAGTTCTGCTTGCCCGCGAAGAGCGCGCCGGCCAGCCCGGCGATCGCCGCGCCCGCCGCGAACGCCCACAGCTTGAACTTGAACGTCGGCACGCCCATCAGCTGCGCCGCGTCCTCGTCCTCGCGGATCGAGATCCAGGCCCGCCCGACCCGGCTGTGGGTCAGGTTCCGCACCCCGATCACCACCAGGATGATCACCGTGAGCACCAGCCAGTAGTACGGCCGGGCGTCGAGCACGCCGAAGACCGGCCTGCCGTCGGCGTACTGGCCGGGCGGGTGCGGGATCTGGTTGAAGCCCCGCTGGCCCTTCAGGAACTCCGAGCTGACCGCCCCGATCCGGATCATCTCGGCGAAGCCGAGCGTCACCAACGCCAGGTAGTCGCCGCGCAGCCGCAGGGTCGGCGTACCGAGCATCACGCCGGAGACCATGGTCAGCGCGATCGCCACCGGCACCGCCAGCAGCCACGGCCACAGCGTCTTGATGTCGCTGCTCGGCGAGGTCAGCACCGCCACGGTGTACGCGCCGACGGCGAAGAAGCCGAAGTAGCCGAGGTCCAGCAGGCCGGCGAAGCCGACCACGATGTTCAGGCCGACGGCCAGCAGCACGTAGATCGAGACGGTGAACATCACCTGGGTGAAGTTCGCACCGGGGGTCGGGATCGGCCCCAGGTACTGGTAGAACTCCTTGTTCGGCAGCGCGTAGAAGAACACGATCACCGCGGCGAGCAGCGCCCAGCGCACCCAGCGCGGCGCGCCGCGCCACCGTTCCCCGGCCGCCTCGCGGCCGGAGCGCACCTTCTCCAGGACGGTCGTCATGCCCGCGCCCTCCCCAGCGACTCACCCAGCAGACCGGTCGGCCGGAACATCAGCAGCACCACCAGCACCGCGAACGCGGCGAAGTCCTTCCACTGGGTGCCGAACAGGCCGGAGGCGTAGTTCTCGATCACGCCCAGCAGCAGGCCGCCGACGAGCGCCCCGCGCAGGTTGCCGATGCCGCCCAGCACCGCGGCGGTGAACGCCTTGAGACCGAGCAGGAAGCCGACGCTGTACGTGAGGGTCTGGATCCGCACGTCGTAGAGCAGACCGGCGACGCCGGCCATGCTGCCGCCGGCGATGAAGACCATCAGGATGATCCGGTCCTTGTTCACGCCCATCAGCGCGGCGGTGTTGGCGTCCTGCGCCACCGCCCGGATGCCTCGACCGACCCGACTGCGGTTGATGAACATGTCCAGCGCGATCATCATCACCAGCGCGGACCCGAGGGTCAGCAGCTGAACGGCGTCGATCGGCACGCCGAAGACCTCGAACAGCGGCTTGGAGCTGACCAGCACTGGCGCGCCCTTGGGTCGACGGTCGGTATAGACGCCGAACGCCTCGGAGATGGCGATGGACGCGCCGATGGCGGTGATGAGGAAGGCCAGTGGCGGCGCGTTGCGCTTACGCAGCGGCCGGTACGCCACCCGCTCGATCACCGTCGCGGTGCCCGCCGAGGCGATCGCCGCGACGATCATCGCCACGAGCAGGTAGAACATGATCGAGCCGAGCCCGCTGACCTGCGAGTCCTGGTTGAGGCCGAATCCGTTCCAGGTCCAGATCGCCGCGAACGCGCCGGCGATGAAGACCTCGGAGTGGGCGAAGTTGATGAGTCTCAGCACGCCGTAGACCAGCGTGTAACCCAGCGCGACCAGGGCGTAGATCGCACCCTGCGTCAGGCCGGTCGTGGTGAGTTCTCCGAAGTTGGAGAACAGTCCGTCGAAGTTCAAGGGAGGGACGCTCCATCAGGGTCTGGAGAGAAAAAGGGGGTGGGGGGGGGGGGGGGGGGGGGGGGGAGAGACAGACAACGAACAGGACTCGTTGTCG
>NZ_JBVJGT010000003.1:78944-400219 GCF_055587185.1 Micromonospora sp. NPDC048040 | reverse complement strand
AATAGTCGGCTTGAGGGTCATAGGTCCCGCCCCCTCCTACCTACACCCCCAACCCCCCCCCCCCCCCCCCCCCCCCCCCCCCCCCCCCCCCCACCCGCGATCACAACTCAATCGCTGTAGCAGCGACCGGCGTCAGGACTTCGGGATCTCCTGATCCGGGACGACCTTGCCACCGACGACCTTGAAGGCCCAGACCTTGACCTGCGCCGGGTCGAGCTCGCCGCCCTCGACGAACTTGTAGCTCGCCGCGACGCCCTCGCCGCTGTAGCCCTTCACGAACTCCAGCAGGCCCGCACGGGTGGTCTTGCCCGCCTTGATGCCGGCGAGCAGGATGTTCGCCGCGTCGTAGGCCGTGTCGCTGTAGGTGCCCGGGTCGGTGCCGTTGAGGGCCTTGTACTCCTGGACGAAGGTGCCCCGAGCCTCGGCGGCCGGCGCGCACGGGCAGGTGAGGATGGTGCCCTCGGCCGCCGCCGCACCCGCGGAGGTGATGTACGCGGCGTCGTTCACGCCGTCACCGGCGATCAGCGGAGCGGTGACCCCGGCAGCGCTGAGCTGCTTGCGGATCAGGCCGGCCTCCTGGTAGTAGCCGCCGTAGAAGATGGCCTTGACGTTCGCGGCCTTGACCTTGGTGACCACGGCGGAGAACTCGGTCTGCTTGCCCTCGCCCTGGACCTTGTCCGAGCCGACGACCGCCGGGCCGAGCAGCTTCTTGACCTCGTCGGCCAGGCCGGCGCCGTACGCGGACTGGTCGTCGATGACGTAGACCTTGTCGGCCTTCAGCACGTTCTTGATGTAGTTGCCGGCCGCCGGGCCCTGGCTGAAGTCGTTGCCGACCGCACGGAAGAAGGTCTTCCAGCCCTGCTCCGCGAGGCTCGGGCGGGTCGCGGAGGGGGTGATGGTCACCAGACCGGCCTCGTTGAACAGCGGACCGGCGGCCTCCGACTCACCCGAGTAGGCCGGGCCGACGACGCCGAGGATCTTCGCGTCGTCGATGGCCTTCTGGGCCAGACTCGGGGCCTGGTCCGGGCTGCCCTGCGAGTCCAGCGGGACCAGCTCGACCTTGCAGTCGGCGTTTTCCTTGTTGTACTTGTCGACGGCCAGCTTGACGCCGTTGTTCTCGTTGATGCCGAGCGCCGCCGAGCTGCCGGTCAGCGCACCGAAGAACGCGATCTTGTTGCCACAGGCTTCCCCACCGGACGCCGTGTCGTCGCCACCGCTGGAGCATGCGGTGCCGCCGGCGACGAGTGCCAGCATGGCGACCCCACCGATAACGCGCGCGAGCTTCTGCCTCAAGGCCCGAACCCTCCTCCGTCCCATGGTCCGAACCACCCGCTGCCTATTGGCCCTTGCGGGGGCGGACGAACCAGACCGTCGTCGCCGGTCTGGGGCCGGACGCTATCCCACCTTTCAGCTGTGACGAAAGCCCCAGCGGAGCGGGTTGACCGAACCGTTACACGCCGTGGCGGATCGGAAACGATCGCTGTAAGAACCGTCGGCCATGAATGCCCCTAGCCTTCGTTTCATCGGTAACGGGCAGGTCAGCGCCCACTCCCTACCGATCGATGATCGAAAGCCCCGTCCACCAGGCACGAGACGCCTGGCCGTCATCGGCGACCAACACCAGTCGATCTCCCTGCGCCGCCACCGCCACCGCCGTGTTGCCGCCGTCGGGCACCACGGCAGGCATCGCCATCGTCCGCCACGAATCACCCGAATCGACCGAGAGCCACAGTCCGTGACCGCCGCCGTCCCCGGTCACCGCCACCAGAGCACGCCCGGCCGGCACCAGACCGTCGACCGACGACACCCCCGGCCCCGGCACGCCGAACCCGCCGACCCGCCGCCACGCGTCCCCGGCCAGCCGCCAGGCCGCGAACCCCTCACGCACCGGACCGACCGCCACCAGCCCGCCGTCGCCCACCGACGCCACCCGCTGCGCCTGGCCGCTCCCGTCGGCCGCCGGCAACGCCACCCGCCGCCAGGCACGGCCGTCCGCCGATGCCCACGCCAGGGGCGCCAGCGCGGTCGCGCCCGGCGGCAGCACCGCCCCCACCACCCACCAGCCCGACGCCACAGCGACCGCGTCGTACGCCACCGTCCGGCCGCGCCCGTCGCCGGCGAGCTCCGGCACGCCCTCCCGGATGGTGAACCGCTCGCCGTCGGGGGACGTCCAGACCGCCGCGCCGTCGACCCGGGCCCCCGCGATCAGCCAACCGGCCGGCCCGGCGGCCAACCGGGTCACGCTCACCGCCCGCGGCCCCGCGTACAGCTCGAAGGGGGCCGGCACCTCCCGCAGCGCGCCGTCCGGGGCCTGCGCCCACGTGCCCGTGCGGGGATTGCCGTGCACGCCGCCGTTCTTCGCCCCGAGAGCCGACACCCGCCCGTCCCGGCAGGCGGCCGCGTACAGCACGTGCTGGCGGCCGTAGAAACTCGACGCCGCCACCGGCAGCGCCGACCACGCCGCGCCGTCGGCGCTGCTCCAGGCCGCCGGCCGCGTCTCCCCCGCCGCGTCGGCCAGCCCGCCCACCACGTACCACCGGCCGGCGCAGGCCACGACGTCGCGCAACAGCGGCCGGCCGGCCGCGCCCGGCGGCGCGGGCAGGGTCAGCGGCTGCCACGCCGGGCGCAGCGGCTCGGCGGCGGGCTCCGCCGGGGCCCGGTCGCAGCCGGCCAGCAGCACGGCGACGACACCGAGCACCGCCACCAGCCGCCGGGACCACATGGGATCAGATGTTATCGATCGGCTGGCCCGCCGGGGAGCCCCGTCGCACGGGCCCCGCGTGTCGCGCCGTCGCTCCCGGGCCCGTCCTGCCGACCGCGACGGAGGGCCCGGCGCGGGATCCGAGCGGCCCGGCGGGTCGCGCCCCGGGTCAGGAGGCGGGCTGCGCGACCTCGCCGCCGGCGGTCTCGGCGAGGATCCGCTCGGCGACCTCCTTCATGGTCATCCGGTGGTCCATCGCCGTGCGCTGGATCCACTTGAACGCCTGCGGCTCGGTCATCCCGTAGGTCGTCATGAGCGCGCCCTTGGCGCGCTCCACGGTCTTGCGGACCTCCAGCCGGTCGGTCAGCCCGGCGACCTCCGACTCCAGCGCGGCGATCTCGGAGTAGCGGGACAGCGCGATCTCCACCGCCGGCACCAGGTCGCTCTTCTGGAAGGGCTTCACGAGGTACGCCATCGCGCCGGCCGCCCGGGCCCGCTCCACCAGGTCGCGCTGGCTGAACGCGGTCAGGATGATCACCGGGGCGATCCGGGCGCCGGCGATCCGCTCGGCGGCGGCGAGCCCGTCCATGATCGGCATCTTGATGTCGAGAATGACCAGATCGGGCTTGAGCTCCTCGGCGAGCCGGACGGCGGTCTCGCCGTCACCGGCCTCCCCGACCACCTCGTAGCCCTCTTCGACCAGCATCTCGGCGAGGTCCAGCCGAATGAGCGCCTCGTCCTCGGCGATCAGAACGCGCCTGCGCTCGACGTCCGTCTGCGTCTCGGCCACGAGCCACTCCCACCACTCTGTTCCCGGCACCCGCCGGTCCGGGTACCGTCGTGCCTAGCGTAGTGGGTAACCTATGTAGCGCCGCCACAGCGTGGGGTGGCGATGTCCCCGTATTCCAACTGGCAGAGAAGCGGAGCTCAAACCTCCGACAGTGTGGGTTCGAATCCCACCGGGGGCACCGAAACTGTCGCACGTACGCACCAAACTCGTCGGCGTGCATCCACCGGAAGTACGCGCACGAGCGCACCAGGTCCACCGCTCGGGAGCGACGGTCGCGGAGACGGCCCGCGCCGTCGGGCTTCCCTACCGCACCGTGTGGGAGTGGTGCCGCCGGCCCGAGGCCCCGGTCCGGGGCACGGCGCTGCGCTGCTTCCGTTGCCGTCCCGGCGTCGACAATCGGACTCAGGCCCGGGCCTACAGCTTCCTGCTCGGCCTCTACCTGGGTGACGGCTATCTGGTGTCCTCCGCCCGGGTGCCGGTGCTGCGAGTGGCATGCGACGGCGCGTGGCCCGGCCTGATCGATGCGTGCGACGCGGCGATGCGCGCGGTCCTGGCGGCTGCCGTCCAGCGGGTGCCGCAGCAGGGTTGTGTTTCCGTGCAGAGTTACGGCACGCACTGGCCCTGCCTGTTCCCTCAACACGGGCCGGGCAAGAAGCACGAGCGCCGGATCGTCCTCACCGACTGGCAGCGGGAGATCGTCACCGCCCATCCCGGCGACTTCGTCCGCGGCCTGTTCCACTCCGACGGGTGTCGGACCACCAACCGGGTGACGGTGCGCGGCAAGCAGTACGTCTACCCGCGCTACATGTTCGTCAACGAGTCGGCCGACATCATGGGCCTCTGCCAGTGGGCGCTCGACCTGCTCGGGGTCGCCTGGCGGATGAACCGCCGCAACTGCCTGTCGGTCGCGCGTCGCGAGGCGGTCGCCGCCCTCGACCGCCACGTCGGCCCGAAGTCCTGACCTGACGGTCGGAATCCCCGGCTGTTCGGCCCGATCGAAGGGGCCAGCCGCTCCGCGCGGTCGGAGAGACCAGCCGGCTCCGCGCGGTCGGCTGCTCGCCTCGCCCGACCCGGCGGGGCTTCGGCTCGACGAGTGGAATCCATGGGTGCGACGCCGCTCTTTGACACCCCTGGTGTTCCACCCGCGCCTCCAATGCGGCGGTCCGACGTGGCGAGGCGGCAGCCGTGCCGAGGTGCCGAGTCGTCGGGCGCGCGGACGTGCCGGCTCAGCCGAGTTCGGCGAGCGCCCGCGCCAGGTCCGCGCGCAGGTCCTCCGGGTCCTCCAGGCCGACGGAGACGCGCAGCAGCCCACCGACCGGCTTGGCCTCCTCCTCGACGGGCCGGTGGGTCAGCGAGGCCGGGTGCTGGATGAGCGTGTCGACCCCACCGAGCGAGACAGCGTGGGTGATCAGCCGGCAGCCGCCGGCGACGGCGGCCGCGGCGGGCGCGCCGCCGCGTACCTCGAAGGCGAGGAGGCTGCCGGGGCCGGCCATCTGCCGGCCGACGAGCCCGGCCGGGTCGTGCAGCGACGGGTGGTGAACCCGCGTGACGGCGGGGTGGGCGGCGAGCCAGGCGGCGAGTTTCTCCGCGCCGGCCTGCTGGGCGCGGACCCGCACCGGCAGGGTCTGCAGGCCGCGGTGCAGGAGGTACGCGCCGAGGGGGTGCAGGATCGCCCCGGTGAGCGCGCGGACCTGGCGCAGCCGGGCGGCCCAGTCGGCGTCGCAGGCGACGACTCCGGCGAGCACGTCGCCGTGTCCGCCGATGCTCTTGGTGGCGCTGTGCAGCACGAGGGCGGCGCCGTGCCGGGTGGGCTGCTGGAGCACGGGGGTCGCGACGGTGTTGTCCACGAGCAGGGGGACGTCGCCGGCGGCCTGCGCGAGGGCGGCGATGTCGACCAGGTCGAGGGTGGGGTTGGCCGGGGTCTCGGCGATGACCAGGGCGGTGTCGGGGCGGACGGCGGCGGCGACCTCGCCCGCGCAGGCCCAGGTGACGGTGGTGCCGAGCAGGCCGGTGGCGAGCACGTGGTCGGTGCCGCCGTAGAGCGGGCGGACGGCGACGAGGTGGCGCTTCCCGTCCCGGGTGGCGGCGAGCAGCGTGGCGGTGAGGGCGGCCATGCCGCTGGCGAAGGCGACGGCGTCGCCGGTGCCTTCGAGGTTGGCGAGGGCGGTCTCGAAGCGGGCGACGGTGGGGTTCCACAGGCGCTGGTAGACGGCGCTGCCGCCGGCGGGGAGCGTGCCCCCGGTGGCGAGGGTCTCGTACGCGTCGCCGCCGGCGCCGACGGACGGCAGGGGGTTGGTGGTGGAGAGGTCGATGGGCGGCACGTGGACGCCGAGGGCGGCGAGGTCGTCGCGGCCGGCGTGCACGGCTCGGGTGTCCACGGTCGTCATGCCGGAAGGATCGAACATAAAGCCAGCAGGGGGCAATAGTTCCGAAGATGATTCGGCCAGATTCCTTTGATTTGCGCGGCGGTTCGACGGAGGATGTCTCCATGGCCCCTGCGACGAACGATGTGCGGCGGTTCGCTGCCCTGGACGACACCGACCGGGCGATCCTGTCCGAGCTGGCCGCGGACGGCCGGCTGCCGAACAACGCCCTCGCCGAGCGGGTCGGGGTGGCCCCCTCGACGTGCCTGACCCGCACCCGCGCGCTGCGCGAGTGCGGTGCGATCCGCGGGTTCCACGCGGAGGTGGATCCGGCGGCGGTGGGGCTGCCGTTGCAGGCGCTGGTGTCGGTGCGGTTGACCGCGCACGAGCGGGCGGCGGTGGACGCGTTCCGGGCCCGGTCGGTGCGGCTGCCGGGGGTGGTGTCGGTGTTCCACGTGGCGGGCGCGGAGGACTACGTGCTGCACGTGCGGGCCGCCTCGGCGGACGCGCTGCGCGACTTCGTGCTGGACCACCTGGCGGTGGACCCGGCGGTGCTGCACACCCAGACGAGCCTGATCTTCGAACAGGCCCGCGGCCTGGGCTGAACACCCGGCGCGACGCGCCGCGTGAGCTTGGTTGCCCCGGGGAACAATTCGGGGGCCGGGCGGGTTGGCCAGCCGTGTGATCAACGTACCGCTGTCTGTTCTTGACCTTGCCCCGGTCGCGGCCGGCGCCACGGCCGGCGAGGCCCTGCGGCACACCACCGAGCTGGCCCGCCGCACCGAGGAGCTCGGATACCACCGGTTCTGGGTGGCCGAGCACCACAACATGCCGGGGATCGCGAGTTCCGCCCCGGCCGTGCTGCTCGCGCACCTGGCGGCGCACACGTCGACGATCCGGCTGGGCTCGGGCGGGGTGATGCTGCCCAACCACGCGCCGCTGGTGGTGGCCGAGCAGTTCGGCACCCTCGACGCGCTGCACCCGGGCCGGATCGACCTGGGCATCGGCCGCGCCCCGGGCACCGACCAGGTGACCGCGCTGGCGCTGCGCCGGACCATGGAGGGGCTGTCGGCGGAGGGCTTCCCCCGGGAACTGGCGGACCTGATGAACTACTTCACCGGCGAGCGGCCGGGGCCGATCACGGCCACCCCGGGTCGCGGGCAGCAGCCGGCGATCTGGCTGCTCGGCTCCAGCGGGTTCAGCGCCCAACTGGCGGGGATGCTGGGGCTGCCGTTCTCGTTCGCGCACCACTTCAGCTCGCAGCACACGCTGCCCGCCCTGGCGCTGTACCGGCAGAGCTTCCGCCCGTCGACGTGGCTGGCCGAGCCGTACGCGATGGTGGCGGTCAACGCGGTCTGCGCGGACACGGACGAGCGGGCGGAGTGGCTGGCGGGGCCGAGCGCGCTGTCGCTGCTGCGGCTGCGCTCGGGTCGACCGGGGCCCCTGGCCGCGCCGGACGAGGCGGCGGCGTACCCGTACACCGAGGTCGAGCGGGAGTTCGTGCGGCAACGCCGGGAGGGCCAGGCGATGGGCTCGCCGGAGACCGTACGGCGGCAGCTCGGCGAGCTGCTGGCGCGTACCGGCGCGGACGAGCTGATGCTGACCACCCTGGTGTACGACGTGGCCGACCGGGTGCGCTCGTACGAGCTGATCGCGGCGAAGGTGGCCGGTGGCCTGCGCCGGGACGGCTGAAACACGATCTTCACGTCGCCGTCACCGGGGAGACGCGCGGGCCGCCTAGGTTTGTCCCCGGTGGTGGTACGGCATCCCCGGTCGGGACGGGTCGGGGGTGCCGCGGTGTGGGGCACCGGGCCGCGGCTGTGCGGATTCCGCGGCTGCGGCCCGGTGCCTGCCCCACGCCCCGGACTTACCCACGCCTCCGGCCTGTCCTGCCGCCACGCCCCCGGCCTGTCCCGCTCCCGCCCCGACGCCGGGCGGGCGGGGGCCGGCAGCGCCGCCTCTCGATACGATCCGCCGTTTCCTTGCCGCCGGCCCGGATTATTGATCAACTCAGGGCGTGGCTGAGCACATGACCCCGGACGAGTTCCGACGCGCCGGGCACGCGGTGGTGGACTGGATCGCCGACTACTGGGCGACGGTGGGGCAGCGCCCGGTGACGTCGCAGGACCCGCCCGGCGCGGTGGCCGCCGGGCTGCCGGCCGGCCCGCCCGAGCACGGCGAGCCCGTGGCGGCCGTCCTCGCCGATCTGGACAGGCTGATCGCCCCGCGCCTGACCCACTGGCAGCACCCCGGTTTCTTCGGCTACTTCCCGGCCAACACCTCCGGGCCCAGCGTGCTGGGCGACCTGGTCAGCTCGGGGCTGGGCGTGCAGGGCATGCTCTGGGCCACCGGGCCGGCGTGCACCGAACTGGAGACGGTGATGCTGGACTGGCTCGCCGACCTGCTGGAGCTGCCGAAGCGGTTCCGCGCCGGCTCCGGCGGCGGCGGGGTGATCCAGGATTCCGCGTCCTCGGCGGCGCTGGTGGCGACCCTGGTCGCGCTGCACCGGGCCGGCGGCGGCCGGTGGCGCGAGGCCGGCGTCGACCGCCGGTACCGCGCCTACACGTCCACCCAGGGCCACTCCTCGATCGAGAAGGCCGCGCGGATCGCCGGGCTGGGCGCCGACGGCGTACGACCGATCGAGGTGGACCCCGGGACGCAGGCGATGTCCCCGGCGGCGCTGCGCGCGGCGATCGAGGCGGACCGGGCCGCCGGCGTGGTGCCCGCCATCGTGGTGGCCACCGTCGGGACCACGTCCACGACCGCGATCGACCCGCTGCCGGAGATCGGCGCGATCTGCGCCGAGTACGGCGTGTTCCTGCACGTCGACGCCGCGTACGCGGGGGCGGCGGCGGTCTGCCCGGAGCTGCGGTTCGGGCACGCCGGCCTGGAGTACGCCGATTCGTACTGTTTCGACCCGCACAAGTGGCTGCTCACCGGCTTCGACTGCGACGCGTTCTGGGTCGCCGACACCGCGGAGCTGATCGAGGCGCTGACCGTGCTGCCGGAGTACCTGCGCAACGCCGCCACCGAATCCGGAGCGGTGATCGACTACCGCGACTGGCAGGTGCCGCTGGGCCGCCGGTTCCGGGCGTTGAAGCTCTGGTTCGTGCTGCGCTGGTACGGCGCCGAGGGGCTGCGGGCGCACATCCGGTCCGGGGTGGCGCTCGCCGCCCGGTTCGCCGAGCAGGTCCGCGCCGACGACCGGTTCGCGCTGGTGGGGGCGCACCCGTACTCGCTGGTCTGCTTCCGGCTGCGCGCCGACGACGAGGTCAACGCGGAACTGCTGGCCCGGGTCAACGCCACGGGTCGGGTGCACCTGACGCACACCCGGGTGAACGGCCGGTACACGCTGCGCCTGGCCGTCGGCTCGCCGCAGACCGCCGAGGCCCACGTCGACGAGGCGTGGTCGCTGCTCCGCGACGCCGCGACCGCCCTCCTGCCCCGCTGACCCACCACTCCCCCGCTAGCGCGGGTCGGCCGTGCCGGCGGTCGGCACCGGGATCCGGGTGCTCGTGCCGGAGACGGACGCCGGGGCCGGGACCGGGGTCGCGGCGAGGGCCGCCGCGGCGACGGCCCGCTCCCGGCGGGTCCGCAGCAGCGCCCGGACGGCCAGCGCCAGGGCGGCGACCCAGGCGGCGGCGAGCAGCGCGTAGACCGCCGGTCGGGCGGGGCCGCCGAGGTCGGTCGAGCGCATCAGCGTGCGGGCGTTGGTCAACACGATCACGCCGCCGATCGCCGCGCCGAGCAGTTGGGCGGGGACGATCCGGACCAGCCAGGCGGCGACCGGCGCGGCGATCAGGCCACCGACGAGCAGCGCGGCCACCATGGGCAGCAGGAAGCCCTCCGCGCCGAGGCCGATGAGGAAGCCGATGCTGGCGGCGCCGGCGACCACGAACTCGGCCGTGTCCACCGAGCCGATCACCCTGCGGGGCTCCAGCCGGCCGCTGACCAGCAGGGCCGGCGTGGCGACCGGCCCCCACCCGCCGCCGCCCGTGGCGTCGACGAAGCCGGCGACCAGGCCGAGCGGGCCGAGGAAGCGCCCCCGCAGCCGACCGGCCCGCCGGTCGGTGCGCAGCGGTCGGGAGAAGCGCACCAGCAGGTACGCGCCGAGCGTGAACAGGATGCCGGCCATCCACGGGGCCGCCGACTCGGTGGAGATCGCGCTGAGGAAGGTCGCGCCGGCGAACGCGCCGACCGCGCCGGGGACGGCGATCCGGGCCACCACCCGCCAGTCGACGTTGCCGAACCGCCAGTGCGCCACCCCGGCGGCGAGCGTGGTGCCGATCTCGGCCAGGTGCACCGACGCCGACGCGGCGGCCGGGGCGACGCCCACGAGCAGCAGCAGCGTGGAGGAGGTCAGCCCGTACGCCATGCCGAGCGCGCCGTCGACGAGTTGCGCGGCGAGCCCGACCAGTGCGAGGACCAGCAGCTTGCGCACGAGCGCCCCCTGACTTTTCGGCATCTCCTATCGACTTGGTCGACAATGCGGCACGCGGGGTACCGGGGTCAAGACTCCGACCGGTCAGTGAGACGACAGTGGCGCGGGCCGGCGGCAGGGACGACGGTGACGACGGTCCGGGCGGCGGGGACGACGGTGACACCGGTCCGGGCGGCCGGGCGACGCGTCGACCGCCGGCGGGCGAGCCCCTACGCCGGCCGTTCGGCCCGGGTCAGGTCCAGGCGCGGGGGTCGGCGGCCAGCTCCGTGACCCGCTCGGGCAGGGTGCCGGCGGCCACGTCGGCGACGGTGACCAGTTCCAGGATCTGGCGTTCGCTGGCCCGCAGGGCGATCCAGACCTCCTGGAGGGAGCGGGCGGCGCCGTGGTAGCCGAGCTCCTCGGGCCGCTGCCCGCGTACGTGTGCGAGCGGGCCGTCGATCACCCGGATCACCTCGGCCAGCGAGATCTCCCCGCCCGGCCGCGCCAGCCAGTAGCCGCCCTCCGGACCGCGCTGGGCGTGCACGATGCCGCCGCGGCGCAGTTGCAGCAGGATGCTCTCCAGGAACTTCGGCGGGATCTCCTGGGCGCGGGCGATCTGCTCGGCGGTCACCGGCCGACCCCGCCCGGCCCCGGCACCGCCGGTCACCGAGGCGAGCTCGGCGACCGCACGGAGGGCGTAGTCGACCCGGGCGGAGAGGCGCATGCCGGCAAGATTAACGCGCTGGTCACCCCGGCCGGCCGATCACCCCTCGGCCGATCGGCCGACGGCGATGTGCCGCCCCGGCTCGGCGTCACTCCCCGACACGGCGCAGCAGCCCCTCCTGCACGGCGGTGGCGATGTGTCGGCCGTCCCTGGTGAACAGGCGACCCGTGGCGAGCCCCCGCGCGCCGGAGGCGGACGGGCTCCAGCAGTCGTAGAGGAACCACTCGTCGGCGCGGAACGGCCGGTGGAACCACAGCGCGTGGTCGAGGCTGGCCCCCACCACCCCGCCGGGGCCCCAGACCTCGCCGTGCACCGACAGCACCGAGTCGAGCAGGGTCAGGTCGGAGGCGTACGTCAGCGCGCAGGCGTGCAGCAGCGGATCGTCGGGCAGCTTGCCGTCGATGCGCATCCAGACCCGCTGGTGCGGGTCGGCCGGCCGGTCGCCGGGGCGCACCCAACCGGGCTCGCCCACGTAACGCACGTCGATCGGGCGCGGGATCTGCGCCCAGATGCCGAGCCGCTCGGGGTAGCGGGAGAGCCGGTCGGTCATCGTCGGGACCTCGTCCGGCCCCGGCACGTCGGGCGGCGTGGGCGCGTGGTGGTCCAGGCCCTCCTCGGGACGGTGGAACGACGCCGACATGAAGAAGATCGGCTTGCCGTGCTGGAGCGCCACGGAGCGGCGTACCGAGAAGGAGCGGCCGTCGCGGATGTTCTCCACCTCGTACGCGATCGGCTCGCTCGGGTCGCCGGCGCGCACGAAGTAGCCGTGCAGGGAGTGCACGAAGCGCGCCGGGTCGACCGTCCGGCCGGCGGCCACCAGGGCCTGGCCGGCGACCTGGCCGCCGTACACCCGCTGAGGGCCGACCGGCGGGCTCATCCCCCGGAAGGTCATCTCGCCGGTGTGCTCCAGGTCGAGCACGTCGAGGAGCTGGTCGACCGCGGCCTGGCCGACCGCGACCTCCCCGGCACTCACTGAAGCGCTCGCGCGGACGCGGCGTCGACCAACGACCCGAGCTGGTGTACGCGCAGCGTGTTGGTCGAGCCGGGGGTGCCGGGCGGGCTGCCGGCGACGATCACCACGTGGTCGCCGGGGTTGGCCCGGTTGAGCCCGAGCAGCGCCTGGTCGACCTGGCGGAACATGTCGTCGGTGTGCTCGACGAACGGCATCAGGAAGGTCTCCACGCCCCAGGAGAGGGCGAGCTGGTTGCGCACCTCGGGCACCGGGGTGAAGGCGAGCAGCGGCAGGTCGCAGTGCAGCCGGGACAGCCGCCGCACGGTGTCGCCGGTCTGCGAGAAGGCGACCATGGCCTTCGCGCCGATGGCCCGGGCGATCGAGGAGGCGGCGACGGTGAGCGCGCCGCCGTGCGTACGCGGGTCGTGCTGGAGGCGCGGCACCCCGATCGAGCCGGACTCGGTGGTGGTGACGATCTTCGCCATGGTGCTGACGGTGAGCACCGGGTACTTGCCGACGCTGGTCTCGCCGGAGAGCATCACGGCGTCCGCCCCGTCGAGCACGGCGTTGGCCACGTCGGAGGCCTCGGCGCGGGTCGGGCGCGAGTTCTCGATCATCGAGTCGAGCATCTGGGTGGCCACGATGACCGGCTTGGCGTTCTCCCGGCAGAGCTGCACGGCGCGCTTCTGCACCAGCGGGACCTGGTCGAGCGGCAGCTCCACGCCGAGGTCGCCGCGGGCGACCATGACCCCGTCGAAGGCCAGCACGATCTGCTCCAGGCAGTCGACCGCCTCGGGCTTCTCCACCTTGGCCAGCACCGGCCGGTGCACCCCGACCTCGGCCATGATGCCGTGCACCAGCTTGATGTCGTCGGCGGAGCGGACGAAGGAGAGCGCGACCAGGTCGACGCCGAGGCCGAGGGCGAAGCGCAGGTCCTCGGCGTCCTTCTCGGACATCGCGGGGACGCTGACCGCCACGTTCGGCAGCGAGACGCCCTTGTTGTTGGAGACCGGGCCACCCTCCGTGACCAGGCAGCGGATGTCGTTGCCGGTGACGTCGGTGACCTCGACGGCGACCCGGCCGTCGTCGATCAGCAGCCGGTCGCCGGGCTTGACCTCCTGCGGAAGCTTCCGGTAGGTGCAGGAGACCCGGTCCTTGGTGCCGAGAACGTCGTCGCCGGTGATCACGACGGAGTCGCCGGTGCGCCACTCGTGCGGGCCGTCGGCGAACCGGCCGAGCCGGATCTTCGGACCCTGCAGGTCGGCGAGCACGGCCACCGGGCGTCCGGCCGCCTCCGCGGCCTCGCGGACCAGCCGGTAGACCGCCTCGTGGTCGGAGTGGCTGCCGTGGCTGAAGTTGAGTCTGGCCACGTTCATGCCGGCCTCGACGAGCCCCCGGATCCGCTCCGGGGACGAGGTGGCAGGACCAAGAGTGCAGACGATCTTCGCGCGGCGTGTCACGCCCATCAGGCTAGTCTCTCCTCCGGGTCGGACTACGGGCCGACCCCTCGCGGGCTGCGGAAAATTGTCCAACGACGCGCGTCACGCGCGCAGCCGGCGGGCGGAACCCACGCCGGAACGTTGAGGCGGCGGGCAACGGCGACCGCGCGCCGGAATCGTACGCCCCCGGCGCCACCGGGCACCGGGGTGCTCCCGGCCGGCGCGCCCGCCGTCGATGGCTGGTCCACGCCGTGCCGCGCCCTGGCCGCACACCCGCCGCGCGGACGCCCGCCCGGCCCCGCCCGCGCACACCCGCCCCGCCCGACCCGCGGCGGCCTGGCCCGCACGCCCGACCCGCTCCCCCGGGCCGGTCCGACGGGTTCCGCTGATGGCGCCGGAGGGTGCCGGCGCGATGGTGACCCGCCGTTCCCCGGCCGCGGGTGCCCGACCGGGTCGCTCGCGCGCCGGGGGCGGACCGCTGCGGGAGGCCGGCGGTGCACGCCGGGTCGGCGGCCCGCGCCGCGCGCCACGGTGCGCCGGGCGTCCGGCGGAACCGCTCAGGTCTGCGTCTTGACCAGTGGGAACTCCAGCGAGCCCGCCGGGCAGAGGAAGGTCATCACGTCCACCCGGTAGAGCCCGGCCTGCACCGCCGGGTCGGCCTCCATCACGCTGCGCACATCGTCCACGGAACCGGTCCGGGCCAGACCGAAGCCGATCGGCGGGTCCGGCTCGCGGGCCTGGCCGTCCACCGAGCCGGCGACCAGGATGATCCTCCGGCGCTGGAGGGCCTGCATGTGCGCGAGGTGCTCGGCCTGCAACCGCTGCACCGTCTCCGCCGGCAGCGCCCGCCCGGCCGCGCCGGGATACAGCACGATGCACTCGTACGTGTCGAGCGCGAAGTCGACCTGCGGCACTCCCGTCATGGGCGTTCCCTCCCGCGTCGCGTTGCGCGGCGACCCGTGGTCGACGCCGACCGGCACGGGCCCAGCGTCGCACGCGCGGGCGGCCCGCACGGGCGCTCCGGTCAACTCCGTCCCCGCCCCGCCCGGTTGCCGCCCCGCTGCGCCCTTTCCCCCACCCGGCCCCGTCCACCCCAGGGCCACGTCCGCTACAGGGCCAGGCAGTCCGGGTGGATCGGGGTGCCGCGCAGCGCCTGCCGGACCACGGTGTACGTGGTGCCGTCGAGTACGAGCCCGAGGTGCCCGACGACCCGTAGCGGGCACGCCGCCTGGATCAGCACGTTGGTCGCGCCGTCGGCGAGCGAGGCGTTGTCGACCGGCCGGACCAGCTCGTCCTGCCACGTCCGGACCGTGGTCCAGCGAACCGCGCCGGGGGTGTCGTCGCCGCCGTTGAGGTCGGCTAGGAAATCGGAGCCGATCGACATCTGCTGACAGGCGACGACTGCGGCGCAGCTGCCGAGGCCGACGACCCGCAGGATGTTCGCGACGTACGTGCCCTGCTGGGGGCTGCCGAGGCTGACGTAGCGGCCGACGGCCGACTCGCCGCCGAGGAACTTCACGTACCAGCGGGAAACCAGTCCGCCCTCGGAGTGGCCGACGACGTCCACCCGGGACGCCCCGGTGACGGACCGGACCTGCTCGACGTACGCGGCGAAGGCACGGGCGGAGTCGCGGATGTCGCCGAAGCCGAGGCCGGGCAACTGGTAGACGAAGACCCGGAAGCCGTCGGCGCGCAGCCGGGCGGCGATCGGCTCGTACGCGATGGAGAGGCCGATCAGGCCGCCGACGACGATGACGGGGTTGACGGCGGCGGCGACCGGGGCGGCGGCGACCGCGGGGGTGGCGGGGCGTTCGGGGGCGGCTGTCGCGGCGGTGGCCGGGACGAGGAGCGCGGCGACCACGGTGGCGGTGGCGAGGATCTTTCGGAGCAGCATGGCTGCACCTCCGGCGGGAGGTACCCGGGAACCCGGGACGGCGGGCGGGGGTCCGATCGATCGTGGGACGATGATGAGGGTCTAGATTCACGGTCGTCAATAACTACGTTACAGGCCGGTAACCCTTGTCGCGCCGGAAGCGCAAACCGGCAATTCGCGCACGGTCGACGCGGGGTCGGGTCGGCCCTTACGGCTGGCGCGTTTCGCGGGCACGCGAGAGCAGGGCGACCCGGCGGCCCGCCGTCCACGCGGGACGGTGCGCGCGCGAGCCCGACGCCGGTGGCATGCTGTGGCCCGTGCCTCAGACACCGACCGGCGAGAAGCCGCTGCGGGTGATGCCCTGGTGGCTCGTGCTCGTCGGGCTGCTGGCCGCCGGGCTGCTGGGCTGGCTGGTCCTGGACTGGCTGCTCGACGAGGCCGGCCGGGCCGCCCAACCGGACACCCGCGCCACCCTGCGCATCGACGCCATCCGCACCGGGCTGACCGTGGTGGCCGGCACCGGCGGCGGCCTTGCGCTGCTGCTGGCCGCCCGCCGCCAGTGGATCAGCGAACGCGCCCAGCGGCACCAGGAGGCCGTCGCCGCGCAGGAGCAGGCGCACCGGGACCGGGCGCAGGCCCACGTGGAGGCGGTCGCCGAGGCCGGGCAGCGGCACCAGGACCGGCAGGCCGAGGCCGCCGAACACGACGCCGCCGAGCGCCGGCTGACCGAGCTATACACCCGCGCCGTCGAGCTGCTCGGCAACGACAAGGCGGCCGTACGCCTCGGCGGACTGCACGCCCTGGAACGGCTCGGGCAGGACAATCCGGCGCAGCGGCCGACGATCGTGGCGGTGCTCTGCGCGTACCTGCGGATGCCGGCGGGCGACGACGACGCGGGCGAGGCGGAGGTGCGCCGCACCGCGCAGCGGGTGTTGACCCGGCACCTGCGCGCCGACGACGACGCGTTCTGGCCCGGCGTCACGCTGGACCTGACCGGCGCCCACCTCGACGGCTTCGACGCCGCCGGCTGCACCCTGGTCGACGCGGACCTCACCGGCGCGGTCTGCGCCGGCACCACCAGCCTCGCCGGTGCGACCGTGCGCGGCCGGCTGTCCCTCGGCGCCACCTTCGCGGACCTGCGCTGCGACGACCTGCGCGGCGACGCCGAGATCGTCCTGGACGACGCCCGGATCGCCGGCCGCCTCAGCTTCGACCGCGCCGAGATCGGCGGCCTGTCGTGCCGGCACGCCACCGTCGCGTGGGCGTACTTCCGGGGCACCACGGTCGGACGGACGGCGAGCTTCGACGGGACCCGCTTCACCAGAAGCGCGACGTTCCGCGAGGCGGTCTTCCTCAGCGGGCTCTCGATGGACCACGCCACGTTAGGGGGCTACGCCGGATTCCGGCAGGTCCGCTTCGCCGACCTGGCCCTGTTCCGCTGGACCGAGTTCGGCGGCCAGGCATGGTTCGAGCGGGCCCGCTTCGAGGGCGCCGCGAACTTCGGCCGGACCCGCTTCCACGACGCGGCGACCTTCGACGGGGCGACGTTCGCCCGGCCTCCCCTGGTCGACCAGGCGCGGGCGGCGGCGGCCGGCCCGCACGTCTGGCCCGAGGGCACGAACGTCGCGCGGCTCGACGACGACTGGCTGCTGCTCACCGACCCCTGATCCGCACCGCCCGCCCTTTATGATCATCAGCGTGACGACGGCCCTCGTGCTCATCGACCTGATGCCCCGGATCATCGCGCTGGAGTTGGCCCCGCACCGTGGCGAGGATGTCCTCGACCGCTGCCGCCGGCTCGCCGCCGTGTTCCGCGCCCAGGGCCGGCCGGTGGTCCAGGTCCGGGTCGAGCGGCCCGGGGTGGCCGAGCAGCCGCCGGGCAGCGACTTCGCCGAGGGGCTGGTCGAGCCGGGGGACGTCGTGGTCGTCAAGCGCACCGTCGGCGCGTTCCACGGCACCGACCTGCACGGGCAGCTGCGCCGGCGCGGGGTCGACACCGTGGTGCTGGCCGGGCTGGTGACCACGATGGGCGTCGAGTCGACCGCCCGCGCGGCCAGCGACCACGGCTACGAGCTGGAGTTCGTGGCCGACGCGATGTCCGGCTTCGCCGCCGACGAACACGAGTTCACCGTCGAGCGGATCTTCCCGCGCTTCGGCGCCGTCCGACGCGCCGACGACTACCGCTGAGGCGGCTAGTCTGCTCCGATGGCGGAGACCATCGAGGACAGTCCGGTCGGCTGGGTGGCCGGCCACGTGGAGCGTTACCTGGCCACCGACGGCGCCGACGGCGGCAGGTACCACGGGTACGACGCCCTGCTGGTCACCACCCGGGGGCGCCGGACGGGCAAGCTGCGGCGGACGGCGCTCATCTACGGCCGGGACGGCGACCGGTACCTGCTGGTGGCGTCGAACGGCGGTGCGGCGCGGCACCCGGCCTGGTACCTCAACCTGTGCGCCGACCCCGAGGTGCAGGTGCAGGTCGGGGCCGACCGGTTCCGGGGCCGGGCGCGGACCGCCACCGCCGAGGAGCGGCCCCGGTTGTGGCAGGTGATGACCGGCGTCTTCCCGACCTACGCCCGCTATCAGCAGGGGACCGACCGGGAGATCCCCGTCGTCGTGGTCGAGCCGGTGCCGACCGACGTCGCGCCGTAGCGGAACCACCGGTGGAACACCACGGCCGTCTCCGGGCGCCGATGACGTCCATCGTGTTCCACCGGTCCCGGCGGCCGGGCGGCGCCCTGGCGACGGCCGGTCAGCGGAGGAGGCGGCCGGTCAGCGGAGGAGGCGGAACAGCAGCAGATAGGCCACGTAGGCGACCGGCACGGCGACGAAGCAGATCAGGAAGCCGAGGTGCACGTAGCGGGGCGGGGTGCCGGCGACCATGGCCGGCCGGCCCCAGCGGCCGAGCACCAGGTAGCCGGCGAAGAACGACAGCGCGGGCAGGCCGGCGCAGATCCAGGCGCCGAGGGTGAACCCGTCGACCAGGCCGACGCCGGAGGCGAGCACCATCACCACCATCAGCACCGCCGCCACGGCCGCGCAGCCGGCGTAGACGGCGAGCGCCCGGGCCACCGGCGACCAGGTCGGCAGCAGCGCGGGGCGTTGCGCGAGCAACTCGGCCTGCTGCCCGTGCCGGTCGGACTCGTCGGCGTAGCGCCGGGCCAGCTCCAGCTCGGTGGTCGGGTCGGTCTCCGCCGGGCGCGGGCCCGGCACCCCGCCCGCCCCCGGCGGCAGCGCGAGCCTCGTCTCCCCCACCCCGACCTGGGGATACGCCCCGACCCCCGGCCGCCCCGGGGCGCCGGCTGCGCCGGCGGGCTCCCCCGCCCCCGGTCCGGCGCCGCCGGTCGGCGCGCCGCCCGGACCGCCGTCACCGACCGACCCGGCGCCGGGCACGGCGGCCGGCCCGGTGACGGGGCCCGCGGGTGCGGTCGCCGGCGCGGGCGCGGGGCCGGTGGGCACGCCGGGGGCCGGGACGCCGATGGCCTGGCCGAGCTGGTCGAGGCGCTGCCCCTGGGCGGTCAGCCGGTGCTGGAGGTAGTCCGCGGCGGCGTGCAGGTTGCGCCGGCGCTCGGCCTCGGCGGCGGCGCCGCGCTCACCGGCCCGACGCCGCTCGGCGAGCTGGCGGGCCAGCGCCGCGTACTCGGAGTAGTCGGACACCGCCTCAGTCCTCCCCGTCCGGGCCGTGCCCGTCGCGGGCGAACGGCACGATGAGCCGGGTGCGCTGGTCGTGCCGGTCGACCAGCAGCGCCCGGTCGGGCCGGGGCGCGTACGCGAGGTCGTGCACCCCGAGGTGCAGCCCGAGGTCGGTGCCGGGCACGTTCAGCGCCACCAGGCAGGCGACGTCGTCGCGGTTGTGCGCGCCGCCGAGGTCGTCGGCGAGCCGGCGCAGCCCGCGCCACCAGCCGAGCAGGTGCACGCCCCGCGCGGGGCCCTGGCGCAGCAGCGCCCCCAGGTCGTCGTGGCCGGAGCGGAACGTCTCCGGGTCGGTGGCGGCGAGCGCCGCGCTGGCGGCGTCCATCCCGAACACGACGAGGTAGGTGCGGCCGGTGTCCGGCGCGGCACTGCCCTCCGGCCGGGCCGGGGTGGTCGGGCCGGACGGCGTGGTGGCGGCCGACAGCCCGGCGGCGAGGGTGGCGACGTGCCGGCGCAGGCCGGCGGTGTCGAGGCGGTCGACGGCGTGACCGGCGGCGATCAGCGTGGCGGCGGTGTCGTCGGCGGCGGGCTCGGCGGCGGTGACCAGCGGGGCGAGGAGGAACCGGGCGTCGCCCGGGGCGTGCTGGCGGGCGAGGCTCAGGGTGGCCGCGCGCAGCACCTCCGCGCCGGTGGCCGAGGTGCCCACCACGGCCAGGTGCCGGCCCGGGGTGGCGTCCAGCATGAACAGCGCGGAGGTGCCGTCCACGTCGACCGTCCGCCCGACCAGGGCGAGCGGGCGACGCCCGCCCGGGCGCAGGCCGGCGAAGGTGGGGTCGTCCTCGACGCGCGCGGTCTCGTAGCCCCTGAACACCGACGGGGGGCGCGCGCCCGCCGGCCGCGCCTGCCACAGCTCGTGCCGCAGCGCGGCCAGCTCGGCCGCGGCGGCGTGGGCGTCGGGGAAGCGGACGACGGCGTCGGCGCCGACCGCCCCGGCGGCGGTGTTGAGCACGGCCGAACCGATGGGCAGGGTGTGGGCGGCCTCGTTCAGCGGGTCGAGCACCCCGCCGCCGCCGGGCAGCGCCACCCGGAGCGCGAACTGACCGAAGATCGCCTCGGCCCGCCCGTAGAGCGCCTCGACGCCGGTCATGCTCTGGCTCGCCAGGACCAGGTGCACGCCGTACGAGCGGCCCTTGCGGGCCAACTCCTCGAGCAGGTCGACCGACTCGCGGGCCAGCGCGTCGTTGCCGGCGAGCAGCACGTGGAACTCGTCGACCACCGCCACGATCCGGGGCATCGGCGTGTCGCGGGGCAGGTCGGCGAGCTTGGTGACGCCGTGCCGCTTGAGCGCGGCGGCCCGCCGCGACAGCTCGCGGCGCAGCTCCCGCAGGACGGCGACGCCGTACTCCCGGTCGGACTCGATGCCGACGGCCCGGGCGTGCGGCAGCCAGGACGGGTCGCGGGGGGTGGGGACGAACTCGGTGAAGCTCACCCCCTCCTTGAAGTCGAGCAGGTAGAGCTGCAGCTCGGCGGGCGGGTAGCGGGCGGCGAGCCCGTAGAGGACGTCGAGCAGGAAGACCGTCTTGCCGGCGCCGGTGCGCCCGCCGACGAGCCAGTGCGGGGTGGCGTCGTCGAAGGCGACGGTGACCCGGTCCCGGCCGGCACGGCCGACCACGGTGCGCAGCCCGTTGCCCGCCGACTCGGCCCACCGCCGCTCGGGCAGCAGCTCGGCGAAGCCCACCGCGTCGCCGCGCCGGGCGGCGGCGCCGAGATGGGCGGCGAGGGCCGCCACCGACGCGGCCGGCGGGTCGCCGTCGAGCAGCACGGGGGCCGCCAGGCCGGTGCCGTCCACGCTGAACGGGGCGCCGGGCGGATCGCCGACGTGGGCGTACCGCTCGGTCAGCCGGACCGTGGTGGTGGCGCCGAGCTGCGGCGGCGGGTCGGCGGACGCGGCGGACGGCTGGCCGGCGACCAGGACGCAGACGGCGGCGGCCGGCCCGGCGTGGGTGAGCGCGGCGAGCCGGGCCGCCTCGCGGGGCGGCGGCGTCGACGCGGCGACGACCAGCAGCAGCTCCTGGTCGGGACGGTCGGCGTGCCGGGCGGCGCGGGCATGCCGCTCGGCGGCGTCGAGCAGGGCGGCCACCTCGGCCTCGCCGGTGGCGGGCGGGTCGAGCACGCCGGCGTCGACCAGCGGGCGCAGCGGCCCGAAGGTGGCGCCCAGCGCGGCGGTGTCGATCCCGGCGACCCGGACTCCGCCGGGCGGCGCCGTGGCGAGCAGCCGCAGCACGAGCGCCCGCAGCAGGCCGGCCACCCGGGGGTCGCGGGCGTCCGCGTCGACCGCGAGGTGGTGGCCGCCGCCCAGCGGCACGAGGACGGGGAAGGCGCCGTCGGGAGTGGACGCCTCGCCGACGCGCACCGGGACGGGCGCGACGGCGACCGGGGTGGCCCCGGGGGTCGGGGTGGCGAGCGCGCCGCCGAGTTCGGCGAGCCGGGCGACGAGCGCGCCCGCGCCGTTCGGGACGGCCGGGGTGGCGTGCCCGGCGAGCGCCCGACGGGCGGTGTCGAGGTGGGACCGGGCGGCGCGGTGCGCCGCGACCGCCTGCCCGTACGCCGACGCGAGCCTGCCCACCCTCTGCTCCCGTCGCCGTCGCCCCGCCTGGTCCTCAAGGACCCTAACGGACACGGGCGACGCCCGGACAGTGGCGAGGCGGGCGCGTCGGTCCTTCCGCACACCGGGAGCTGGTGGGGCGGTGGGGTCAGCCGGAGCGGGGGCACTCGGCCGGCTGGCCGACCGGGGGTGCCGCGCCGGTCAGGCGGGAGCGGCGGCGGGCACGGCGCGGCGTACAGGCGGCGCATTCGTGCTCCTCCCGTCCCGCCCGGGGTCGACCGGTGGCCGGCCGGGGCAGCACGGGGCGGCCGGCCGGGACGTCGCTTCCCGCCGGTCGGACGATCCGTGCGACGGCCCGGACGGACCGGACGGACCGCACCGCGCTCGACGCCGGTCGGACGACGCGGGCCGCCGTCGAGGCGACCCGACGCACCGGACGCCGTACCGCCGGCACGGCCAGCGCCAGGGCGACCCGCCGGCGCAGCGGGCGCCCGCGCAGTCGGTCGAGCCCGATCCCCGCCACCACGGTGGCGATCGCCGTCACCGTCCCGGCCAGCACGAGGGTCTGCCGGGGGCCCGCGTGTTCGGAGAGCCAGCCGAGCAGCGGCGCGCCGACCGCGGCGGAGACGGAGCCGGTGACCGCCAGCGCGGCCAGCACCCGGCCCCGCATCGCGTAGTCGGTGTCGAGCTGGGCGCGGGCGCCGACGGTGGTGTCGATGACCACGGCCGCGGCGGCGACCGGCAGGATCACCGCCGCGAAGCTCAGGGTGCCCGGGGCCACGCCGGCGACGATCTGCAGCACGCTGGCCAGCAGGCCGGCGGCGAGCAGGATCCCGTAGCCCAGCTCACGCCGCCGGGCCGCGACGAGGGCGCCGAGCACCGTGCCGATCGCGAAGACGGTGGAGAGGAACCCGTAGCCGGAGGCACCGCCGCCCAGCGGTCCGTCGCTCATGGCCGCCATGGTCACCTGGTAGTTGCGGCCGAGGCTGCCGAGCACGAACGACAGGGCGAGCGCGACGAGCACCACCGGCTGGCGCAGCAGATAGCGGAAGCCGGCGACGATGCCGCGGTCCGCCGGCTCCGCGTCGGCCGGCGCCGGCTCCCCCGCGTGCAGCTCCCGCTCGCGGACGGCGAACAGGGCCACCACCACCGCGACGAAGCTGGCGGCGTTGACCGCGAAGAGCAGCGCGGGGCCGACGGCGGCGACCAGGACGGCGCCGGCGCTCATGCCGAGGATGCGGCCGGCGGAGTTGGTCAGCGAGCCGAGCGCCAGGGCGTTGCCGAGGCTCTCCCGGTCCACCAGGGTCGAGCACCAGCGGCCCATCACGGGGCCCTCGATGGCCGAGACCGCTCCGGTCACCAGCGAGATCGCGTAGATCGCCGGGAGGCCGCCCACGCCGGTGACGGCGACCAGCGCCAGCCCGGCCGCCAGGGCCGCGTGGAGCGCCTGGGCGACGATCAGCAGCGGCTTCGCGCGCAGCCGGTCGGCCAGCGCTCCGCCCCAGACGCTGAGCAGCAGCGTGGGAAGGGCCTGGAGCAGGACGGTGAAGCCCATCGACGTCGCCGAGCCGGTCTCGGCGAGCACGTACCAGTTCACGCCCAGGACCTGCATCCAGGTCCCGACGACGGACACGAACCCGGCGGCGGCCCAGATCCGGTAGTTCCGGTGGCGCAGCGCGGCGAACACGACTGATTCCCCCGTGGGACGGCGACATGACGGTGCCGAACCCGGGTGGCGGTGCGCGGCAGCCGCCAAGCCTGGCGGCAATTAAACCGATTTGCCGCCTTTCGTGAGGCGGCTCACGCGACGTGGCCCCGGGCCTGCCAGGCGCAGGCCGGGGCCACGTCGGGTCCGAGCGGGTGGTCAGCGGGCCGCGAGCGGCTGCCGGGCCGGGTCCACCGGGGCCGGGAGCGTTCCGACCCCGCCGAGGTACGCGTGGATCGCGGCGGCCGCCGCCCGCCCCTCGGCGATCGCCCAGACGATCAGCGAGGCGCCCCGGTGCATGTCACCGGCGACGAAGACGCCGTCGGTGTCGGTCTGCCAGTCCGGCCGGGCGTCGACCGCCCCGCGCGCGTTGCGGACGACCCCGAACTGGTCGAGCAGCGGCTGCGCCTCGGTGCCCTCGAACCCGATGGCCAGGAGCACCAGGTCGGCCGGCAGCTCCCGCTCCGAGCCGGGCAGTGGGGTGACGATCCGCCGCCCGTCCCGCTTCTCCACGCTCACCTCGGCGATCCGCACCGCCCGCACCTGCCCGGTGCCGTCGTCGACGAACTCCTGCACCGCGACGGCGAAGACCCGCTCGCCGCCCTCCTCGTGCGCCGGGTAGCTGCGCAGGAGCCACGGCCAGGTCGGCCACGGGTCCCGGGCCTCGTCGCGGGCCTGCGGCGGCCGCGGGTAGAGGTCGAGCTGGTGTACGCCGGCCGTGCCCTGCCGGTGCGCCACGCCGAGACAGTCCGCCGCCGTGTCGCCGCCGCCGATGATCACCACGTGCTTCCCGGCCGCGTCGATGGGCGTGCCGTCGGGCAGCACGGCGGTGTCGGGCCGGCCGCCGGCCGCCGCGGCGACCACCCGGTTGGCCGCGACGAGGTGCTCCATCGCCTGGTGCACGCCGCGCAGGTGCCGGCCCGGGGTCTCCGGGGTGTCCCGGCCCTGCAACGCGCCGCAGGCGAGCAGCACCGCGTCGTGCTCGGCGCGCACCTGCTCGGCGGTGACGTCGACGCCGACGTTCACCCCGGTGCGGAAGCGCACGCCCTCGGCGGCGAGCTGGGCCAGCCGCCGGTCGATGTGGGCCTTCTCCAGCTTGAAGTCGGGGATGCCGTAGCGGAGCAGGCCGCCGATCGCGTCGTCGCGCTCGTACACCGTCACGGCGTGACCGGCGCGGGCGAGCTGCTGCGCGGCGGCGAGGCCGGCGGGCCCGGAGCCGACCACGGCGACCGACCGGCCGGTCGGCGCGGGCACCGGGCGCGGCAGCAGGCCGCCCCGCGCGACGGCCGCGTCGGCGATCTCCACCTCGACCTGCTTGATGGTGACCGGCTGGCCGCCGCCGATGCCGAGCACGCAGGCCGCCTCGCAGGGCGCCGGGCAGAGCCGGCCGGTGAACTCCGGGAAGTTGTTGGTGGCGTGCAGCGACTCCACCGCCGCGTCCCAGCCGCCCGTACGGACCAGGTCGTTCCAGTCGGGGATGCGGTTGCCCAGCGGGCAGCCGTCGTGGCAGAACGGGATGCCGCAGTCCATGCAGCGGGTGGCCTGCTCGCGGATCAGCTCCTCGCCGGCGGGCGGGTAGACCTCCCGCCAGTCGCTGATCCGCACCGGCACCGGGCGGCGCGCCGGCAGCCGCCGGTCGTAGCGCAGGAAACCGTTCGGGTCAGGCACGAGCCACCTCCTGGACCGCCGCCCGCGGGGCGGGCGCGGTCGGCATGGACTTCGCGGCGGGCGCGGAGAGCGCGCTCATCACCGCGTCGTCGACGTCGCGGCCGGCGGCTTCGGCGGCCCGCATGATCTCCAGCACCCGGCGGTAGTCCCGGGGCACCACCGCGGTGAACTCCGCCACCGCCTCCGGCCAGCGCTTCAGCAGCTCCTCGGCGACCGCCGAGTCGGTCTCGGCGAAGTGCCGCTGCACCAGCTCGTGCAGCACGGCCTGCTCCTGGTCGGACAGCGGGGCCAGGTCGACCAGCTCCGCGTTGACCCGGCGGCGGTCCAGCCGGTACACGAACGCGGTCCCGCCGGACATGCCGGCGGCGAAGTTGCGGCCGGTCGGCCCCAGCACCACCACGGTCCCGCCGGTCATGTACTCGCAGCCGTGGTCGCCGACACCCTCGACGACGGCCACCGCGCCGGAGTTGCGCACCGCGAACCGCTCCCCCACCCGCCCGCGCAGGAAGAGTTCGCCCGCCGTGGCGCCGTAGAGGATGGTGTTGCCGGCGATGGTCTGGTCCTCGGCCCGCTCCCCGGGTGCGGCGTCGGCGTCGACGAAGGGGGCGGCGGCGTCCGGCCGCACGACGAGCCGGCCACCGGAGAGGCCCTTGCCCACGTAGTCGTTGGCGTCGCCGTGCAGCCGCAGGGTGACCCCGCGCGGCAGGAACGCGCCGAACGACTGCCCGGCGGTGCCGCGCAGCGTGAACTCCACCGTGTCGGCGGGCAGGCCGGCCCCGCCGAAGCGGCGGGTCACCTCGCCACCCAGCATCGCGCCGACGCTGCGGTGCTCGTTGCGCACCGCCACCTCGACCCGTACGGGCGTGCCGTCGCGCAGCGCCGGCCCGGCGAGGGCGATCAGCTCGTTGTCCAGCGCCAGGTCCAGGCCGTGGTCCTGGGCGCGGACGCCCCGGCGGGCGGCGCCGGCCGGCAGCTCCGGCAGGTGCAGCACGGGCGTCAGGTCGAGCCCGCCGGCCTTCCAGTGCGCGATCGCCGGGGCGACGTCGAGCAGCTCGGCGTGCCCGATGGCCTCCTCGATCGAGTGGAAGCCCAGCTCGGCCAGGTAGCCGCGGACCTCCTCGGCGAGGAAGAGGAAGAAGTTCTCCACGAACTCCGGCCTGCCGGTGAAACGTTCCCGCAGCACCGGGTTCTGGGTGGCGATGCCGACCGGGCAGGTGTCCAGGTGGCACACCCGCATCATCACGCAGCCCTCGACGATCAGCGGGGCGGTGGCGAAGCCGAACTCCTCGGCGCCGAGCAGCGCCGCGACCAGCACGTCCCGGCCGGTCTTGAGCTGGCCGTCGACCTGCACGGTGACCCGGTCGCGCAGCTTGTTGAGCAGCAGCGTCTGCTGCGCCTCGGCCAGCCCCAGCTCCCACGGGGTGCCGGCGTGCTTGAGCGAGTTCAGCGGGGACGCGCCGGTGCCGCCGTCGTGGCCGGAGATCAGGATGACGTCGGCCTTGAGCTTCGCCACGCCCGCCGCCACGGTGCCGACGCCGACCTCGCTGACGAGCTTGACGTGCACCCGCGCGGACGGGTTGACGCACTTGAGGTCGTGGACGAGCTGGGCGAGGTCCTCGATGGAGTAGATGTCGTGGTGCGGCGGCGGGGAGATCAGGCCGACGCCCGGCGTGGCGTGCCGGGTGCGGGCGATCCACGGCCAGACCTTGTTGCCGGGTAGCTGCCCGCCCTCGCCGGGCTTGGCGCCCTGGGCCATCTTGATCTGGAGGTCGTCGGCGTTGACCAGGTATTCGCTGGTCACCCCGAACCGGCCGCTGGCGATCTGCTTCACGGCGGAGCGGCGGGCCGGATCGTGCAGCCGCTCGACGTCCTCGCCGCCCTCGCCGGTGTTGGACTTGCCGCCGAGGCGGTTCATGGCGATGGCGAGGGTCTCGTGCGCCTCCGCCGAGATCGACCCGTACGACATGGCGCCGGTGGCGAACCGCTTGACGATCTCGGTGGCCGGCTCGACCTCCTCGATCGGCACCGCCGGCCGCACTCCCGTACGCAGGGTGAACAGCCCGCGCAGGGAGCCGGCCTTCGCGGCCAGCTCGTCGACCTTCGCCGTGTACTGGCGGAAGACGTCGTACTGGCGGCTGCGGGTGGCGTGCTGGAGCAGGAAGACCGTCTCCGGGTTGAACAGGTGCAGCTCACCCTCGCGGCGCCACTGGTACTCGCCGCCCACCGCCAGCCGCCCGGAGGACTCGGCGCCCGGCTCCGGCCAGGCCACGGCGTGCCGGGCGGCCACCTCGGCGTGGATGCCGTCCAGCCCGATCCCGCCGATCTTGCTCGGGGTGCCGCGGAAGTAGCGCTCGACCAGCCGGGAGTCCAGCCCGACGGCCTCGAAGACCTGCGCCCCGCAGTACGACGACACCGTCGAGATGCCCATCTTGGACATGATCTTCAGGACGCCCTTGCCGAGGCCCTTGACGTAGTTGCGGACCGCCTTCACCGGCTCGACGCCGACGAGCGCGCCGGTGGAGATCATGTCCTCCACCGACTCGAAGGCCAGGTACGGGTTGACCGCCGCCGCGCCGTAGCCGATCAGCACGGCCGCGTGGTGCACCTCGCGGCAGTCGCCGGACTCGACGACAAGCGCCACCTGGGTACGGGTCTGCTCGCGGACCAGGTGCTGGTGCACGGCGGCGGTGAGCAGCAGCGACGGGATCGGGGCGAGGTCGGCGTTGGAGTCCCGGTCCGACAGCACCAGGATCCGTACGCCGTCCTCGATCGCCTCGGAGACGTGCCGGCAGATCTCGGTCAGCCGGGCCCTGATCCCGGCGCCGCCCTCCCGGACGCGGTAGAGCCCGGAGACCCGGACGGCCTTGAAGCCCGGCAGGTCGCCGTCCTCGTCGATGGAGAGGATCTTGGCCAGCTCGTCGTTGTCGATCACCGGGTACGGAAGCACGATCTGCCGGCAGCTCGCCGGGCCCGGGTCGAGCAGGTTGCCCTCCGGCCCGATCGTCGACGCCAGGCTGGTCACCAGCTCCTCGCGGATGGCGTCCAGCGGCGGGTTGGTGACCTGCGCGAAGAGCTGGTGGAAGTAGTCGTAGAGCAGCCGCGGCCGGGTGGACAGCGGGGCGATCGGGGTGTCGGTGCCCATCGAGCCGAGCGGCTCGGCGCCCGTCCGCGCCATCGGCGCGAGCAGGATCTTCAGCTCCTCCTCGGTGTAGCCGAAGGTCTGCTGCCGACGGCGCACCGAGTCGTGGGTGTAGACGATGTGCTCGCGCGGGGGCAGGTCGGTCAGCTCGATCAGGCCGGCGTGCAGCCACTCGGCGTACGGCTGCGCGGCGGCCAGCTCCGCCTTGATCTCGTCGTCGTGCACGATCCGCCCGGCGACGGTGTCGACCAGGAACATCTTCCCCGGCTGGAGGCGGCCCTTGGCGACCACCCGGGCGGGGTCGAGGTCGAGCACGCCGGCCTCGCTGCCGAGGACCACCAGGCCGTCGTCCGTCCGCCACCAGCGACCCGGGCGCAGCCCGTTGCGGTCGAGCACGGCGCCGACGATCTCGCCGTCGGTGAAGGCGACCGAGGCCGGCCCGTCCCACGGCTCCATGAGGCTCGCGTGGAAGCGGTAGAAGGCCCGCTTGTCGGGGGCCATGTCCGGGTCGTTCTCCCACGCCTCGGGGATCATCATCAGCACCGCGTGCGGCAGGCTCCGCCCGGCCAGGTGCAGCAGTTCGAGGACCTCGTCGAAGTTCGCCGAGTCGGAGGCGGCGGGGGTGCAGACCGGGAAGACCCGGCGGATGTTGCCGGGGAGATTCGGGCTGCGCAGGAGTGCTTCGCGGGCCTGCATCCAGTTCCGGTTGCCCCGGATGGTGTTGATCTCGCCGTTGTGCGCGATGAGCCGGTACGGGTGCGCCAGCGGCCAGGACGGGAACGTGTTGGTGGAGAACCGGGAGTGCACCAGCGCGATCGCGCTCTCCACCCGCTCGTCGGTCAGCTCGGGGTAGAACGCGGGGAGCTGGTCGGGGGTGAGCATGCCCTTCCAGACCATGGTCCGCGCCGACAGCGACGGAAAGTACGCCGCCACGCCCCGCTCGGCGCTCTCCCGCTCGGCCTGCTTGCGGACGCAGAACGCCACCCGCTCCAGTTCGATGCCGCCCAGCGGCGACCCGGCCGGCCCGGCGGGCGAGTCGGTGAGCCGGTGCGCGGCGAGGAACAGCTGCCGGACCCGGGGCATCGCCGTGAGGGCGGTCTCGCCGAGGCCGCTCGGGTCGACCGGCACGTCCCGCCAGCCGAGCAGGTCTGCCCCCTCGACCAGCGCGTACTTCTCCACCACGCGGCGGGCGCGGGCCTCGGCGGCGTCGTCGTCGGGGAGGAACACCAGGCCGGTGGCGTACTCTCCGGCGGGTGGCAGCGGGAAGTCGACCACCGCGCGCAGGAACGCGTCCGGCACCTGGATCATGATGCCCGCGCCGTCGCCGGTGTTCGGTTCCGCGCCACGGGCTCCCCGGTGGTCCAGTCGGCAGAGCGCGTCGAGGCCGTTGACCACGACCGCGTGCGAGCGCCGTCCGTGCAGGTCCGCCACGAAGGCCACACCGCAGGCGTCGTGCTCCTGGGCGGGGTCGTAGAGCCCGGCCGCGGGCGCTCCCGGGCCGAGGTGCGGGGCCTGCTGGGGGCTGCGGTGAGGGTACGGAAAGGCCACCGGGCCTCCTGTCGTCACTCAGGATGGATCTGGATCGGGACGACGTCGGCCCTCAGGGGTCTATTGAGTCTACGTTAGGGTCCAACGCGCAAGGCCAGTGCAGATTGATCACACCTTCCAGACTCTGGGACGTGTAGTCTCGCCCGGTGGATCGCCTGCCGAAGGACCTGTTCGACCGGTTGGAACGCTTCTACGACGCGGTGCCCCGGGACGTCGCCCGGACGGAGGAGCACGGCGCACTCGTGTTGTTCGTCCGGAACGGGGCCGGCTGGCCGTTCTACGCGCGGCCCAGGCTCGACGCCACCGAGCCGCCGTCGCTGGCCGACGTCGCGGCGGTGCGCGAACGGCAGCGCGAACTCGGCCTGCCCGAGGCCCTCGAGTGGGTGCACGAGACGACCCCGGACCTGCTCGCGGTGGCCCGCTCGGCGGGCCTGTCCGTGCTGGAGGCTCCGCTGATGGTGCTCGACCCGGGCGCCCTGCCCGACCAGGACGCCCTCACCGACGTGCCGGTGCGGCTGCTCGACCCGGCGGGCCCCGGCTTCGCGGCGGACGTGGCCGCGCAACGAGCGGTCGCCGCCGTCGGGTTCGGCGTGCCCGGCACCGACCGCGGCGAGGCCGGCCCGGCGCAGCGGGACGCCGCCGTGGCCGGGTTGGACGAGGCGGCGCTGGACGAGGAGCGGGCCCGGATCGCCGACGGTCGGCGACTGTCGGCGCTGGCCGGCACGCCCGCCGACGGCGCGCTGGCCAGCGGGATGGCGATGCGGGTCGGTGACGTGGCCGAGATCGCCGGGATCGCCACCCTGCCGGCCGCCCGCCGCCGCGGCCTGGGCGCGGCCGTCACGGCCGCGCTGGCCCGCGCGCTGCTCGCCGCCGGCACCGACCTGGTCTTCCTCTCCGCCGGCAGCGAGGACATCGCCCGGGTCTACCTCCGCGTCGGCTTCCGCCGCGTCGGCACCGCCTGCATCGCCGAGCCCGCCCCCGTCACCCCCTGACGCCCGCCCTGGCGCGGCGGGGTGGGCGGGTCAGGTCGGGGGGCGCCACTGGGCGGCCGTGGTGGCGGCGGTCGAGAGCAGGCGGGGCGTGATCGTGCCGAGGGCGGCGTCGCGGGCGCGCAGCGCCAGCGGGCCCCGGGCCTTCAGCACCGCCGACATCCGGCGGGTCTGCCGGACCACCGTCGCCGCGCGGGGACGGCGCGCCCGGTCGTACGCGACCACGGCGTCGGGCAGTCGGGACTCGCGCAGCAGCGAGGCGAGGGTCGCCGCGTCCTCGAAGGCGAGGCAGGCGCCCTGGCCGAGGTGCGGCGGCATGGCGTGCGCGGCGTCGCCGAGCAGCACCACCCCGCCCGGGCCGGCCGGGAAACCGTACGACCTGGGCAGCGGTCGCAGCTCGCGGATCTCCTGCTGCACCAGGTCCGCCGGGTCGGTGGCGTCGAGCAGCTCAGCGATCGGCGCGGGCCAGCCCGCGTACCAGCGGCGCAGCAGGGCCAGCTGGGTCTCCGGCGGCTCCGGGCGCGGCGCCCCGGCGGCCGTGGCCACCCAGTAGATGCCGCCCCGGCTGGAGGCGCCGGAGGATCCGCGCTCGCCCAGCGAGGCGGACACGAACCGGTACCCGGCGCCGAGCACCTCGCCGCCGACGGGCCGGTCGGCGGGCAGCTTCGGCGCGCGGTACCAGGGGATCACCGCCCGCCACGCGGCGCAGCCCGAGCTGACCACCCCGGACTCCGGGGCGAGCTGCCGGCGGATCTCGCTGTCGGTGCCGTCCGCGGCGACCACCAGATCCGCCTCGACGGTGTGCCGGCCGTCGCCGACCGACGGGCGTTGGCCGGGCTCGGCGCGGACCGTCCGCACCGTCACCCCGGTGCGCAGCTCGACCTCGTCGCCCAGCCCGGCGATCAGCGCGTCGTGCAGGTCCTCCCGGTGCACCACCACCGGCATCCGGTCGGCGGGGGTCGGCCGGGGCTGCACCAGCCAGTGGCCGTCCGGGCGGCGCACCCCGCCGTCGGGCAGCGGCGTGGCGATCGCCTCCAGGCCGGCGCCGAGACCGAGGGCGCGCAGCGCGCGTACGCCGTTGGGCCAGAGCACCACGGCGGTCGGCTCGGGGCGGACCCGGTCGGCGCGCTCCAGCAGGGTGACCCGCCACCCGGAGCGGGCCAGCGCGCCGGCGACCGCGAGGCCGCCGATGCCGGCGCCCACCACCACCGCGCTACGCATGTGGTGCTCCCCCTCAGCTGTCGCGGTCGGCGGGCCGGGAGCCGGCAGCCCCCGCCCGGTCCTCCGAGCTCTCCTCGTCGCCGTCCGGCTCGGCGGACCCGTCGCCAGCGCCCGCGGCGTCCGTGTCGGTCGCCGTCTCCTCGCCGGTCGTGGCGGGCAACTCGCCGGTCTCCCGCCAGCGGCGGTACTGCTCCTCGCCGACCACCCGGTAGCCCTCCGGCGCGGCCGGCTTCGCCCCCGCCTCGGCGGCGGAGAGGTCGACCTGCGAGACGTCGGAGTCGGCCGGCACGGGCGGCGTCGCGGCGGCGCCGACCGGAACGAGGTACTCGCGGGGCCCGCGCACCCGCACGAAGTAGACCAGGGCGCCGAGGAACACCAGGCCGGCGGTCCAGACGTTCAGGCGTACGCCGAGGATGGTGTTCGCCTCGTCGGTGCGCATCAGCTCGATCCAGAACCGCCCGGCGGTGTAGCCCATCACGTAGAGGGCGAACGCCCGCCCCCGGCCGAGGCGCAGCTTGCGGTCGAGGACGAAGACCAGCGCGGCGACGCCGAGGTTCCACAGCAGCTCGTACGCGAACGTCGGGTGGTAGAGCCCCGGCTCGAGGATCGGCCGGCCGGCGTCGTCCCGCAGCGCGTGGCCCGGGTTGTCCGGGTCCATCCGGTGGATCTCCAGCCCCCACGGCAGGGTGGTCCGGCCGCCGTAGAGCTCGTTGTTGAACCAGTTGCCGAGCCGGCCGACCGCCTGGGCCAGCGGCAGGCCGGGGGCCAGCGCGTCGGCGACCACCGCGAACGGGATGCCGAGCTGCCGGGCGGCGATCCAGGCGCCGACCGCGCCACCGGCCACCGCGCCCCAGATGCCGAGACCGCCCTCCCAGATGGCGAACGCCTTCAGCGGGTCGCCGCCGGTGCCGAAGTACTTCTCCGGCGAGGTGATCACGTGGTAGATGCGGGCGCCGATGATGCCGGCCGGCACCGCCCAGACCGCGATGTCGAGCACCGCGCCGGGGGCGACGCCGCGCTGGCGCAGTCGCCGTTCGGTGACCCAGCAGGCCACCACGATGCCGACGATGATGCACAGCGCGTACGCCCGGAGCGGCAGCGGTCCGAGCTGCCACACGGCGGTGCTGGGGCTGGGCAGGGCCGCCTGGGGGGTCAGCGAGGCGAGAGTCACGGATGCACACGCTACCGCCGTGCGCCCCTCCGGCGGCACCCCGGTCCACCGTCGCCCGATCCCGGTGACTTCTGGTTTGCGCCCCCGTAGGCTCTTTGTCCATGGGCGCGCTCACCTGGGCGGTCGCGGCGGTCGTCACCGACGACGCCGGCCGGGTGCTGCTCTGCCGGCAGGGCCGGGGCGAGCGACGCCACGGACTCCCGGGCGGCCGGCTGCGGCCGGCGGAGAGCCCGGTGCACGCCGCGGTGCGCGACATCCGGGCCGAGACGGGCTGGGAGGTCGAGGTCGTGGACCTGGTCGGCCTCTACCACCTGGCCGACGCGTCCGCCCCGCCGCCGACGGGCCCCGCCGCCCCGGCCTCGTCGACGGGCCGGGTCGCGTCGTCGGCCGGTCGCGCCGGGCCGCTGCCCGACGTCCTGGTGCACGTCTTCCGGGCGCGCGTCCGGGGGTCGGGGCCGACCGGCGAGCCGATGGGCGGGTGCCGGGCGTCCTGGCACGACCCCACGGCTCTGCCGGAGGCGCTCACGCCGACCACCCGGGCCGCGCTCGCCGACGCGCTGGCGGGCCGCTCCGGCGTCCTGCACACCACCACGCCGCCCACCCCCGCACCGGGCAGCCTCCCACCGGACACCGCGGCTGAGAGGGACAGCACTCCGGGCGCGGTCGCACCCCCGGCCGGACACCCGCCGGGCCAGCGGGCCAATCCACCCACGGCGACCCGCCACTAACTCCCCGCGCGCCCCTACGTCCCCACGCTCCCGCCTCAGCGGGTGGGGGTGCGGACGCCCTGGGCGAGTTCGGCGCTGAGGGCGCGGAGGGCGGCCAGGCCGGACGCCTCGTCCGGGGCGTCGAGCAGGCAGCGGATCAGGGCGCTACCGACGATGACGCCGTCGGCGTACCCGGCGACCGTGGCGGCCTGTGCGCCCGTGCCGACGCCCAGCCCGACGCCGACCGGCAGGTCGGTGACCTCCCGCACCCGGGAGACCAGGACCGGCGCCGCGTCGGAGGTCTTCGCCCGGGCGCCGGTGACGCCCATGATCGCGGTGGCGTAGACGAAGCCCCGGCAGTGCGCCGCGGTCATCGCCAGCCGCGCGTCGGTCGAGGAGGGCGACACCAGGAAGGTGCGGTCCAGCCCGTACGCGTCCGAGGCGGCGAGCCACTCGCCGGCCTCCTCGGGGATCAGGTCCGGGGTGACCAGGCCGGTGCCCCCGGCCGAGGCGAGGTCCCGGGCGAAGGCGTCCACGCCGTAGCGCTCGACCGGGTTCCAGTAGGTCATGGTGACCACGGGCGCCCCGGTGGCCGCGACCGCCTCGATGATGCGCAGCGTGTCAGCGGTGCGTACGCCGCCGGCGAGGGCGATGTCGCTGGCCTTCTGGATCACCGGGCCGTCCATCACCGGGTCGGAGTACGGGATCTCCACCTCGATCACGTCGACGCCGGCCTCGACCATCGCGGTCATCGCGGCGATGCTGCCCTCGACGGTCGGGAACCCGGCTGGCATGCAGCCGACCAGCACCGCCCGCCCGTCGGCGCGCGCCTTGTCGAACGCCACCCCGATCCGGCTCACGTTCTCACTGCTCCTTGTCGAGGATGCCGAAGTAGTTGCCGGCCGTGTGGACGTCCTTGTCGCCCCGGCCGGAGAGGTTGACCACGACGGTGGGCTCCCGACCCAGCTCGGCGGCGAGCTTCGGGGCGATCTTGAGGGTGCCGGCGAGCGCGTGCGCGCTCTCGATCGCCGGGATGATGCCCTCCGTCCGGCAGAGCAGCTCGAACGCGGCCATCGCCTCGTCGTCGGTGACGGGCACGTAACTGGCCCGGCCGGTGTCGTGCAGCCAGGCGTGCTCCGGCCCGACGCCGGGGTAGTCCAGCCCGGCGGAGATCGAGTGCGACTCGCAGGTCTGGCCGTCGGCGTCCTGGAGGACGTACGTGCGGGTGCCGTGCAGCACGCCGGCGGAGCCGCCGGTGATGCTGGCCGCGTGCCGCCCGGTCTCCACCCCGTCGCCGCCGGCCTCGAAGCCGTAGAGCCGCACGTCGGGGTCGCCGACGAAGGCGTGGAAGATGCCCAGCGCGTTGGAGCCGCCGCCGACGCAGGCGGTGACCGCGTCCGGCAGCGCGCCGGTCAGGTCGAGGCACTGCTGGCGCGCCTCGTCGCCGATGCCGCGGACGAAGTCGCGGACCATCGCCGGGAACGGGTGCGGCCCGGCGGCGGTGCCGATCAGGTAGTGGGTGTCGTCGACGTTGGCGACCCAGTCCCGCATCGCCTCGTTCATCGCGTCCTTGAGGGTGCGCGAGCCGTTGGTGACCGGGACGACGGTGGCGCCGAGCATGCGCATCCGCGCCACGTTGAGCGCCTGCCGCTCGGTGTCGACCTGACCCATGTAGACCACGCAGTCGAGGTCGAACAGGGCGGCGGCGGTGGCCGTGGCCACACCGTGCTGGCCGGCGCCGGTCTCCGCGATCACCCGGGTCTTGCCCATCCGCTTGGTCAGCAGCGCCTGGCCGAGCACGTTGCGCACCTTGTGCGCCCCGGTGTGGTTGAGGTCCTCCCGCTTGAGCAGCACCCGCGCGCCGGCCTTGGCGGAGAACCGCTGGGCCGCGTAGAGCAGCGAGGGCGTGCCGGCGTAGTCGCGCAGCAGGGCCGCGAACTCCGCCCGGAACGACTCGTCGGCCATCGCCGTGCGGTGCGCGGCGTCCAGCTCGTCGAGCGCCGCGACCAGCGCCTCCGGTACGAACCGGCCGCCGAACCGGCCGAAGTGACCGGCGGAGTCGGGCTGCGGACCGGCCGGGGCGGCCAGCGCTTCGGCGCTCATGCCCGCACTCCGCTTCGCTCCGTGCCGCCATGAGACACCACCGCACTGAACATGATGATTCGCTCGCTGCGCTCGCTCATGGGATCGTCCTCTCGGTGCTGACGAACCGGCGCGGGATCAGCGCACCGGGCGGGGCGTTGCCGGGTGGTTGCCGGCGTTGACCAGCTCGGCCACCGCCTCGCGGGGGCTCTTCTGGGTGACCAGGCCCTCGCCGACCAGGACCGCGTCGGCGCCCGCCGAGGCGTACCGGATGAGGTCGTGCGGACCACGCACCCCCGACTCGGCGATCTTGACGACGCTGCTGGGCAGGCCGGGCGCGATCCGCTCGAACACCGAGCGGTCGACCTCAAGGGTACGCAGGTTGCGGGCGTTGACCCCGATGACCTGGGCGCCGGCCTCCAGCGCCCGGTCGGCCTCCTCCTCGTCGTGCACCTCGACGAGCGCGGTCATGCCGAGCGACTCGATCCGCTCCAGCAGGCCGACGAGGGCGTTCTGCTCCAGGGCGGCGACGATCAGCAGCACCAGGTCGGCGCCGTGCGCCCGGGCCTCGTGCACCTGGTAGCTGGAGACCACGAAGTCCTTGCGCAGCACCGGGATGTTGACGGCGGCGCGGACGGCGGCCAGGTCGTCGAGCGAGCCGCCGAACCAGCGCCCCTCGGTGAGCACGCTGATCGCCCGCGCGCCACCGGCGGCGTAGTCGCCGGCCAGGTCGGCCGGGTCGGCGATCTCCGCCAGCCGCCCCTTGGACGGCGAGGAGCGCTTCACCTCGGCGATCACCGCGACGCCCGGCTTGCGCAGGGCCGCGTACGCGTCCAGCGGCGGCGGCGCGGCGGCGGCCAGTTCGCGGATCCGCTCCAGCGGAACCTGCTCCTGTCGCCGGGCGACGTCCTCACGCACGCCGGCCAGGATCTCGTCGAGCACGCCTAGGGACGCCGCCGGACCGGCCTCGTCCCCCTCCGCGTGCGCATGCTCAGCAGTCACCAACGGACTCCCCTCTCCGGGTGTCATGGGCCGATGCTAGGGGGCGCCACCTGGCGACGGGTGCCGGGGGTATGGCGTGCCTCACGAGATGGGCTGCGGCATAATGGCCGACTTCCGGTGAACGGGACGTCACGCAGGGCGACCGCGCCCATCGACGTTTGTCACCCCGTCTCGTCGCCCCACCGCGCGGGACATCGGCCCGATCCTGTCCACTCCCGTGCCCGGCCGCCCGGCGCGGCCACGGCGGGACGCCGACCCCCCCCTGTGACCTAGCTCAAGGGCGAACGGCCCTTTCCCTGGTCACGGGCCGGACGGAGAGTTGACGTGTCGGTCACCACGGCGAAACGTGAGCCAGCCAGCATCTCTCTCGGGCAGACTCGATGTCGCGCCTGCCCCACCGACACCAACGATCTCCGTGCGGGGTGATCATGAGCACCGTCGAGCCCAACCAGACCATCGGACTGACGACCATCTCGCGTACCGTCGCGTCGCTCGCCGCCGGCGTGGTCCACACCCTGGAGCGCGCGGTGGTCGGCGAGGCCCGGATGCGGACCGCGCGCGGCAACGCCTGGGAGGCCGTCTGCGCCGACCGGGCCCGCGCCGACCAGCGGGCCGAACTGGACCGCCTGGTGGCGGAGCTGACGGCCGCCCGGGCCGCCGCCCGCGACCGCCAGCCCGTCAGCTGACCGTCGGATCCTCGCCGCGGTCCAGCGCGTCCCACGCCTCCGTCGTGCGCCGGCCGGTGACGCGACCGTCCTCGCCCCGGGCGGCCGGCGCGCCGCCGCCCCGGGCCGGCCGCTCGTAGCGGGCGCCCATCGCCGGCCACCACCGGCCCCGCAGCGCGGTCAGCAGCCCGCCCGCCGCGGCGAGCACCCCGCCGACCAGGCAGAGCGCCGGCCAGTGCCGGCTGACCTCACCGTCGAACCCGGCGACCAGGCCGTAGCCGCCGCCGGCCGCCACCGCCACGCCGAGCCCGCACAGCAGCGCGCCCAGCAGCCGCCGCGACCGGCCCCGGGTGGCGAGCACCGCGCCGCCCCCGGCCAGCCCCACCAGGGCCAGCGCCGGCAGCCACGGCAGCAGGCCCGCGCCCGTGCGCGCGTCACGTACCGGCGGCAGCGGGGTGGGCCGGGCGGTCAGTTCGACCGCCCAGGTGCGGGTCGACGCCCAGAACGCCAGGCCCGCGCCGGCCACACAGAGCAGCACCGCGTACGTCAGCTCGCGCCGGCCCGCGACGGCCCGCGCGCGCTCCTCGACCTCGGCCGCCCCCGGCTCGTGGCCGCGCGGCTGCGCCGCCGTCATCGGGCGGGCCGGAGGGTCTCGGCGGCGGCGATCGCGGCGAGCACCGCGGCGGCCTTGTTCCGGGTCTCCTGGTCCTCGGCGGCCGGGTCCGAGTCGGCCACCACCCCCGCCCCGGCCTGCACGTACGCCCGGCCGTCGCGCATCAGCGCGGTGCGGATGGCGATCGCCATGTCCAGGTCCCCACCGAAGCCGAAGTAGCCGACGGTGCCGCCGTAGAGGCCGCGGCGGACCGGCTCCAGCTCCTCGATGATCTCCATCGCCCGCACCTTCGGCGCGCCGGAGAGCGTGCCGGCGGGGAAGGTCGCGGCGAGCGCGTCGAACGCCGTGCGGTCGTCCCGCAGCGTGCCGACGACGGTCGAGACGATGTGCATGACGTGGCTGTAGCGCTCGATGGTGGCGAACTCCGGCACCTCCACGGTGCCCGGACGGCACACCCGGCCCAGGTCGTTGCGGCCCAGGTCGACCAGCATCACGTGCTCGGCCCGCTCCTTGGGGTCGGTGAGCAGCTCCGCGGCGAGCCGGGCGTCGGCCTCCGGGCTGGCGCCGCGCGGCCGGGTGCCGGCGATCGGGTGCAGCAGCGCCCGCCGCTGCCCCTCCGCGTCGGCGGTCACCTTCAGGTGCGCCTCCGGGGAGGAGCCGACGATGTCGAAGCCGTCGAAGCGCAGCAGGTACATGTACGGGCTGGGATTGGTCGTGCGCAGCACCCGGTAGACGTCCAGCGGGTCGGCGTGCGTCTGCCGCTCGAACCGCTGGGCCAGCACGATCTGGAAGCACTCGCCGGCCCGGATCGCCTCCTTCGCCGCCTCCACCGCCTTCGGGTAACCGCCCTCGGGCGTGCGGCTGCGCACCTCCCCGGCGGGCGGCCGGTCGACGGTGGACACCATCGGCGGGATGGGCCGGGACAGGGCGGTGGTCATCGCGTCGAGCCGGCCGACCGCGTGGTGGTACGCGGCCGCGACCCGGGCCTCGCGGTCCGGCTCGTCCAGTGGCGGCAGGATCGCGTTGGCGACCAGGATCGCCGAGCCGTCGTAGTGGTCCAGCACCACCAGGTCGGCGGCGAGCATCATGCCCAGCTCGGGCAGGCCCAGGTCGTCCTCGGTCAGCTCGGGCAGCCGCTCGAACCGGCGGATCAGCTCGTAGCCGAGGTAGCCGACCATGCCCCCGGTCAGCGGCGGCATGCCGCTGGCCGCGTCCCAGGCCGGGCCGGCGAGGGCGTCGACGGTCTCGCGCAGCACCCGGACCGGGTCGCCGGAGGTGGGCAGGCCGGCCGGCGGCTGCCCGGTCCACACGGCGGCCCCGTCCCGCTCGGTCAGCGTGGCGCTGCTGCGTACGCCGATGAACGAGTACCGCGACCAGGCCAGCCCGGCCGAGCCGACGCCCTGCTCGGCGGACTCCAGCAGGAACGTTCCCGGACCGCCGGCCAGCTTGCGGTAGACACCGACCGGCGTCTCCGCGTCGGCGAGCAGCCGCCGGGTGACCGGGACGACACGCCAGCGGGCGGCCAGCTCCGTGAAGGAGGCCACGTCGGGGCTGACCGCGCCGTCGGTCCGGGACCCGCCGCCGGGCGTCGCGCGCTGCGCCGTCACCGGGCCCCCGCCTCTTCCCCGCTGACCGGCAGCTCCGTGAAGAAGCAGGTGCGGTGCCCGGTGTGGCAGGCCGCGCCGACCTGGTCGACGTCGACCAGCAGCGCGTCGCCGTCGCAGTCCAGGGCGACCGAGCGGACGTACTGGTGGTGCCCGGAGGTGGCGCCCTTGACCCAGTACTCCTGGCGGCTGCGCGACCAGTAGGTGGCCCGCCCGGTGGTCAGGGTGCGGTGCAGCGCCTCGTCGTCCATCCAGGCGACCATCAGAACCTCGCCGGAGTCGTGCTGGCGGACCACCGCGGCCACCAGGCCGTCGGGGGTGCGGCGCAGCCGGGCGGCGATGGCCGGGTCGAGCCGGGACGCACGGGCCGGGCCGCCGGCCGCGGGCTCCTGCGGAGTGGGGTGGACGCCGGTCACCGGCGCGTCAGGTACGGGCACAGTGACCCATTGTCCCGCACGCGGGGCGGGCACCGGCGACGGCTCCCGCCGGGGGCGCGGCGGCCGGCCGGCGGGCCGGGTCAGCTGGTCGACGTAGCGGTCCAGCCGGCCGTCGACCAGGGCGTCGGCCAGGTCCGCGCCGGCGACCCCGGCGATCTCGGCGGCGTACGGGCGGATCAGCGGCAGGGAGCCGGCGACCAGGCGGGCCGCGGCGGCGCAGACCTGCCCGACCGAGCCGGGGCGCAGCCCGAGGCAGAGCAGCATGTCCTCCCGGTAGTTCGGCGGCGCCACCGGCAGGTCGAGGGCGGCGGCGAAGGCCTCCCGGCGGGAGGCCACCCGGACCGTCGGGTTGGCCGGCCGCAGCACGGACGGGCAGAGCCGGGCCAGGTCGGCGGCGGCCAGCCGGACGCCGAGGTGGTCGTCGGCGTCCCGCGCGCCCGCCACCTTGCCGAGAGTGGCGATCAACTCCTCCAACTGCGGCTCGCCGGCCGGCTGGCAGAGCACCGGCAGGTCGATCCGGACCCGCCAGTGCGGATCCGCCCAGAGCAGCCGGGCCGGCGCCGTCACCGGCAGCCCGAACGCCCAGTCGGCCGGCTCGCCGAGCCGGCTCAGCCAGGAACGCACGTCGCGGGCGGCCACGGAGACGTGGGTCAGTCGCCCGGCGTGCTCCGCCAGGTACGCCCGGTGGGCCGCGTACGGGGCGCCACCGAGCAGCACGTCGACGTCGACGTCGCTGTGCGCGGTGGCGGCCCGCCGGGCGTGGCTGCCGCGCAGCATGATGCCGACGACGGGCTGCTCGGCGCCGGCCCGCAACCGGGCGGCCCATTCGCGGAGGAACCCCTCGTCCGGTGACGGAGCGTGACCCACGGCGCCATCGTGCCGTACGCCCGATCGGTGCGCAATGCCCGATGGCGGACCCGGTGTCCGGTCCGAAGGCTAATGCCCGACGAACCTCATCGACGCCTCGGGGTACCGTTCGCCGGCCGCCGCGCCCGGCGGCACCGCCTCGCCCAGCCGGGACCGCTGCGTCGGGGTGAGCCGGATGTCGGCCGCCGCCGCGTTCTCCTCCAGCCGGTGCGCCCGTCGGGTGCCCGGGATCGGGAAGACGTCCCCGCCCTGGGCGAGCAGCCAGGCCAGGGCGGCCTGGGCCGGGGTGCAGCCGATCTCGTCGGCCACCGCCCGCACCTCGTCGACCAGCTTCAGGTTGGCGTCGAGGTTGCCCTCGGCGAAGCGCGGCGCCGCCCGGCGCCAGTCGTCGGCGGCGAGCTGCTCCCGGCTGGTGATCGCCCCGGTCAGCAGCCCCCGCCCCACCGGCGAGTACGCGACCAGCGCCACCCCCAGCTCCCGGCAGGTGGCCAGCATCTCGCCCTCGACGTCCCGGCTGAACAGCGAGTACTCCATCTGCACGGCGGTCACCGGGTGCACCGCGTGCGCCGCACGCAGAGTCGCCGGGCTGACCTCGGACAGGCCGATGAGCCGCACCTTGCCGGCGGCCACCTGCTCGGCCATCGCGCCGACCGTGTCCTCGATCGGGGTGGCCGGGTCGCGCCGGTGCAGGTACCACAGGTCGATGACGTCCACCCCGAGCCGACGCAGGGAGGCGTCGCACGCCGTGCGCGCCCAGGCCGGGCTGCTGTCCACGTACGCACCGGGGCTGCCGGTGGCGCCGGAGCCGTCGCCGCGCAGCCGGTTGCCGAACTTGGTGGCCAGGAAGACCTCGTCGCGGCGCGCCCGCACCACCGGGAAGAGCAGTTCCTCGTTGCGGCCCCGGCCGTACATGTCGGCGGTGTCCAGGTGGTTCACGCCCAGGTCGAGCGCCCGGTGCAGGGTCCGGGTCGACTCGGCGTCGTCGGCCCCGCCGTAGGCGAAACTCATCCCCATGCAGCCCAGCCCGATCGCGGAGACCTCCGGCCCGGCCGCGCCCAGCCGACGGCGGATCATCGGCACCCCTCCGCCCGGCGGTAGTTGTCGATCTTGTAGTTGAGCACCTTCAGGTCCTCCTCCAGCTCGGCCATCCGGCTCAGCACGCGGGAGCGGTGCGCCTCGAACAGCGCCCGCCGGGCGGCCAGGGTGGCGTCGCCCTGCCGGGCCAGCTCGGCGTAGCGGCGCATGTCCCGCACGGGCATGCCCGTGCGGCGCAGCCGGGTGAGCAGGAACAGCCAGTCGACGTCCCGTTCGGTGTAGCGGCGGCGCCCGGCCGAGTCCCGCCCGACCGGGGCGACCAGCCCCTCCTGCTCGTACCAGCGCAGCGTGTAGGTGGTCAGGCCGACCCGCTCGGCCGCCTCGCCGACGGTGAGGGTCGTTTCCCACGTGCTGATGTCCACGCCCCCAGGCTTCCAGTTCGAGTACACGCGAAGTCAACCGTTGCGGCCCGGAAGACATCTCCACTAGCGTCGAGTTCAACAGCCGTTGAGTTTCCGGGGAGGTGGGCGATGGACGAGGCGATCGCCGTCCGTGACCTGGTCGTCGACCGGGGCGGGTGGCGGGTGCTGCACGGCATCAACGCGTCCGTGCCGCGCGGCCGGGTCACCGGCCTGCTCGGGCCGAGCGGCAGCGGCAAGACGACGCTGATGCGCGCGATCGTCGGAGTGCAGGTGGTCGGCGCCGGCTCCGTCACCGTGCTCGGGCGCCCCGCCGGAACGCCGGAGCTGCGCCGCCGGGTCGGCTACCTCACCCAGGCGCCCAGCGTCTACGCCGACCTCACCGTGCGGGAGAACGCGCGCTACTTCGCCGCCCTGCACGGCCGGGGCCGGGCCGACGCCGACCGGGCGGTCGCCGACGTCGGGCTCGCCGGGGCGGCCGGCCAACTCGTCGGCAACCTCTCCGGCGGGCAGCGCAGCCGCGCGTCCCTGGCCTGCGCGCTGGTCGGGGAGCCGGAGGTGGTCGTCCTCGACGAGCCGACGGTCGGCCAGGACCCGGTCCTGCGGGCCGACCTCTGGGCCCGGTTCCACGCCATGGCCGCCGCCGGCACCACCCTGCTGGTCTCCAGCCACGTGATGGACGAGGCGGCCCGCTGCGACCGGCTGCTGCTGATCCGCGAGGGGCGGCTGATCGCCGACGACACCCCGGACGCGGTGCGCGCCGCCGCCGGCGTCGACGACCTGGACGAGGCGTTCCTGCGGCTGATCAGGGCGGGCGAGGCGGGCGCCGCCGGACGGGAGGCGTCGTGAACCCGCGGATCCTGGCCGCCACCACCGGCCGCATCCTGCGCCAGCTGCGGCACGACCGGCGCACCGTGGCGCTGCTCGTGGTGGTGCCGTCGGCGCTGCTCGCCCTGGTCTACTTCATGTACGTCGACCAGCCCGCCCCGCCGGGGCAGCCGTCGACGTTCGACCGGGTCGCCCTGGTGATGCTCGGCTTCTTCCCCTTCGTGATCATGTTCCTGGTGACCAGCATCGCGATGCTGCGCGAGCGCACCACCGGCACCCTGGAGCGGCTGCTCACCACCCCGCTGGGCAAGCTCGACCTGCTCTTCGGCTACGGCATCGCGTTCGGGCTGGCCGCGGTCGTCCAGGCCGTCATCGCGTCCGCCGTGGCGTACGGGGTCTTCGACCTGGACACCGCCGGCAGCAGCGGTCTGGTGATCATGATCGCCGCGCTGAACGCGGTGCTCGCGGTCGCGCTCGGGCTCTTCTGCAGCGCCTTCGCCCGCACCGAGTTCCAGGCCGTACAGTTCATGCCGGTCGTGGTGGTGCCCCAGTTGCTGCTCTGCGGGCTGTTCGTGCCCCGGGGCGAGATGGCCGGCTGGTTGCAGGCGGTCAGTGACGTGCTGCCGCTGTCGTACGCCGTCGAGGCGCTGCAGGAGGTGGGCGCGAACGCCGAGCCGACCGCCACCATGTGGCGGGACATGGCGGTCGTCGCCGGCGCGGCGGTGCTGGCGCTGGTGCTCGCCGCGGCCACCCTGCGGCGGCGCAGCGGCTGACGCCACCGGCACCCGCCCCGGTGGGACCGGCGGCGGACGACGACGAGCGAAGGGCGGCGATGGCGCGGCGGACCGGACGGCGACCCGGCAACCCGGACACCCGGGAGGCGATCCTCGGGGCCGCCCGCGCCGCCTTCGCCGAGCGGGGTTTCGACGGGGCCTCGATCCGGGCCATCGCCGCCGCCGCGCAGGTGGACCCGGCGCTGGTGCACCACTACTTCGGCAGCAAGGACCAGCTCTTCCTGGCCGCGATGCACGCGCCGGTCGACCCGGGCGAGCTGCTGCCGAAGGTGCTCGCAGGGGACCGGGAGGGCCTCGGGGAGCGGCTGGTCCGCACGTTCCTGGGCGTCTGGGACTCCCCGGCCGGCACCGCCGGGGTAGCCCTGCTGCGCTCGGCGGTGAGCAACGAGTGGACCGCCCGCCTGCTGCGGGAGTTCCTGGTCAGCCAGGTGCTCCGCAAGGTCCTCGACCAGCTCGACGCCGACCCGGCCGAGCTGCCGCTGCGGGGCTCGCTGGTGGCCAGCCAGATGATCGGGCTGGCCATGATGCGACACGTGGTCCGGCTGGAGCCGGTCGCCTCGGCCGCCCCGGAGACGCTCGTCGCGGCGGTCGGCCCGACGGTGCAGCGCTACCTGACCGGCGACCTCGCCGAGGTCTTCGCCGGCTGACCCGCGCCGGCACCCCTGGCCGGCCGAGCGGCACCCGGCGGCGGGCCAGCCGCGGCGGGCTCAGGCGTGGTCGGCGTGCCGGGAGGCGGCGTGGCGGCAGAGCATCGGGGGCAGGAGGCGGGCCAGCTCCTCCTCGCCGTCGAGCGGGCGCGGGAACGCCAGGCGGGCCCGCCGGCGGGCGCCGGGCCGGCCGTGGTCCACCAGCAGGCCGTACCGGTCGATCCGGACCACCCGGGGCGCGGCGTCCGGGGCGCTGTCGGCCAGGCCGAGCTGCCGCCGCAGGTAGGCGGCCACCTCGGCCGCGTGGTGCTCGGCGAGGTCGGCCAGCAACCCGGCCTCGACCGCGTGCAGGGGGTCCGGCTCGGCCTCGGCGTACGCCGTGGGGTCGATCCGGCGCACAGCGTCGGCGCGTTCCCAGCGGGCCTCGGCCACCTCGAAGCGGTGCAGCCGGAACCGGGTGCCGACGTCGAGCAGGTCGCCGGTCGGCTCGACCGCCGCGAAGTCCAGCGCGGCCCGGCGTTCCTCCGCGCCCTCGAGGCGGGTCGCCCAGCCGGAGACCCAGGCCCGGCCGAGGCTCGGCGCGCCCGCGGCGGGCGGCAGGTCGAGCACGTCCAGCACCAACGCCACGTCGGACTCGCCGTCGGCGGGCCGCAGTGCGGCGGCGAGGTCGCTGACCACCGGCACCAGCAGCAGCACCCGCCCGTCCGGGTCGGTCACGTGCCGGACCTGGTGCGGGCCGGGTCGGTGCGCGACGTGGGCGATGCCGGGCAACCGGCCCGCGACAAGGGTACGGACGATCTCCGCCGGGCTGGGCCGCATGACACGACCTCCTTTGGTTAGGCTTACCTAACCCGGAGACTAGAGCACCGGTCCGGGGACGTCCAGCGTGACCACCCCGGGCCCAAGGCCCGGCTCTCCCGCGCCCTCGGCATCCCGCTCATCCCAAGTGCGTGCGACACCTCGAACGGCGCCCCTTCCCGCCCGGCGTGCACGGGCGGCAGCGCCGCAAGACCTCGGACTACCAGGTGCGGCTGCTGGAGAAGCAGCGCCTGCGCCACCAGCACAACGTCAGCGAGACCAACTGCGGCGCACGTTCGACTTGTGTGCCGGGATTGTCGGCTGCCCATCGTCCAAGACCGGCTTTCGCAAGCCCTTCGGCTAGCCGACACGGACGCCTGGCCTTGATCGTGCATCGCTGCGCAGTACCTCCCGGGCGAGCAGGGTCAGCCATAACCAGGCCACGACGATCATGACCCGCTGAAACAGGCCGCCGAACGCTACGAGGTCCTGCGACTGAGCGAAGGCGGCGCTCGACAGTCCGAGTGCGATGAGGACGACGATGGCCGTTATGGACGAGTAGAACGCCCAGCCCCACCGGTTGTAGGCGACGAACCGGCGGGTGAATGCGATGCAGGCCGCTGTGATTGCGATGAAGGCGACCAGCGATACGCCGTCGTGCAGGGCCGCCTTGGTGCCGCTGTAGGCGGGCAGCCGGTCCGGGCTGCCGGGTGGGTACCCGCTGACCGGGTCCGTGGCGAACAGCCCTGCGCCGACGAGGCCGAGCGCCCACACGCCGACAAGGAGGGGGCCCCACAGCCGGCCAGGTCCTGCGCGCAGAGTCCGCCGGAGTCCGACGGCGAACACGGCGGTCAACGCGCCGGCGACCAGGAACGTTGCCGTCTGCACCCAGCCGTGGTCGCCGAGGGCGAGGGAACTGACCGGATGGCGCTGCGGATCGTAACCGTCCCGGGCTGCGCCCTGGATCAGGAAGCTGAGCACGAACAGCGGGCCGGCGGCGATACCGCAGATGAATAGGGCCTTCAACATGGAACTCCTCGCGTTGTCGAGGTCTGTCAGTCTGGATTGACAACGCGGCGCCTGTCAATCCAGACTGACAGACATGGAGGAGTCCGAACTGGTCGCCCGATTGCGGTCCCATGATCCGGCCGTGTTGCTTCGAGCCGTCGGTGCCCTGCACCGGCTCGCCGAGCAGGTCGAGGCTGCCGCGGTTGCCCGCGCCCGGGCCGAAGGCTGGTCCTGGGAGCAGATCGGCGACGCCCTCGGCGTCTCACGCCAGTCCGCCCATACCAAGCATGGAAAGTGAGTTGCCATGTTCGAACGATTTACGGCTGGTGCCCGAGCCGCGGTTGCGGCGCACGCACCGGCGGAGGCGCGTAGGCGTGGCGACCGGCGCGTCGGCACGGAACATCTGCTCCTCGGAGTGCTCCATGACGCAGAGGCGGCCCAGACTCTCGGCGTCGACGTCGAATCGGCGCGGTCCGCGCTCGCCGCTTTGGACGAGGCGGCTCTTGCCGCAATCGGCGTTGACGCCCGTGGCGTCGAGCGGGCCACGATTCCCGAACCGTCGAAACGGTTGCCGTTCACGTCCGGCGCGAAGGCCACGCTGTCCCGGGCTCTCGCCGTGGCCAGACGCACCGGCGCGCGTCGGATCACCGCTCTCCACCTGCTGTCCGGGCTCCTGACCGGTGACCGCACCGACCCCGCAACGGACGTATTGACCGAACTCGGCGTAGACCGCGCAGCTGTCGGCGCCCGTCTTGCGCGGTAGCCGTCGCGTCAGCACGTCCCGTCCGGGCCGCGGTGGACGCGTTCGGCGCGCCGGCCGCGGCCCGGGCGGGTCAGCGGGTCTGCTCCAGCCAGGAGGCGTAGAGCAGGCCGTAGACCGACTCCGGGTCGCGGACCAACTCGTCGTGCGGGCCGCGCTGCACGATCCGGCCCCGGTCCACCACGATCACCTCGTCCGCGGACTGCGCCGTGGAGAGCCGGTGCGCGATGGCGAGGGTCGTCCGCCCCCGCGTCACCGCGTCCAGGGTGCGTTGCAGCCGCACCTCGGTGGCCGGGTCCACCGCGCTGGTCGCCTCGTCCAGCACCAGCAGGTCCGGGTCGGCCACGTACGCGCGGGCCAGCGCCACCAACTGCCGCTCCCCGACGCTCAGCGCCTCGCCCCGCTCCCCCACCGGGGTGCGCAGGCCCGCCGGCAGCCCCTCCAGCCAGTCGGCCAGACCCAACTCCGTGAAGGCCGCGGCGAGCTGCTCGTCGGTCAGCTCGGGGCGGGCGAAGCGGACGTTCTCCGCCACGGTGGCGTCGAAGAGGAAACCGTCCTGTGGCACCATCACCACCCGCGACCGCAGCGAGGCGAACCGGACCTGCTCCAGCGGCACCCCGGAAAGCAGCACCCGGCCGGCGGTCGGGTCCATGAGCCGGGTCAGCAGCTTGGCGAACGTGGTCTTGCCGCTGCCGGTCTCGCCGACCACCGCCACCCGGCTCTTCGCCGGGATCTCCACGTCGATCCCGTGCAGCACGGGCGGGCCGCCCGGGTAGGCGAAGCCCACCCCCGCGAAGCGGATGTCCAGCGGGCCGGGCGGCAGCTCGCGCCCCTGCTCGCCGGGGTCGGCGACGTCCGGCGCGACGTCCAGCACGTCCAGCACCCGGCGCCAGCCGGCGATGGCGTTCTGCGCCTCGTTGAGCACCTCCGTGGCGATCTGCACCGGCTGGATGAAGAGGGTGACCAGGAAGAGGAAGGCGGTCACCTCGCCGACGCTCAGGGTGCGGTCGGCGCCCAGGGTCACCCCGAGCACCACCACGCCCGCGAGGGCCAGCCCGGCGGCCAGCTCACCGACGGAGCTACCCATGATGCTGATCCTGATCGCCCGCTGCTGCGCCCGCCGCTGGCCGTCGATCGCCTCGTCGAGCCGGCGCGCGGTGCGCCCGGCGATCCCGTACGCCCGGATGACCGGCGCGCCGACCACGCTCTCCCCGATCGCGCCGAGCAGCGCTCCCGTGCGCTGCCGGACCACCCCGTACGCCCCGGCGAGGCGGCGCTGGAGCACCCGGATCACGAGCACGGCGGGCAGGAAGGCGGCGTAGACGACCAGGGTCAACTGCCAGGAGTACGCCAGCATCACCAGCGTGGTGACCACCAGCTGGCCGAGGTTGATCACCAGGATCACGCCGCCCCACTGGAGGAACTGGGTGATCTGGTCGACGTCGCTGGTCACCCGCGACACCAGCGAGCCGCGCCGCTCGGACTGCTGGTGCAACATGGAGAGGTCGTGCACGTGCCGGAACGCCCGTACCCGCACGTTGGCCAGCGCGGTCTCGCTGACCGTGAACAGCCGGCGCATCATCAGGTAGCCGCAGACCGTGGTCACCACCAGCACGGCGGCGGTGGCGGCGACCACCGTCCAGACCACGGTCAGGTCCAGACCACCGACGATGCCGTTGTCGATGCCCTGCTGCACGGCCACCGGCACGGCCGCCCGGCCGACCATGTAGACCAGGGCCAGGCCGAGCGTGCCGGCCAGGCCGACCCGCAGCTCCGGGGAGAGCGCCAGGCCCCGCCGCAGCGTCCGCCAGGTCGTCTCGGTCACCTCGGCCGTCTCGGCCGACTCCGCCTTGCGCTCGGTCGTGGTCGCGCTCATCGGCCCCGCCTTTCGTTCGCGACTGCGGGGCTCCGCTCCGCTGCACTCCTCGCGCTCACCGGGCCCGCCTCTCGTTCGCGACTGCGGGGCTCCGCTCCGCTGCACTCCTCGCGCTCACCGGTCCACCTCGATCTCCAGGCCCGAGTTCAGCGGGGCGACCTCGTCGTACGTCTCGTCCTTGGCGTGGTCGACCTCGGCCTGCTCGTAGGCGGTGACCAGGTCGGCGTAGCCGGGCACGGTGGCGAGCAGCTCGGCGTGCGTGCCACGGGCGACCACCCGACCCTGCTCCAGGTAGACCACCTCGTCGGCCAGCGCGATGGTGGCCCGCCGGTAGGCGACCACCAGGATCGACGCGGCCGGCGCGCCGGGCTCCCCGGCGGAGGACCGCAGCCCGGCCAGGATGGCCGCCTCCACGCGGGGGTCGACGGCGCTGGTCGCGTCGTCGAGGACGAGCAGGCGTGGCCGGCCCGCGAGCGCGCGGGCCAGGGTGAGCCGCTGCCGCTGCCCGCCGGAGAGCGAGGTGCCCCGCTCGCCGACCTTCGTGTCGAGGCCGTCGGGCAGTGCGGCGACGAAGCCGTCCGCCTCGGCGAGCCGCAACGCGGCCCAGACGTCGTCGTCGCCGATGCCCGGCCGGTCCAGGGTGATGTTGGCCCGCACCGTGTCGTCGAAGACGAACGGCACCTGGGCGACCAGCGCGGCGGTGCGGGCCAGCGAGGCGGCGGTGAGCCGGCGCACGTCCACCCCGTCCAGGGCGACCGTGCCGGCCCGGGGGTCGACCAGCCGCACGGCCAGCGAGGCGATCGTGGACTTGCCGGCGCCCGTCGGCCCGACCAGTGCGACGGTCTTCCCCGCGGGCACGGTGAAGGAGACCTCGCCGAGCACCTCCGTGCCGGGCAGGTGCGCCTCAGCGGGCTCGTAGCCGAACCGGACGCCGGTAAAGGTGAGGGGGGCGGGGCGGAGGTCGGCCGGGTCGAGCGTCGTGTCGCCGTACGGCATCTCGCCGGTGGCGTCGAGGACCCGGCGGACCCGGTCCCAGCCGGCGACGCTGCGCGGCAGCTCCGCCAGCACCCAGCCGATGGCCCGGACGGGGAAGGCCAGCACGGTGAAGAGGAAGGCGACGCTGACCAGCTCGGCGACGCTGATCGCGCCCTGCCGCAGCCGGAACGTGCCGACCACCAGCACCGCGAGGGTGCCGAGGCTGGGCAGGGTCTCCAGCACGGGGTCGAAGACGCCGCGCAGCCGCCCCACCGACACCAGCGCGTCGCGCAGCTCGCCCGCGCGGGCGGCGAACCGGTCCGTCTCCTGGGCCTCCCGGCCCATCGTCTTGACCACCAGCGCGCCGTCGAAGCTCTCGTGGGCGATGCCGCTGACCTCGGCGCGCAGCCGCTGGGCCCGCGCCTGGCGGGGGGCCATCCGGCGCGAGTAGGCGACGTTGAGCGCGAAGAGCGCCGGGAAGACCGCCAGGCCGACCAGGGCCAGCGCCCAGTCGGTGGCGAAGAGCGAGGCCACCGCGCCGACCAGCATCACCAGGGTGCCGACCGCGAACGGCAGCGGGGCGATCGGGTGCCAGGCGGCCTCGACGTCGGAGTTGGCGTTGGACAGCAGGGTGCCGGTGGCGTTGCGGTGGTGCCAGGACAGCGGCAGCTCCAGGTAGCGCCGGGTGACCCGGCGCCGGTAGGCGGCCTGGAGGCGGTACTGCATGTAACCCGCGCCGAGCCGGCGGCCGAAGATGCCGGCCACCCGCAGCACGCTGATGCCGAACAGCGCGACGGCGGCCAGGGCGAGCGCCCCGACCCCGACCGAGCCGCGCTCGATCGCCGGGACCACCACGTCGCCGACCACCGCGCCCACCACGAACGCGCTGGCCACCGTCATGGCGCCGAAGAGCACGCTGCCGGTCACCGCGACCGCGAAGATCCGCGGCTGCTCCCGGATGGCCACCCCGAGGACGACCAACCCCCGACCGAGCACGTCCCGACTTGTCCTGCTCGCCACGCTCTCCCCCGCCGTAAGCCGCAATTATCTCCCTCATCCTTACCGGTCGGGGCCAGCTCCGCCGCCCCGGGCCGCTATGTCCGCCGTCACGGCCGGCCCGCCGCGCCGGCGCGCCGACCCGGGCGCCCGCGCTTACGATCGATGCCATGCCGCGGTACGCCCGATCGGAGCGCGAGGCGCTCGCCGACCTGATGCTCACGCTGGGACCGGACGCTCCGACGGTCAACGAGGGATGGACGACCCGCGACCTGGCCGCCCACCTGGTGCTGCGCGAGCGCCGCCCGGACGCCGCCGGCGGCATCCTGCTGCGGCCCCTGCGCGGGTACGCCGAGCGGGTGCGCCGGCACATCGCGGCGCGCCCCTGGCCCCACCTCGTCGAGCAGGTGCGCCGGCCACCGGTGTGGAGCCCGGTCAGCAACCCGGTGACCGACGAGCTGGCCAACACGATGGAGTTCTTCATCCACCACGAGGACGTGCGCCGCGCCCGTCCGGGCTGGCTCCCGCGCGACCTGGCCGCCCGGCTCCAGGCGGCACTGTGGACGCGCGCCGCCGGGCTGGCCCGGCTGGCACTGCGCCGGTTCCCGGCCGACGTCTTCGTGCAGGCGCCGGGCTACGGCGCGCTCTCCGTCGGCCGGGGCGGCGAACCCGTCCGGGTGGTCGGGGCACCCGGCGAACTGGTTCTCTTCCTCTCCGGCCGGCAGCGGGTGGCCCGGGTGCAGATCGACGGGCCGGCGGCGCTGGCCGACCGGCTGCGCAACACCCACCTGGGCATGTGACGGACTGCACGGAAGCGGTCACCATATCGCCGGCAGGACGCCTCTCCCCAACGACCGCCGCCGATCCCCCCTCCCGTACGCTGTCCCGCGCCGTCCCGCCCGGGGGCGGCGCGACAGGGGGCGCCATGCGGACCTTCGCACTCTCGGCGCTGCGGGAACCCCCTTTTCCCGCGCGCCGGCACGACGCCACGGATCAGGTGGCACAGGAGAGCACCGAGTGGGTGCTCGGCCACGGCCTGATCGCTAGCGGGCACCGACTCGACCGGCTGCGCCGGGCCGACGCCGCCGGCCTCGCCGGTCGGGCCTGCCCGGAGGGGCCGGTCGACCGGCTGCGGCTGCTCGCCGACCTGATCTCCTGGCTGTTCGTGATGGACGACGCCTGCGACGAGGACGGCCTCGGCGACGGCCCCACCCGGCTGGCGCCGACCGTCGCCGCCATGCTGGACGTGCTGGACCGGCACGGCGACCCGGTGGCGCCCGCCGGCGCCGCCGGCCCGCTGGGCGACGCGCTGGCCGACCTGTGCCGGCGCGTGCGCGCCGCCGGGACGCCGGCGGTGCTGCTGCGCTTCACCAGCCAGGTGCGGGAGTACCTGCTGGCGCTGCTCTGGGAGGCCGCGAACCGCGAGCACGGCCGGGTGCCGGAGCTGGCGGAGTACGTCCAGATGCGCCGGCACACCGGCGCGGTCCACCCCAGCTTCACCCTCACCGAACTGGCCGCCGGCGGTCGGCCGGAGGCGGCCGCCCGCGCCGAGCCCACGCTGGTCACGCTCGACCTGCTCGCCGCCGACCTGGTCTGCTGGTGCAACGACGTCTTCTCGTACGGCAAGGAGAACCTCGCCCAGCCGGACGGCCACAACCTGGTGGCCGTCATCGCCGCCGGGCGGTCCGGCGGCGACGAGCCGTCGGCCCTGCGGGCGGCGGCCGACCGGTTCAACGAGTCCCTGGCGGCCTACCTGGCGACGGAGTCGGCCCTGCTGGCCACCGGCGACGAGGGCCTGCGACCGGCGGTGCTCGCCCGCCGCAACTGGATCCGGGCCACCTACGACTGGTCGCTGCGGGCCGCCCGGTACGCCTGAGGGTGTTCCAGGTCCCGGGACGTGGCCCAGCCGTGATCGACCGGGGCTGGCCGACGCCCGGGGTGCAGGCAATACTCTTCGGTAACGAATACTGACGTGACGACCGTCACGCCTCCACCCCCGAAGGCGGCTACAGCGATGGCTCTCGATGTACCGTACCGCTCCATCCCGGACATGTTCCTCAAGCGCGTGGCGGCGTCCCCCGACCGCGACGCCTTTGCCCACCCGGCCTCCGACGACTCGGGGCCGGTCTGGTTGACCTGGGCACAGGTGGCCCGCCGCGCCAAGGCGGTCGCCGCCGGGCTGCACGGGCTCGGCGTCGGCCAGGAGGATCCGGTGGCGATCCTGGCCAACACCCGGCTCGAATGGGTGCTCGCCGACCTCGGCATCATGTGTGCCGGGGGCGCGACCACCACCGTCTACCCCACCACCGAGCCGGAGGACGCGACCTACATCATCGCCGACTCGGGCTCCCGGGTGCTGTTCGCCGAGAACCCGGCCCAGGCCGCCAAGATCGCCGGAGCCGACCTGCCGGCCCTGACCCACGTGGTGCTCTTCGACGGCGCGGCCGACCCGTCCGCCGCCGTCCCGCAGCTCACCCTCGCCGAGCTGGAGGAGCAGGGCGCCCGGGCGCTGGCCGCCGAGCCCGACCTGATCGAGATGCTGGTCGCCGGGATCGGCCCCGACCACCTGGCCACCCTGATCTACACCTCCGGCACCACCGGGCGCCCGAAGGGCGTCGAGCTGCTGCACGGCGGCTGGTGCTGGGAGGGCGTGGCGCAGGCCGAGCTGGGGCTGCTCCGCGACGACGACCTGCAGTACCTCTGGCTCCCGCTGTCCCACTCGTTCGGCAAGACGCTGCTCTGCGGGGTGATCCACGTGGGCCTGCCGACGTACGTCGACGGGCGGGTGGACAAGCTGGTCGAGCTGCTCGCGGTGGTGAAGCCGACGCTGATGTGCGGCGCGCCGCGGGTCTTCGAGAAGGTCTACAACAAGGCGGTCACCACGGCCCAGGACGCCGGCGGCGCGAAGGCGAAGATCTTCGCCTGGGGCGTGCGGGTCGGCAAGGAGAGGGTCGCCCTGGAGCAGGCCGGCAGGCTGGTCCCGACGGGGCTGAGGCTGAAGTACGCGGTGGCCGAGAAGCTGGTGTTCAGCAAGCTCCAGGCCCGCCTCGGCGGCCGGATCCGGGTGCTCGTCTCGGGCGCCGCCCCGCTCAGCGCGGAGATCGCCACCTTCTTCGCCGCCGCCAACCTGCCGATCTCCGAGGGCTACGGCCTCACCGAGACCAGCGCGGGCAACTTCGTCAACCCGCCGGACGGGCTGCGGATCGGCACCGTCGGCAAGGCGTTGGGTGATCTGGAGTGCCGGATCGACACCGACGGCGAGATCCTCGTCCGCGGCCGGCCGGTCATGCGCGGCTACCACAACCTGCCCGAGGAGACCGCCGCCGCGTTCACCGAGGGCGGCTACTTCCGCACCGGCGACATCGGCACGCTGGACGCCGAGGGCTACCTGAAGATCACCGACCGGAAGAAGGACCTGGTCAAGACCTCGGGCGGCAAGTACATCGCGCCCTCGCACATCGAGGGGATGTTCAAGGCGACCTGCCCGTACACCTCCCAGGCGGTGGTGATCGGCCAGGCCCGCAACTACTGCACGATGCTGGTCACGCTGGACCCGGACGCGATCAGGGGCTGGGCCGCCGGCACCCCGCTGGAGGGCCGCGACTACGCCGAGATCGTCGCCTCGCCCGAGGCGCAGGCCATGGTCGAGGAATACGTCGCGGAGCTCAACGCCAAGCTCAACCGCTGGGAGACGATCAAGAAGGTCGCCATCCTGCCGCGCGACCTGACCATCGAGGACGGCGAGATCACCCCGTCACTCAAGATCAAGCGCAGTGGGGTGGAGAGCAACTTCGCCGCCGAGATCGAGAAGATGTACGCCGGCACGCTCGCCGAACTCTGAGCACGCCGCGTCGGTGGCCCCGCGCCCGCCGGGCACGGGGCCACCGTCCGTCACAGGTGGTGGCCCCGCCACCTCCGGCGGGGTCAGCGGCCGGGCTCGGGCCCGGCGCCGTGCGCGGCCAGCGACGCGTCCCGCAGGGCTCGCCGGTCCTCGCCGAAGAGCCGCACCTCGGCCGCCACCATGCCGACGCAGACGACGGCGAGCACCGCGAGCGCGGCCAGCGCCGGCAGCCGGTCGGCCAGCGGCACGAGAGCGACCAGGAGCACCACCGTCACCGCCCGTGGCCAGTTCACCGAGCCCATGTTGCGCAGCCGGAAGCCCAGGTGCCCGAGCAGGTAGAGCACCACCCCGCCATAGAGGGCGTAGAGGCCCAGGCCGTGCAGCGGGTCGGTGAGGTCGTGCGCGCTGCCGTCGCCCACGTACGACAGGACCTTCTTGAAGCCGAGCGCGAGCAGGATGATGCCGACCACCATCGGCAGGTGCAGGTACGTGTACGAGTCCCGGCCCAGCGCGGCGCGAGCCGCGCCCTCGGCCCGGTGCAGCACCTGCTCCGCCGCGATGGCCACCACGTCGAAGTACGCCCACCACAACGCGGCCGTCACGGTGATGGCCAGCACGGAGGCGACGATGATCGGCCAGGAGATCGGCAGGTGCGTGACGCCGACGCCGATGGCCACCAGCGACTCCCCCAGCGCCACGATGATGATCAGCCCGTGCCGCTCGGTCCAGTGCGCGGCCGAGAAGATCCGCCAGCCATCCGCCCCGATGGCCATGATCCCGCCGTAGTCCACGGCCAGCGCGAGCACCCACAGCGCCGTACGGATGGTGGAGACCCGGGCCGGGTCGTCGGCGACCTGCTGCGGCAGCAACGCGGCGGAGAAGAGCAGCAGCGCCCCGCCCAGCATGGGCAGCACCGCCCGCAGCAACTGCCGGCGCAGCCCCTCGTCGCCACGCGCGGCGTGCCAGTAGATCACCAGGTGCAGCACACGCACGACGAGGTAGCACGCGGCGAAGACCACCGGCCCCGAGAGCCCGCCGGGCAGGTCGTCGAAGGCCTCCGGGATGGTCACCGCGACCACGAACATGGCGGCCATGACCGCGAACAGGGCCACCCGGACGACGCCCTCGTCGGCCCGGACCGTGTTGCCGAGCCACGCGTAGCAGCACCAGCACCACCAGAGCAGTGCCAGCACGAGCAGGCCACGCAGCAACCCACGCCCGGTGAGGTCGTCCGCCATCAGGGCGGTCACCTGGGTGAGCGCGTAGACGAAGACCAGATCGAAGAAGAGTTCGAGCGGGGTCACGGTGGACCCCTCCCGCATGACCCGCATGCGCGGCGCGCGCCGCGTCGTACTACCTGTCGCCACGGCGCACAGTCTGGCAGCCGCCTGCGGTGGAGAGTGTCCCGGCCGGGCCGGCGTCCCGGCGTCAGGCGATGACGGCCGGTTCCCGCCACTGCGGCCGGCCGCCGCGGTCCAGGTCGTACCGGACGGCGGCGATCCGCCCGACCGCCTCGACGAGGTCGCCGACGGGCAGGGTGAACGGCAGCCGCAGGAAACGCTCCAGCGTGCCGTCCAGGCCGAACCGGGGACCAGGCGCCAGCCGTACGCCGACCTCCTCGCTGGCCCGGGCGAGCGCGCTGGAGATCGGGCCGTCGAGTTCGGCCCACAGGGTCACGCCGCCGTGCGGCACCGTGACCCGCCACTCGGGCAGGCGCTGGGCGAGCGCCGCCAGCAGCGCGTCGCGCTGGGCCGTGAGCTGCGCCCGACGCGCGGCGACGATGGCCGGGGCGTCGGCGAGCAGGTGGACCGCGACCAACTGGTCCAGCACCGGGCTGGCCATGTCGACGCCGACCCGGGCGGCGGCCAGCCGCTGCACCTGCGGGGCCGAGGCGCGCACCCAGCCGATCCGCAGGCCGCCCCAGAAGGGCTTGCTCATCCCGCCGATGGTGACCACGCGGGAGTGCCGGTCGAAGCTGGCGGTCGGCGGGGGCAGCACCGTCCCGTCCAGGGGCAGGTCGACGAAGGACTCGTCGACGACCAGGTCGGTGCCGACGGCGTGCGCGGTGCCGACCACCCGCTCGCGCAGCGACGCCGGCATCAGGTGGCCGGTCGGGTTCTGGAAGTCCGGGATCAGGTACGCCAGCTTGGGCCGGGCCTGGCGGAGGCTGCCGAGCAGCAGGTCGGCGTCCCACCCGGGCTCGTCGACGGCGAGGCCGTGGGTGGTGATCCGGGCCCGCCGGGCGGCCAGCGCGGCCAGCGCGTTGGGGTAGCTGGGCGCCTCGACCAGCACGTTGCCGCCCGGCGCGAGCGACAGGCGCAGCACCAGGTCCAGCGCGTGCTGGGTGCCGTTGGTGACCATGATCTGGTCGGGCGAGGTGGGCAGGCCACGCTCGGTGTACGCGCGGGCCACCGCCTCACGCAGCTCGATGATCCCGGTCGGGTGGTAGCCGGCGCCGCCCAGGTAGCGCGGCAGGTCCTCGGCGGCGGCTCGGGCGGCCGGCAGCAACTCCGGCGGGGCGGCGAGCGCGGCCACGCCGAGATCGATCATGTCCCGGTCGTCCAGCGGGGTCCACAGGCCCGTGCTCGCCACCCGGTGGGTGCCGGGGAGCATGGTCCAACTGCCGGCACCGCGCCGGCTGGCCAGGTGGCCGCTCTCCCGCAGCTCCCGGTACGCGGCGGTGACCGTGGTCCGGCTGATCTTCAACGCCTCGGCGAGCTCCCGCTCGGCCGGCAGGCGTACGCCGAGCGGCAGCCGGCCGTCGGCGAGCAGGCCCCGCACGGCACCGGCCAGGGCGGCGTAGTCGGGGCTGCGGCGGCGGCCCGGAAGCGCATGCCACTGGCCGAGAAGGCGAGCCAATTGCGCACCCCGAACCTGACTCGTCATGCCACCCCTCCGACATTGGCTCTTCCATCTCGCCAATTGGACCCTAGAGTGGCATGGGTGGCAGCGATTGGCAATCTCCGGCATCGTCCCGCGCGGCGGCTGACCCAGCTCTACGCGGGGCTCGTCCTCTACGGCGTGAGCATGGCCCTCATGATCAACTCCGGGCTGGGCCTCGACCCGTGGGACGTGTTCCACCAGGGCCTGGCCGAGCTGACCGGCCTCTCCTTCGGCACGGTCACCATCGCGGTGGGCGCACTGGTGCTGCTGCTCTGGATCCCGCTGCGCCAGCGCCCCGGCCTCGGCACGGTGAGCAACGTCCTGGTGATCGGGCTGGTGGTGGACGCGACACTGGCCCTGCTGCCGGCCGGCGGGCCGCTCGGCGTACGGATCGGGCTGCTGGTGGCCGGCATCGTGGCCAACGGCGCGGCCACCGGCCTCTACATCGGCGCCCGCCTCGGCCCCGGCCCCCGCGACGGCCTGATGACCGGCTACGTCGCCCGGCGGCCCGGCCGGTCGATCCGGCTGGTCCGCACCGTCATCGAGGTCACCGTGCTGGCGCTCGGCTGGCTGCTCGGCGGGACGGTCGGCGTCGGCACGGTCGCCTACGCGCTAGCCATCGGCCCGCTGACCCAGGTCTTCCTGCCGCTGTTCACCGTCCCCGAGCCGGCGGAGGTCGCCCCGGGCCGGGTCGAGCCGCTCCCCGCGGCCTGACCGGTCCCACCGCGGCGAACGACTCCCGGCGCCCCGGACCCTCCCGGCCCGGACCGGTCACTCCGCTCCGGGCGACCCGACCGCTCCGCCGCGACGGGCACTCCCGGCGACCGACCCCACCGCGAGACCTCGTCCGCAGGCGGCCACGAACCCCTGTTCCGGGAGGCCCGCCCGTCCTCGGTGTTCCCTTCGGCCGCCACGCCCGGCAGAATCCTGGCATGGGGGAGAACGGTTGGCGCTGGACCGATGCCTGGATCTTCGTCTCGCTGGTGATCGCCAGCGGTGCCGGCCGGCACCGCCGGGCCGCGTCCAGCCGCCGGCCCGAGGGCGTGCGCCTCGCCGACGTGCTCTCCACCGCCGACCACCTCAACCAGGCGATCCCCGAGCGACACGAGGTGGAGGCGGCGGTCCGCCGCCTCGTCGGAGCCGGGCTGGTCAGCGTCACCGACGGCTGGTTCCGGATCACCGCCGACGGTGAACGGCTCTGGCGCACCCGACCGAGCGCCGGGCTGGCCACGACGGTGGACACGGTGCAGGGCGTGCTCAGCCGGCGGCACACCCCGGTCAGCGCGGAGTGGCACCTCGACGAGGAGGAGCACGCCGCGGCCGTCCAGGAATACGTGGTGCGGTCGATCCCGGCGCCCCGGCGCTCCCCCGAGAACCGGTCCCGCCCGGACTGACCCCGCCCGACGACCCGGGCCCCGGTCAGCGGACCGGGTGGCCGGCTCCGCGCAGCGCGTCCTTGACCTCGGCGACGGTCAGCTCCCCGAAATGGAAGACGCTGGCGGCGAGCACCGCGTCCGCGCCGGCGCCGACGGCCGGCGCGAAGTGCGCCACCTCGCCCGCGCCACCGCTGGCCACCACCGGCACGTCGACCACCCGGCGCACCGCGCCGATGAGTTCGAGATCGAAGCCGGCCTTGGTGCCGTCGGCGTCCATCGAGTTGAGCAGGATCTCCCCCGCGCCCAGCTCGGCGCCCCGCCGGGCCCAGTCGACCGCGTCCAGCCCCGTGCCGCGCCGGCCGCCGTGGGTGGTCACCTCGAAGCCGCTGGGCGTGGTGCCGGCCGGCGCGCGCCGCACGTCGAGCGAGAGCACCAGCACCTGCCGGCCGAACCGGTCGGCGATCTCGGCGATCAGCTCGGGGCGGGCGATCGCGGCGGTGTTCACCCCGACCTTGTCCGCGCCGGCCCGCAGCAGGGTGTCGACGTCGGCGACCTGCCGGATGCCGCCGCCGACGGTCAACGGGATGAAGACCGACTCCGCGGTGCGGCGAACCACGTCGAGCATGGTGCCGCGGTCGCTGGAGGAGGCGGTGACGTCGAGGAAGGTCAGCTCGTCCGCGCCGGCCCGGTCGTACACCGCGGCCAGCTCCACCGGGTCGCCGGCGTCGCGCAGGTCGAGGAAGTTGACCCCCTTGACCACCCGCCCGGCGTCCACGTCCAGACACGGGATCACGCGTACCGCCACCGTCATGCCGCGAGCCTATCCTTCCCGGTGACGGCGCTGACCGGCCCTGTGAGGCCGACCACCGCCGTCGCCACGGGTTCCCCGCCCTGCCGGAGGTGTCCGGAGGGTGCCCCTCCGCACGCCCGGACGAGCATCCCGCCCACCGCTCAGAGCCGTCCCGCCACCGTACGGGCCACCCGCTCCAGCGGCGCGCGGTTCTCCGCCGGGTCGTTGAGCCGCACCAGGCGCACCGACGCCCAGACCCCCGACCGGTGCACGAAGACGGCCTCGTGGCTCGCGTACGCCTCGTCGCCGACCCCGGCCAGCGGCCGCAGCTCGTGGCCGAGGTCCCGCTCGATGTCCAGGAATTTCCTCGCGCCCTCGCCCACGAAGATCTCCACCTGGGCCGTCGGCCCGCTGGTCGGCCCGGTGTAGGTGCAGGTCTCCCGCACCGGCTGACCCTCCTCCAGCGGGGTGCCGGCGAGCTGTTCGGCCTCCCGCCGGGACACGAGCGCGCACGGGTCCGGGGCCGACGCCGCCGGCGTCGGGGAAGGCTCGGCGGCCAGGGTCCCGGCGACCACCGCCTCCGGGGTCGCCTCGACACCGGCGACGGGCGGGGTCTCCTCCGTATCCCCGCAGCCGGCCACCGGCCCGGCCGTTGCGAGCAGCCCGGCCAGCAGCAGCACGGACCGCCGGTGACGACGGATCTGCTTCGGTACGGTCACGGTCGGTCTCCTCCACTCCACGGCGCCGGGGCGTCCGGCACGGTGATCCACTCGGCCGGGGCCAGCCGGTCGACACGCCAGCCGGCGGCGGCGGCCGCCTCGGCCACCGTCTCCGCGTCGGGCCCCTCGACCAGCGCCAGCGCCACGTCGTCGGCCGGGATCCGCAGCGCGCCCCGCAGCCGGGTGACGCCGGTGCTCAGCGCGCCGGCCGGCACGTCGGCGCACTCCCCCGGAACGCGGTCGTAGCGTTCGAGGACGAAGAGTCGGGTGGCCATGCGTCGACGCTAGGCCCGCCCGACGCCGGGGTAATCGGGTGTTTCCCTACCCTTCGCCGTCGGCCGCGCGGGCCATCGCGGCACCGAGTTCGGCACGGCTGGCAACCCCGAGCTTGCGGTAGATCCGCGCGAGGTTCGCCTCGACCGTCTTCGGGCTGATGAACAGCGTGTCGGCGATGACGCGGTTGGTGCGACCGGCGGCGGCGAGCCGGGCCACCTCGCGTTCCGTGCCGGTGAGCTGGCGGGGCGCGGGCGGGCGGCCGCCGGTGCGGCCCGCTTCCGCGCGGGCCCGGGCCGCCAGGGCGGCCGCCCCGAGCGCCTCGAACTCGGTGGCCGCCGCGACCAGCGCCTCCCGCGCCTCGCGGCGGCGCCGCACCCGCCGGTACGCGACCCCGGCCACCAGCAGGCAACGGGCCCGGTCCAGGGGCAGCACGTCGGCGGGCACCGCGGCCCGGGCGGCGGCCAGCTCCGCCAGGGCGTCCGACGGGTCCCGGCCCCGGGCGCCGGCGAGCAGGGCCCGACTGCGGGCCAGGCCCAGCGTGGTCCACGGCCGCGGCAGCCGCCGGTGCCGGGCGGCCAGCCGGTCCAGCACCGCCTCGGCGGTGACCAGGTCACCCGCGCCGACGCAGGCCTCCAGCCAGTCCGGCTCGAAGCGCTGGGCGATCGGCTCGACCAGGCCCAGCTCGTCGACGGTCGCGGCCAGCTCGCCGTAGTGCCGGGCGGCGGCCGGCAGCCGGCCACCGGTCAGCGCGGCGAAGCCGGCCAGCTGGGCGTAGATCCGCCGCCGCCAACGGTCGTCCAGCTCGGCGGCCCGGCGCAGCCCGTCCTCGGCGACGCGGGCGGCCTCGGCCAGCTCGCCCCGGTACGCGTGGAGCAGCCCGTCCAGCCAGTGTTCGCCGGCCGAGTCGCTGCCGTACTGCTCGCCCAGTTCGCGGGCGGCGGCGATGTGCGCCGCGGCGGCCGGATAGCGCCCGGCGAGCAGCTCGGTCTCCCCGAGGTGGCAGAGGAGCTCGTGCTGGGAGGGCTCGTCGCCGCGGGCGGCGGCCCGCTCCAGCATCCGGTGCAGCCGGTCGCGGGCCCGCCCGTGCTCGTCCACCGCCTTCCACCAGGCAGCCGGCACGATGCCCGCCAGCCAGGACGGTTCCTCCCCCTCCAGCGCCAGCCCCCGGTCCAGCAGGTCGGCGCGGGCCGGCAGCCCGGCGCGCACCTCGTTGAAGAAGAGCAGCAGCAGCGCCGCGGCGTGCACCGGGCGGTCGTCCGGGCGGTCGGCCAGCAGGGCGACCGCCGCCTCCGCGTGCCGCCGGGCCGGGTCCGGCGCGTCCCGGAACAGGCTGAGGTGCGCGTGGATCCGCCCCGCCAGCGACGAGCCGGGCGGGGCGGCGTCGAGCGCCCGGTCGGCCACCGCCCGGACCGCCTCCGGCGGCTCGTCGGAACTCCACGCGACGACCGCCCGCAGCAGCAGCGCCTCGGCGCGCGCCGGCCCGGTCAGCTCCTCGGCCGCGCGGTCGGCGGCAACCTTCGCGGCCGGGTAGTCGCCGCTGTCGAACCGGCACTCCGCGGCGGCCAGTCGCCACCGCGCGTGCCCGCCGGGCGCGCCCGGCGGGGCGAGCCGGGCCGCGCTGTCGTACAGCCCGGCCGCCGTCTCCGGTGCCCCCCGGCTGCGTTGGCGCGCGGCTGCCGCCGCGATCTCGGCCGCCGCCGCCGGGTCGGGGCCGGCGACGCACCGGGCCAGCTGCCGGGCCCGCTCGTCCGGGTCGGTCGCGGTGTCGGCCAGCAGCCGGTGCGACCGGCGGCGCACCCCCGGCGGCACGTCGTCGCGAACGGCGGCCGCGTAGACGGGGTGGGTGAACACGACCTCCTCCCCGCGCACCGCGACCAGGCCGGCCTCCTCGGCCGGGTCGAGGGCGGCCGCCGGGACCCCGGCCCGGGCCAGCCCCGCCACGGTGGGCAGGCCGGAGAGAGCGACCAGCCGGATCGCGTGCCGGGTGTCCGGCGGCAGGGCGGCCACCCGCTCGGCGACGAGCTGCCGCAGCGACGGCGCGGCCGGCAGGTCGGCACCGGGCGCCGGCAGCTGCGGCATCCGCAGGACCGCCCGGGCCAACTCGATGGCGAGCAGCGGATTACCCCCGGACTCCTCGGCGATCCGCACCAGCAGGGGCCGGGGCAGCGCCGTCCCGGTCTCGTTGTGCAGCACGTGGTGCAGCGCCCCCACGCCGAGCGGGCCGAGGGACACCCGGTCGAGTCGGGCGCCGGCGGCGCCGCGGTCGAGCCCGAGCGGGGCCGGCTCCGTCCCGGCGGGTTCGGCGCGGGCGGTGACCAGGACGGCGACCCGGGGCACCAGCCGGCGCACCGCGAACCGCAGCGCGCGCTCGCTCGGCGGGTCGAGCCACGGGGCGTCGTCGACGGCCAGCAACAGCCGCGGCGCGGCCGGGTCGGCGGCGGCGTCCAGCAGCGACCGGGTGGCCGCGCCGACCGTCCGCTCGTCGACCGGCTGCGCCACCTCGTCGCCGGCGAGCAGCACCCCGCCGAGCGCCGCGCGCTGCGGCGCGGGCAGCTCGGGCACCCGGGCGGCGAGCGGGGCCAGCAGGTCGGCGAGCGCCGCGAACGGCAGCGCCGCCTCCGTCTCCGTCGGCGCGCAGGCCAGCACCAGCCAGCCGGCCCGGCCGGCCGCGGCCAGCAGCGCCCGGTGCACGACGGTCTTGCCGATCCCGGCAGGGCCCTCCACCAGCACCGACCGGCCCTCGTCCAGAGCCCGCCAGGCGCGGTCGACCACCGTGTCCCGACCGACGGCCGCCCCGTTCACCGGGTCAGTCTGGCACCGGCGGGCCGGGTCGGTCGAGGACCGGACGGCGGGTCGCGCACGGCCGTCCGGAGCGGAATGCCCCGGCTGCGCTCAGCGGTCGCCGAGGTACGCCTCCACCTCCACCTCCACGAGGTGGTCCGGATCCAGCAGGCCGGCGACCACCACCATCGTGGCGGCCGGGCGGACCGCTCCGAAGACCGCGTTGTGCGCCCGACCCACCTCGTCGGCGTACGCGCGGTCGGTGACGTACATCCGGGTGCGGACCACGTCGCCGGGCGCCGCGCCGACCTCGGCGAGCGCGTCCAGGGCGATCCGCAGGGCCTGCGCGGTCTGCGCCGCGGCGTCCCCGACGTGGGTGACCACGCCGTCCACGGTGGAGGTGCACCCGGCGGTCCAGGCCAGGTCGCCGGCCCGGACCACCCGGGAGTAGCCGTACACGGACTCCCAGGGGCCGCCGGAGCCGAGCCGGGTGGCGGTCACGCCGCGGCCAGGGTGTCCAGCGCCTGCGCGACGGTGAACGCGCCCGCGTAGAGCGCCTTGCCGGCGATCACGCCCTCCACGCCGATCGGCTCCAGGGTGGCCAGCGCCCGCAGGTCGTCCAGGGTGGAGACGCCACCGGAGGCGATCACCGGGGCGTCCGTGCGCGCGCAGACCTCGCGCAGCAGGTCCAGGTTCGGCCCGCGCATGGTGCCGTCCTTGGTGATGTCGGTGACCACGTACCGCGCCGCGCCGGCCTTGTCCAGCCGCTCCAGCACCTCGTAGAGGTCGCCGCCGTCGCGGGTCCAGCCCCGGGCGGAGAGGGTACGGCCCCGCACGTCGAGCCCGATCGCCACCCGGTCGCCGTACTCGCCGCAGATCCGGTCGCACCAGACCGGGTCCTCCAGGGCCGCGGTGCCGATGTTCACCCGGGCCGCGCCGGTACCGAGCGCGGCCTGCAACGACTCGTCGTCGCGGATGCCGCCGGAAAGCTCCACCTTCACGTCGAGCTGGCGCACCACCTCGGCCAGCAGGTGCGCGTTGGAGCCCCGTCCGAACGCCGCGTCGAGGTCGACCAGGTGGATCCACTCGGCACCGTCCCGCTGCCAGGCCAGCGCGGCCTCCAGTGGGTCGCCGTACGTCGTCTCGCTGCCGGCGGCGCCCTGCACGAGCCGGACGGCCTGGCCGTCGGCGACGTCCACGGCGGGCAACAGGGTGAGGCTCACGATTCTTCTCCTCGGGTCAGGTGCGACGGTCCAGGGCGATCACCACGATCGCCGGCAGTACGAGCAGCAACAGCACGACCAGCGCGATCCGCAGCGCCAGGTCGTCCACGAGCGACCAGATCAGGACCATCGCCGCCAGGGTCAGCAGCACGATCGCGGCCCGCTCGCCGCGGCTGTGCCGGGGCAGCCGGCCGGTACGCCGCCGCCGCAGCGTGGGCGTGATCCGGCGGACCAGCGCCCGCCGGCGCGCCCGCCGGGCCGCCCGCCGCTCCCGGACTACCCGGTCCCGGGCCGCCTCGGCCTCCCGGGCCGCCCGGCGACGGGCCCGCTCCTTGCTCACGACGTGCCCCGCCGACGGGCGGGGGCGGACGGGCGCTCAGTCACCGGTGGAGAGCGTGGCGAGCCAGTTGCCCAGCAGCGCGGCACCGGTGTCGGCGGACTTCTCCGGGTGGAACTGCGCCGCGCACAGCGCGCCCCGCTCCACGGCCGCCACGAAGTCGGTCCCGTGGTGGGCGGTGGTGACCGTGGCGCCGGCGGCGGCCAGGGCCCCCGGGTCGCCGACGGCGTACGAGTGCACGAAGTAGAACCGGCTGTCGGCGGGCAGCCCGGCGAAGAGCACCGACCCGGCCGGCGCCGACACCGTGTTCCAGCCCATGTGCGGCAGGCGGTCGGCGGCCAGCCTCGTCACCCCGCCGGGGAGCAGCCCGAGGCCCTTGGTCACCACGCCGTGCTCGTCACCGTGCTCGAAGAGCACCTGCATGCCGACGCAGATGCCCAGCACCGGACGCCCCGCGGCGACGCGCTCCGCGATCACCGGCCCGGCGCCGAGCGCCTCGATGCCGGCCATGCAGGCGGCGAACGCGCCCACGCCCGGCACCACCAGCCCGTCCGCCTCGGCGGCGGCGGTCAGGTCGTCGGTCACCGTCACGTCCGCGCCGGCGCGGGCCAGGGCCCGCTCCGCCGAGCGCAGGTTGCCCGACCCGTAGTCGAGCACCACCACGTTGCTCATGCCGCCACCTCGCCGCCCCGGGCGACGGCTCGGGGCCGCGCCGCGGCCGGCCCGACGAGCCGCCGGCTCACGAGCCGTCCCCGGGCAGCAGCCAGAGCACGCCGCCGGCCGTGGCCAGCACGGCGAGCAGCGCGGTCACGACCACCGCGCCGCGCGGCGCGCCCTGCTTGTGCAGCGACCAGGTGCCGCCCACCAGCACACCGGCCAGGATCAGCAGCAACGTCGGCAGGACCCCGCCCATCAACTCCGCCCTCCGTCCGCGGCTGCGGGGCTCCGCCGTGCCGCCTTCCTCGCGCCCATCAGAGAGCACCCTTCGTGCTGGGGATCGCGCCCGCGGCGCGCGGGTCGATCGCGGTGGCCTCGCGCAGCGCGCGCGAGACGGCCTTGAACTGCGCCTCCACCACGTGGTGGGCGTCCGGGTGCCCGCCGGGGCGGGCCGCTCGCAGCACGTCCACGTGCAGGGTGATCCGGGCCGCCTGGCCGAAGGACTCCCAGATGTGCCGGGTCATGCTGGTCGGGTAGACAGGCCCGATGTACGGCGCGAGCGCCGGCTCGTCGTGCACCACGTACGGGCGGCCGGAGAGGTCGACCGCGGCCCGGACGAGGACCTCGTCCATCGGGACGGTGGCGGAGCCGTACCGCCGGATGCCGGCCTTGTCGCCCAGCGCCTGGTCGAACGCGGCGCCCAGGGCGAGCGCGGTGTCCTCCATCGTGTGGTGGGCGTCGATCTCCAGGTCGCCGACGGTGCGCACCGTCAGGTCGAAGCCGCCGTGCCGGGCGATCTGGTGCAGCATGTGGTCGTAGAAGCCCACCCCGGTGCCGATCTCGGCGCGGCCGGTGCCGTCGAGGTCGATCTCGACGAGGACCTTGGTCTCCTTGGTGATCCGCTCCACCCGGGCGGTCCGGCTCATTGTCTGCCTCTCGGTCGCGACTGCGGGGCTCGCAAGCTCACTCCTCGCGCTCCCACTAGATCTTCTCCATGGCGGCGAGGAAGGCGTCGGTCTCGGCGGGGGTGCCGGCGGTGACCCGCAGCCAGCCGGGCAGGCCGACGTCGCGGACCAGCACGCCGGCGTCGAGCAGGGTGCGCCAGGCGGCGGCCTGGTCGCCCCCGACCTCGAACAGCACGAAGTTGGCGTCGCTGTCCGCGACCCGCAGCCCCCGGCCCCGCAGCTCCGCCACGATCCGGTCGCGCTGCCGCATGATCGCGGCCACCGTGCCGAGCAGGGCGTCGCGGTGCGCCAGCGCCGCCCGGGCCGCGGCCTGGGTCAGCGCCGAGAGGTGGTACGGCAGCCGGACCAGCTGCACCGCCGCCACCACCGCCGGGTCGGCGGCCAGGTAGCCCAGCCGGCCGCCGGCGAACCCGAACGCCTTGCTCATCGTCCGGGTCACCACCAGCCGCGGGTGCCCGGGCAGCACCGCCAGCGCGCTGACCGTGCCGGGGCGGGCGAACTCGGCGTACGCCTCGTCGACGACCACCATGCCGGGCGCGACGTCCAGCACGGCGGCGACCACGGCCGGGTCGAGCGCCGTGCCGGTCGGGTTGTTCGGCGAGCAGAGGAAGACCACGTCCGGGGCGTGCGCGCGGACCTGGGCGACCGCCTCGTCGGCGGTCAGCCCGAAGTCGACGCCGCGCCGGGCCGGCACCCAGCGCGTGCCGGTGCCGAGCGCCAGCAGCGGGTGCATCGAGTACGCCGGGGTGAAGCCGAGCGCGGTACGCCCCGGCCCGCCGAACGCCTGGAGCAGCTGCTGCTGGATCTCGTTGGAGCCGTTGGCCGCCCACACCTGCTCGACGGTGAGCCCGTGGCCCAGGTAGCCGGCGAGGTCGGCGCGCAGCGCCACGGCGTCGCGGTCCGGGTAGCGGTTGAGGTCGCGCAGCTCCGCCGCGAGGGCCTTGCCGATGGCGTCCACCACCGGCTCGGGCACCGGGTAGGAGTTCTCGTTGGTGTTCAGCCGCACCGCGACGTCGAGCTGCGGCGCCCCGTACGGCGTGAGCCCGCGCAGGTCGTCCCGGATCGGCAGGTCGTCGAGCCCGCTCACGACGCCGTCCCCGGGAAGCGCACGCTGACCGCCTGCCCGTGCGCGGGCAGGTCCTCCACTCCTGCGAGGGTGACCACGTGCGGGGCCACCTCGCGCAGCGCCTCCTGCGAATACTCCACCAGGTGGATGCCGCGCAGGAAGGACTGCACGGAGAGCCCGGAGGAGTGCCGGGCGCAGCCCCCGGTGGGCAGCACGTGGTTGGAGCCGGCGCAGTAGTCGCCGAGCGACACCGGCGACCAGGCGCCGACGAAGATCGCCCCGGCGTTACGCACGCGCAGCGCCCACTCGCGGGCGTCCCGGGTCTGGATCTCCAGGTGCTCGGCCGCGTAGGCGTCGACCACCCGCAGCCCGGCGTCGAGGTCGTCGACCAGGACCACGCCGCTCTGCTCGCCGGTCAGCGCGGTGGTGACCCGCTCGGCGTGCTTGGTGGCCGGCACCTGCCGGGCCAACTCCCGCTCGACCGCGTCGACCAGCGCGACCGACGGGGTGACCAGCACGCTGGCGGCGAGGGGGTCGTGCTCGGCCTGGCTGATCAGGTCGGCCGCGACGTGCGCCGGGTCGGCGGTGTCGTCGGCCAGGATGGCGATCTCGGTCGGGCCGGCCTCGGCGTCGATGCCGACGACGCCGCGCAGCAGCCGCTTGGCGGCGGTCACCCAGATGTTGCCCGGGCCGGTGATCATGTCGACGGGGTCGCAGTGCGCGTCGCCCCCGGCGTCGACGGCCGCCCCGTACGCGAGCATCGCGACAGCCTGGGCGCCGCCGACGGCGTAGACCTCGTCGACGCCGAGCAGGGCGCACGCGGCGAGCACCCGGGGATCGGGCAGGCCGCCGTTGTCCTTCTGCGGCGGGCTGACCACGACCAGGGAGCGGACCCCGGCCGCCTGGGCCGGCACCACGTTCATCACCACGGTCGACGGGTACATCGCCAGGCCACCGGGGACGTAGAGGCCGACCCGGTCGACCGGCACCCAGCGCTCGGTCACCGTGCCGCCCGGCACCACCTGGGTGGTGTGGTCGGTGCGCCGCTGGTCGGCGTGCACCTTGCGGGCCCGCGTGATCGACTCCAGGAGCGCGGTGCGCACCGCGGGGTCGAGGGTCCCCTCCGCCTCGGCGATCGCCTCGCCGGGCACCCGCAGCACCTCGGGCGAGACCCCGTCGAACCGCTCGCTGGCCTCCCGGATCGCCGGGTAACCATGCTCCCGGACCGCCTCCACGAGCGGGCGGATCCTCTCGACGGCCACGGAGACGTCGAGCTGGGCACGGGGCAGCAGGCGGCGCGGGTCGCGGACGCCGCCGCGCAGGTCGATCCGGTTCAACACCCTTGCGAGTCTAGGCGGCCGGCCCGGACGCCGACCGCTGCCGCCCGTACGCCGGGACGGTGAGCCGGGACACGCCGCCGCGCCGGGATCGGGCTACCCTCGACGCGTGACTGCGCGGCTGCCGGTATTTCCGCTCGGGACGGTCCTCTTCCCCGGTCTGGTGCTGCCACTGCACATATTCGAGGAGCGTTACCGAGCCCTGGTCCGGCACCTGGTCGGGCTCCCCGAAGGCGCCCCACGCGAGTTCGGCGTGGTGGCCATCCAGGCCGGCTGGGAGGTCGCCCCCACCGCCCCGGACGGCCGGCCGGTGCCCGGCGGTGGCGACGTCACCCTGCACGAGGTGGGCTGCACGGCCGAGCTGCGGCAGGTCACCGAGCGCCCCGACGGGGGCTTCGACATCGTCACGGTGGGCCGGCGCCGGTTCCGCGTCACCGACGTCGACCGCGAGACCGCGCCCTACCTCACCGCGGAGGTGGAGTGGCTGCCGGAGCCGGACGGGCCGGACGAGGTCGCCGACCTGCTCGCCGCCCGGGTGATCTCGGTCTTCCGGCAGTACCTGGGACTGATCCGGGCCGACCCGGAGGAGCTGTCCGAGCAGTTGCCGGAGGACCCGACGGTGCTCTCCCACCTGGTCGCCGCGACGGCGGCGCTGACGGTGGCCGACCGCCAGCGGCTGCTCGCCATCGACGACACCGCCGCCCGGCTCCGCGCCGAGCTGCGGCTGCTCAACCGTGAGGCGGCGCTGCTGCGCCAGGTGCGGGCGGTTCCGGTGCCGCTGGCGGAGCTGGCCTCCCCGCCGACTCCCAACTGACTCCGGGCGCGCCGGGCTCGGGCTCCGGGCGCAGCGACGGCCAGCGGGACCAGCCCGCCAGCAGGGTGTACGCCACGGCCGCGCCGAAGGCGGGCAGCAGCAGGTTGCCGTGCGGCACCGGCAGCACGCCGAAGATCAGGTCGATCCCGCCGGCCCGCAGGTCCGCCGGCTTGCTGAAGGCCTGGCCGTCCGGGGCGGTCGCCAGCAGCCGCTGGTAGCCGGCCAGCCCGATCCGCCGGCCCACCTGCCAGGCGACCAGCGCCGCGCCGAACGCGCCGAGCACGGTGGCGAGCAGGCCGACGGGCCCCCGCACGCGGCGCAGCACGAACCACAGCGCGAGCGCGGCGAGCACCCCGAAGCCCAGCCCGAGCAGGCTGAACCAGCCGTCGGCGGCGACCGGCTGCTCCGGCTGCGGCTCGGCGTAGATCGCGCCGTCGGGGACCTTGAGCACCGGGGTGTCCGGGGCGAGCGCGGCCCAGAGCAGCCCGAGCGGCACCCCCAGGACGGTCAGCGCGAGCCCCGCGCCCGCCGCGAGCCGCACCGCCCGGCGACGCGGCAGCTCGGGCTCGGCGGGCGGGACCGGTTGGCCCACTCCGTAGACGGCGCCCGGGCCGTAGGGGAACGCGCCGGGGCCGTCGTACGGGCTCGCGGCGCCCGCCGTCGGCGGGGCGTACGGGCCGGCCTCCCGCGCGACCTGCTGGTCGACCTCCCGGGCGGCGTACGGGCCGGCGGGGGCGTCCTCGGCCGGGGCGGCGGGCTCCGCCGGGGCTGCCGGTGCCGGGGCGGCCGGCTCGTCGGGTCGGCGGCCGGGCCGGTCGGGTTCGGGGGTGTCCGCGCTCACCCCGTGATCCTCTCAGGCCGGGCTGCGGCGCGGGTGGCCGGTGGCGGCACACCCGCTCACCGGGCGAACGGTTCCAGCATCACCGCGGCGGCCTTCAGCCACGCCTGCCGGGTCTCCTGCTGGAGCTGCTGGTACTCGATCGAGGAGCCGGTCTCCAGCGCCGGGTCGTACGGCACCACGGCGACGGCGCGGGTGCGGGTGGCGAAGTGGCGCTCCAGGTCGTCCTGCAACGGGGAGCGGCCCGGCGTGGGACAGGAGATCAGGGTGACCGCGTTGTCGGCCAGCTCGCCCATGCCCACCTCGTGCAGCAGGTCCAGCATCCAGTCGGCGCTGAACGCGGCGTCCTCGCGCGGCACCGTGGTCACCACGAGCTGGTCGGCCGCCTGCATGACGGTACGCCAGTTGGCGCTCTCCACGTTGTTGCCGGTGTCCACGCAGATCACGTCGTGGGTGCGCCGCAGCAGCTCCAGCACCCGCCGGACGGTGAACTGGTCGAGCCGCTGGGCGAACCGGGGGCTCTCCTCGCCGGCCAGCACGTCGTACGAGCCGTCGGAGGCGTGCCGCAGGTAGTCGTCGAGGTGCTCCAGCAGCTCCGCGCCCTCCTTGATCTCGATGTGCGCGAGGTCGCCGACCAGGTGCCGGATGGTGCGGGCGTGCCGGGCGCTGCCGGCGCGCAGCCCGAGGGTGCCGCGCAGCTCGTTGTCGTCCCAGGCCAGCACGCCCCGCCCGCGCACGCTGCCGACGGTCGCCGCGGCCAGCACGGTGGCGGTGGTCTTGTGCACGCCGCCCTTGGGGTTGGCGAACGCGAGCACCCGCGGGGTGCCCAGGTCGCGGCGGAGCACCCCGGCGGCGCGCTCCGACTCGCTCTCCGCCCCGCGCGGGCGCCACTCGACGCGGGCCGGGTAGCCCCGCTCGGCGACCGGGGGCGGGGCGGGCGCCGCCGGGGGCGGCTGCTGGTAGGCGGGCTCGGGGCGGTAGCCGCCGTCGAGCAGGGGGGCGTACCGGGACTCGGCCGGGGGCGGTTGGTGCCGGTAGCCGTTGTCCAGCAGCGCGTAGCGCGACTCGACCGGCTCGTGCCCGCGCCGCTGCGTCGGCACGACGTGGGCCGGCTCGGGCCGGTGGGCCGGCGGCTCGCGGTGCTCCGGCTCGGCCGGGTAGCCCGGGTCCACCCGGTAGGCCGGCTCGGCCGGGTCCACCCGGTAGGCCGGCTCGACCCGGTAGGTGGCCTCGGCCCGGTACCCCGCGTCGGCCGAGCGGCCGTACCCGGCGTCCGCCGAGCGGCCGTACCCCCCGTCGGCGGGGCGGCCGTACCCCGAGTCGGCGGGTTGGCCGTATCCGGCGTCGGCCGGGCGGCCGTACCCCGCGTCGGCCGGGCGGCCGTATTCCGTGCCGTACCCCGGCGGGCCGGGCTCCGCGCCGTGCGGCGGCTCGGGGGCCCGCCCGATGGCCGGCACCCGCGCGGCGTAGCCGTTCCCCGACGACCGGCGCGGCAGCGGCTCGGGCGGGGCCGGCGGCACCTCGCGCCGGTCGGTCTCGGTCTGCTCGGCCGGTCGACCGCCGTGCCGGGCCCGGTCGAGCAGCGCCCGCCACCGCGGTGCTGGTTCGGCCGGCTGTGCCCAGCCGGTCTCGCTGCCCTCCACGGCTCGCCCTCCCAGCACCATCGACGTCCGCCTGACAGGCTACGAACGAAACCCTATTCGGACCACACCCGTCCGCGCACCTTCGGCCCTGCCCACCGTCACCCGGCCGGCGCCCCGGTCCCGCCGGCGGCGGCGTCTGCCGAGGTGGGCGGGGTCGGCGGCGGGATTCCGCCGGATGCCGGGCCGGTCCGGACCGGTGACGAATCCGTCACCTCGGGTGCGGGTTCCGACGTTTCGCCCACCGGCGGGGTCGAGGGCGTGCCCCGGTCGCCTCCCCCCGTGGCCGCTCCCGCGACGAGGCCGGCGTCGGCCGGCGGGTGCGCGACCTCCCGCTGCTCGGGCAGCGGCGGCGTGAAGACGGTCCGGTCGAGCCGGGTTACCTCGGGTGCCGGGTCGACCGCCCGCACCCCGGGCCGGGCGGCCAGGCGGCGCAGGGCCACCGGCTCGGCGCGGACCACCGCGGCGTAGAGGCAGGCGCAGCCGGAGCGGTACGCGGCCGCCTCCGCCGCCGACACCTCGGCGCCGCTGTCGTACACCTGCCGCAGCTCGCGCTCGGCCTGCCCGCCGCCGGTCAGCGCGGCGGACCGGGCGCGGTAGTCGGCGGCCTCCCGCTCCTTGCGGGCGGCGACCTCGGCCATCCCGGCGACCACGTCGTCGGGCACCCGCTGCGCGGGGATCCGGACGATCTCGGTCTGCCGGTCGGTGAGCGGCACCCGCCCGAGGACGGTGGCGACCGGCACGTCGCCGAGGATCGCCGCCGCCCCCTGCGGGGCCAGGTAGGACGAGAGGGAGACCAGGGCGTACGTCCCGTCGCCGGCCGCCGGGGCGGCGGGCGGCAGCGCGGCCAGGTCGGCGGCGGCGGCGCGGACGTAGCCGGGGATCGAGTCGCCGTGGGCCACCCCGACCCGGGTCACCTCGCCGACGGTGCGGTCACCGGTCGGGCGGTCGTCGCCGGCCCACACGGCGGTGAGCAGCACGGCGGCGCAGGAGAGCAGCGCGACCGTGGTGAGCACCCGCGGCCGGGCCGGACCGGCGCCGGGCCGGGTCACGGCGCCGGCCAGCCGGGACAGCGGTGGCTGGTCCCATCGCCGCAGCGGGTCGCCGGCGCGCACGGTGCGGGTCCCCCTCGTCGAATCGTCTGGCGGTGGGGCGACGCTCAGTCGCGGAGGATCTCGAGCGCCCGGCCCAGGTCGTCAGGGTAGTCGCTGACGAAGCGCACCTCGTCCCCCGTACGGGGGTGCAGGAAGCTCAACGAGCGGGCGTGCAGCCACTGTCGGGTCAGGCCCAACCGGGCGGAGAGGGTGGGGTCCGCCCCGTAGGTGAGGTCGCCCACGCACGGGTGCCGCAGGGTGGAGAAGTGCACCCGGATCTGGTGGGTGCGGCCGGTCTCCAGCCGGACGTCGACCAGGCTCGCCGCCGGGAACGCCTCCACCGTGTCGTAGTGGGTGATGCTCGGCTTGCCGCCGGAGACCACCGCCCAGCGGTAGTCGTGGGTGGGGTGCCGGTCGATCGGGGCGTCGATGGTGCCCCGCAGCGGGTCGAGGTGCCCCTGCACCACGGCGTGGTAGCGCTTCTCGACCTCGCGGTACTTGAACGCCCGCTTCAGCGCCGTGTACGCCTGCTCGCTCTTGGCCACCACCATGATCCCGGTGGTGCCCACGTCGAGCCGGTGCACCACGCCCTGCCGCTCGGCGGCGCCGCTGGTGGAGATGCGGTGCCCGATCGCGGCCAGCGCGCCGATCACCGTGGGGCCGGTCCAGCCGGGGCTCGGGTGCGCGGCGACGCCGACCGGCTTGTCCACCACCACGATGTCGTCGTCGGCGTGCACGACCCGCAGCCCGGGGACCGCCTGCGGCACCACGGTGGGCGGGGCGGCCGGGGCGGGCAGGGTCACCTCCAGCCAGGAGCCGGCCCTGACCTTGTACGAGTTGGCCCGGACCACCCCGTCGACCAGCGCGTCGCCGGCGTCGACCAGGGCCGCGGCGGCGGTGCGGGAGAGCCCGAAGAGCCGCGACACCGCCTGGTCGAGCCGGGTGCCGTCGAGGCCGTCGGGCAGGGGCAGGGAACGGTGGTCGCCGCCGGCGGCGAAGGCGGAGGTCATGCCCGCTCCCGCTGCCCCGCGTCGGCCGGCGCCGTCGCCCCGGTGGCCCCGTCCTTGCCGATCCGGCTGCCGTCGCGCTGGCGGCCGGTCAACTCCAGCACGACGGCGAGCACCACGCCGCAGACCAGGGCGCTGTCGGCCAGGTTGAACACCGGCCAGACCCGGCCGTACGGGTCGAAGAGGCTGACCATGTCGACCACGTGCCCGACGAACCAGCCCGGGGCGCGGAAGATCCGGTCGGTGAGGTTGCCCAGCGCCCCGCCGAGCACCAGGCCGAGCGAGATCGCCCAGGGCAGCGAACGCAGCCGCAGGGCCATCCAGAGGATCCAGCCGACCACGCCGAGGGTGATCAGCGGGAAGACCCAGGTGTGGTCCGAGCCGATGCTCCAGGCCGCGCCGCTGTTGCGGGTCAGGGTGAGGTAGACCGCGCCGCCGAGCAGCTTGACCGGCTCGCGGTCGGACAGCGTGAGCAGGGCGAGGTGCTTGGTGACCAGGTCGGCCACGAGGGCGGTCAGCGCGACGCCGAGCAGGATGGTGACGGCCCGGCGGCGGGGCGTGCCGCCTCCCGGCTCAGCGCTGCCGGACCCGGCGGGCGGTGCTTCGGACATCTGCTCCCCATCGACGCTCGCGGCGGCGCCCGCGCGCCGCCTCCCATGGCCGCCGGGGAGCGGGCCTCAGCGCCGCTCCTCCAGCTGCTTGCACGTCACGCAGAGGGTGGCCGACGGGAACGCGGCGAGCCGCTCCACCGGGATCGGGTTGCCGCACCGCTCGCACCAGCCGTAGCCACCCTCGTCGAGCCGCTCCAACGCCCGCTCGACCTGCGTGATCCGTTCCAGGATGCTGTTGGCGAGTGAGATCTCCTGCTCGCGTTCGAACGTCTTCGTCCCGGTGTCGGCCTGGTCGTCCCCGGCCGAGTCGGTCAGCCGGTCGCGCTGCAGCTCGGTGATCTCACTCAGCGTCTGATCGTACTCGGCACGCAACTCGTCACGCCGCGCCGCCAGGGCCGCCCGGATCTTCTCGGTCTCCGCCGCGCTGCGGGTGGCCTTCGCCACCGGCTTGCGGCCGGCGGTCCTGGTCTCGGCTGGCTTCGCCATCGTCGCTCCCTCGGCCGCGGAACCGCGGCGGACCGCGGCGCCTGGACAGGGGCCGCCGACATCGGCGCCCCCAGTACAAAAGGGGCGCGCGGCGACGTGGCCGCGCACTCCGGAGATTCGCAAGAATACGGAACGTACAGGCGTCCGACAACGTGCCGCTCCGACGCACCGCCGCTCGGCCCCGAGTCGCACCTTATCGGGGCAAAAGGAACGCTAGCAGATCAACCGTCGCGATCCTCGCCGTACTCGCCAAACCAGCGGGCCAGCCGGCCCCGCCGGCTGACCGCCCGCAGCCGGCGCTCCGCCTCGTCGCGCACTCCGGCGGTCGCCACGATCAGCAGGCTGTCGCCGGTCTTCAGCCGGAAGTCCGGGCCGGGCACGACGCCCGCCCCGTCCCGCAGCACCAGCGTCACCGAGGCGCCCAGCGGCAGCCGCAGCTCGTCGACGTGCACCCCGGCCAGCCGGGAACCGGGCGGCACCTCCACCTGGAGCAGGTCGGCGCGCATCCGTTCCAGCGGGGCCGTCTCCACCCGGATCTCCGCCGCCTCGGCCGGGGCGGTCACCCGCAGCCGCCGGGCCACCGGGGCGAGGGTCCCGGTCTGCAGCAGCGTGAAGATCACCACCAGCACGAAGACCGAGTCGAAGAGCCGGTCGGCGCCGGGCACCCGCTCCGACAGCGGAATGGTGGCGAGCACGATCGGCACCGCGCCGCGCAGCCCCGCCCAGGACAGGAACGCCTGCTCGCGCAGGCCGAACCGGAACGGCAGCGCGGACGCCGCCACCGACAGCGGCCGGGCGAGCAGCACCAGCGCCAGCCCGGCGACCACCGCCGGCAGCACCGCCGAGCCCAGCCGGCTCGGCGTGACGAGCAGCCCGAGCAGCACGAACAGCCCGATCTGCGCCAGCCAGGCCAGCCCGTCGGCGAAACCGAGGATGGCCTGCCGGTGCGGCAGCCGGGCGTTGCCGAGGATCACCCCCGCCACGTAGACGGCGAGAAAGCCCGAGGCGTGCAGCACCGCGCCGGCGGCGTAGGCGAACACGGTCAGCCCGACCGCCGCGATCGGGTAGAGCCCCGCCGACGGCAGGGCGGCGTGCCGCAGCGCCCACCGCCCGCCGACGCCGGCCGCGAAACCGACGGCCGCGCCGACGCCCAGCTCGTAGCTCACCAGGGCGGTCTCGTACCACCACGGATGGGTGATCCCCTCCCGGGACAGCAGCACCACCAGCAGCACGACCGGGGCGTCGTTCATCCCCGACTCGGCCTCGAGGGTCGCCACCAGGCGGGGCGGCAGGCGCAGCCGGCGCAGCGTGGCGAAGACCGCGGCCGCGTCGGTGGAGGAGAGCACCGCCCCGTAGAGCAGCGCCAACCGCCAGTCCAGCCCGAGCAGCAGGTGCACGGCGAGGCCGACGACCAGGATGCTGACCACCACGCCGACGGTGGAGAGCAGGGCGGCGAGCCCAAGCACCGGGCGCAGTGTGCTCCACCGCGCGGTCAGCCCGCCCTCGGCGATGATCACGATGAGCGCGCAGAAGCCGAGGGTCCGGGTCAGCTCGGCGTCGTCGAAGCGGATGCCCAGCCCGGCCTCGCCGATGGCGACGCCGAGGGCCAGGTAGACCAGGAGGCTCGGCACCCCGAGCCGGGTGGACAGCCGCACCGCCCCGACCGCCACCAGCAGCACCGCCGCGCCGAGCAGCAGCGCGAGATCCAGCCCCGGCGTCACGGGTGCCCGACCCGGGCGTACGTCACCCGGCGGCCCCGTCGCGCAGCCGGCGCAGCGCCTCGGTCAGCTCCGGTGCGGGACCCTCGACCAGGAAGAGCTTGTCGCGGCTGGCCGCGCCCGCCCGCAGGGACACCGCAGCCGGTCGGACGCCCAGCGCCCCGGCCAGCGCTCGCCGGGCCGCCTCGGTGGCCCGGCCGTCCACAGCCGGCGCGTTGACGGCGACCACCAGCGCGGGCCCGTGCGGGCCGTCGAATCGGCCGCCGACGCGGGCGCGGGCGGAGCCGGGCTTCACCCGGACCGCCACGGTCAGCGTGTCGTCCATCGGATCCGGGCCGCTCAGAGCCGGCCGGCGTCGGCGAGCAGGGCGGTGTCCGGCGCGCAGTCGGCGCACGGGGTGAAGCCGAGTTCGACGGCCTCGCCGACCGGCAGCGACTCGTGCTCACGGCCCACGAGGTGGGCGCACCCGGTGAGGTGGTAGCGCGGACGCCCGTCGACCACCCGCACCTCGGCGTCGAGGCGGGCCACCCGGGCGGCGTCGGCCGGCGTGACGTCCTGCGCCGCCGGCTCGTCGTCGTACGCCCCGACCGCGCCGGGCGCGGCGCCCCGGGAGCCGACGTCGGCCACCGGCGGCTCGGGCGGTTGCCGCCACCCGGTGCCGCCGGCGTCGACCGTCGGAGGGACGTGCTGGACGGGGATCTCCGGCTCCACGGGCGGCCCGTACGCGAAGGCCGGATCGGCCGGCCGGGTCGCCGTGCGCGACGGCCGCTCGGTGCGCGACGGCCGCTCCGCCGCCAGCCGGTCGCCGGCCGCCTGGCGGGCGCCCACGACCAGCGCGACGGCGGCCAGCAGGCTGGCCGCGATGGAGACGACGAGAAGGACGCTGGAGCCACCGGCCAGGCCGGCCACCAGCAGCACCACCGCGACGAGGATGAGCAGGAGACTCGCGACTATCACGGCTCACCCCCCGCCGTGTCGTGCCGATGAGGCGAGGTCGGCGACCGTCGCGGTGGCGACGGCCGCCGACCGGTGGTCAGCGACCGGATTCGAGGGCGCCGGAACGACCGCCGCCGTAGGAGCCGGCGAGACCGGCTGCGGCGAGCCCGTTGCCGCCGGCAGCCCGGGTGCCCTCACCACGGGTCATCTCGGCCTCCAGGCCCTGGCCACGGCCGTCGAGGTCGCGCAGCTGGCTCTCCAGGTAGGCCTTCAGGCGGGTGCGGTACTCGCGCTCGAACTGCTTGAGCTCCTCGATGTGCTTCTGCAGCGCGGTGCGCTTGGCGTCCAGGCCGCCCATGGCCTCCTGGTGCCGCTGGCGGGCGTCGCGCTCGAGGGCGTCGGCCTTGGAACGGGCCTCGCGGGTGACCTCCTCCGCCTTGGAACGGGCCTCGGAGAGCAGCTGGTCGGCCTCGCGACGGGCGTCCGAGACGTGGTCGTCGGCCGTCCGCTGGGCCATCATCAGCACCCGCAGCGCCTGCTGCTCGCCGTCACCGGTCACCGCCGGCCCGCCGGCCGTACGGACCTGCTCCAGCTCCGCCTGCATCGCCCGGGCGGCCTGCTCGGCCGCCGCCTTGTCGCGCTGCACCCGGTCGAGCTGGGCCTTGACGTCGTTGAGCTCCGCCGCGAGACGGGCGTCGCCGCCGGGGCCGGCGGGGGCGCCGCCACGGCCGCCGCGCTCCACCTGGGCACGCAGCTCGTTGTTCTCCTCGATGAGACGGGCAAGCTCGCGCTCGACCTCGTCCAGGAAAGCGTCGACCTCCTCCTCGTCATACCCCCGCTTGCCGATCGGCGGCTTTTTGAAGGCGACGTTGTGGACGTCGGCCGGGGTCAGCGGCATCGAAACTCCTCGGGTCAGTTGCGGCCGCGAAAGCGCGTCGGTCATCAGACAAGGCTTATGATCGACCGCCTCAACACGAACTCCATCAGCACGAACAGGATAACCAGGAGCACAAGTGAGGCCAGGTCGATGCTCACGGTACCAATTCGCAACGGAGGGATCACACGCCTCAACGCGTTGAGGGGGGGATCAGTGACGCTCCACACGATTTCCAGACCCACCGATGCCCCGCGGCCCGGCTGCCAGCGCCGACCGTACTGGAGGACGGCGCTCAGGACGAACCGGGCGAGCAGGGTGATGAGGAAGATGTAGAGCACCAGATACAGCACTTGCAGCACGATCGACAACACGACAGGCGACGTCCCTCGGGTCGGGCGGGGCTAGCTCAGACTGAAGAAGCCGCCCTCGGCGATCTTGGCCTTGTCCTCCGCGGTGACCTGGACGTTGGCCGGTGAGAGCAGGAACACCCGATTGGTCACGCGCTCGATCGTACCGCGCAGGCCGAACGCGAGCCCGGCGGCGAAGTCGACAAGTCGACGCGCGTCCGCCTCGTCCATCTCGGTGAGGTTGATGATCACCGGGACGCCGTCGCGGAAGTGCTCGCCGATGGTCCGCGCCTCGCGGTAGGTGGTGGGGTGCAGCGTGGTGATCTGGTAGCGCTGCTCCTCCTCGGCGACGACCGCCCGCTCACGCGGCTGCGCCTGCGGCGCCAGGGCCAGGTTGTCGCGGGTGTGGTAGGTCAGCGCCCCGGAGGTCTCGCCGGCGGTCGACCGGGTGATGGAGCGGACGCTGGACCGCTCGGCCCGCTCCGGGCGGTCGCCGTCGGCCCGCTCGGCCTCGGCCGCCCGGGAGGCGACCCGCTCGGAGAGCCGGCCACGGTCGCCGAGGCGGGACCGGGGCGCCGGCGGCTCCTCGGCGTCGTCCTCCTCGTCGTCGGCGAACTCCTCCGAGTACCGGCTCTGCCGGTAGCGCGAATCGCGGTAGCCACCCTTGTCGTAGCCACCGTCGTCGTAGGCCCGCTCGTCGTCCTCTTCGACCAGACCGAGCCAGACCCCCGCCTTGCGCAGTGCACCCATCCCGCGCCCTTCCCGTCCGCCGTGCGGCACGCGCCCCCGTGCCGTGTCGCCTTGTCGCGAGTGGAACACTTTCTGCCCACCGGACCGGACCGGCAATCCCCTGGCGCGCGATTCGCGTCGCACGCCACGACCCCCGACAACGGGACGCCGCCCCTTCAAAACAACACGCATGTAATTTGCTTCTCTCGCGGTCAGGCTACCGCAGCGTGGGACGCATTCCGAGCAACGCGCTGCCCACGCGGACATGTGTCGCGCCGTACCGGATCGCGATCTCCAGGTCCCCGCTCATGCCGGCGGAGAGGGCGGTGGCTCCCGGATGGAGCGTCCAGAACCCGGCGGCCACCTCGGCCAGCCGGGCGAACGCCCGCTCCGGCTCCCAGCCCAGCGGCGCCACCGCCATCAGGCCGGTCAGCCGCAGGCCGTCCGCGCCGGCCACCGCCTCGGCCACCGGGCCGAGCCCGGCGTCCGGGTCGGCCGAGTCGGGCAGCGCCCCGCCCCGGCCGGTGGCCCCGTCGATGCTGACCTGGACCAGCACGTCCAGCGGCCGGTCCCGGCCCGCCGCCGAGGCCGCGTCCAGCGCCCGCGCCAGCCGGACACTGTCGACGGAGTGGACCACGTCGGCGTAGCGGACCACCGACCGGGCCTTGTTGCGCTGCAACTGGCCGATGAAGTGCCACCGGGGCGTCACCCCGGCCGCGGCCACCTCGGCCGCCTTGGCGGACGCCTCCTGGTCCCGGTTCTCCCCCACGTCGGTGACGCCGAGCCCGGCCAGGGCCACCACGTCCCCGGCCGGGTAGGTCTTGGTCACCGCGATCATGGTGATCTCGGAAGTGTCCCGTCCCGCGTCGGCGCACGCCTGCGCGATCCGGGATCGTACGTCGGCCAGGCCGGCCGCGAGTTCGGCGCGCCGGTCCGGGCGCACCGTGGCTGGGCTGTCGGTCATCGGCGGGGCTCAGGAACCGTTCTTGAGGAAGTCGGGCACGTCCACGTCGTCGAAGAGCACCCGGCGCGGCGACTGGGTCGGCGCCGGCATCGTCGGCGGGGGCGTGACCGGCGTGCTGGGCTGGGTGGGCTGGTTCTGGTTGGGCTTGCGGCCCGACTCGGCGGCCTTGTACGCCGGCGCGCCGCCGTCGAAGCCCGCCGCGATGACGGTGACCCGCACCTCGTCGCCGAGGGCGTCGTCGATGACCGCGCCGAAGATGATGTTGGCGTCCGGGTGGGCCGCGTCGGTGACGAGCTGGGCCGCGTCGTTGATCTCGAACAGGCCCAGGTCCGACCCGCCGGCGATGGAGAGCAGCACGCCGCGGGCGCCGTCCATGCTCTGCTCCAGCAGCGGGCTGGAGATGGCCGCCTCGGCCGCCTCGACGGCGCGGTTCTCGCCGCGGGCGCTGCCGATGCCCATCAGCGCGCTGCCCGCGCCGCTCATCACGCTCTTGACGTCGGCGAAGTCCAGGTTGATCAGGCCCGGCGTGGTGATCAGGTCGGTGATGCCCTGGACACCGGAGAGGAGGACCTGGTCGGCGGTGCGGAACGCGTCCATCATGCTGATGTTGCGGTCGCCGAGCGCCAGCAGCCGGTCGTTGGGGATGACGATCAGCGTGTCGCACTGGTTGCGCAGCTCGTCTATCCCGGACTCGGCCTGCACCTGGCGGCGCTTGCCCTCGAAGGAGAACGGCCGGGTCACCACGCCGATGGTCAGCGCGCCGAGCTTGCGCGCGATGTTCGCCACCACGGGCGCCCCGCCGGTGCCGGTGCCGCCGCCCTCGCCGCAGGTCACGAAGACCATGTCGGCGCCCTTGAGCACCTCCTCGATCTCGTCGCGGTGGTCCTCGGCGGCGTTCTTGCCGACGTCGGGGTTGGCGCCCGCGCCGAGCCCACGGGTCAGCTCGCGGCCGACGTCGAGCTTGACGTCGGCGTCGCTCATCAGCAGCGCCTGCGCGTCGGTGTTGATCGCGATGAACTCGACGCCCTTGAGCCCAACCTCGATCATCCGGTTGACGGCGTTGACGCCGCCGCCACCGATGCCGACGACCTTGATGACCGCCAGGTAGTTGTGCGGAGGTGTCATCTCCGGTCCTTTCCCTTCGAGATTGGCATGGGCCGACCGGGTACGGCTTGGCCAGACCAGCGGTCGACGACAGCTGTCACCAGCGAGGATCAGGATTAAACCCTCACCCTCTACTAGAGGCTTACAGTTATGTCAACCACTGAACCCCTTCGGGGCAACGTAAGCGCACCCACGCCGTGAGCCAAGGACCCGCCCGGCGTGTCGCCGTGGGAGCGGGACGGGTCACGTCGCCCGGTGGGACCGAGCTGCCGGTCACCGCAGGGTCACCACGTCCGGGGCGCTCACGTCGATGGTGTCGGCCTCGCGGTCGAGCAGGGCGGTGGCGACCCGCGCCTTGTCCACGCCCCGGGTCGCGTCCCCCCAGACCACCACCCGGTCGTCGCGCAGCCGGAGCTTGATCCGGGCCAGCCCCTCGACGGTCACGTCCACCAGCCCGGCCCGCAGCTCCGGGGTGAGCACGGCGAGCACCTCCAGGGCGGCCCGGGTCGCCCCGTCGTCCGGCCCCGGCTCGGCGAGCCGGACCACCGGCAGGCCGTCCGGCTGCCGGGGCAGGGTCCGGAACACCACGCCCGTCCCGTCGATCACCACGAACTGTTCGCCGCGCGGCACCGCCGCCACGCCCGTGCGCTCGGTCACCCGCACCACCAGCGCGTCCGGCCAGTCCCGGGTGACGACCGCCCGCTCCACCGCCGGCAGTCCCCCGACCCGCCGCGCGATGGCGGCCAGGTCCGCCCCGGCCAGCGGGGCCCCGTCGGGCACCGCCGCCGCGTCGCGCACCTGCACCGCGCTGACCAGTTCCGCGCCCTCGACCCGGACCTCGCGCACCCCGAACAGGCCGGTGCCGAGCAGCGCCCAGGCGACCAGCCCGGCCAGGCCGAGCACGCCGGCCGCGATCGCCCACGGCAGCGCGGCCCGCATCCGGCGCTGCCGGGCGCGGGCCATGAACCGCCGGGTCGAGGCGGGGACCGCGTCGCTGCCGGCCCGGACCAGCTGCCATCGGCGCACCGGTCCGCGCCGGCCACCGCCGTCCGCGCCGGTGGTGCGCCCGCGCGCCGGACCGGGGCTCATCCGGCCGCGGGCGCCGCGCCGTCCGGGACCGCGCCGCCGACGCCGGGAACGGTGCCGCCGATGGTCGTCGCCCCGCCGGCCTCGCCGCCGGGCGTCGTGCCCGCCGGCGCCGCCGGATCGGCGGTACGCGTCGACAGCGCGTCCAGCAGCTGGTCCCCCATCAGCGAGATCGGCGGGGCGCCCATGGTCACCACGACGTCACCGGGGCGGGCCCGCCGGGCCACCTCGGCCGGCGCCGCCTCCCACGAGTCCACGAAGACCTTCCGCTCCGCCGGCAGCGGCACGGCCTCGACCAGCGCCGCCGAGCCCTCCCCCGGCTGGCGCAGCTCGCCCGGGCCGAAGACCTCCAGCAGCACCATCTCGTCGGCGATGGCCAGCGCCTCGGCGATCTCCGTCTGGAGGTCGCGGGTGCGGTAGAGCCGGTAGGGCTGGAACACCACGATCAGCCGGCCGTCCCCGGCCACCTCACGCAACGTTTGCAGCGCCAGCGTCATCGAGGTCGGGTGGTAGGCGTACTCGTCGTAGACCAGCACGTCGTCCGCGACGCCCTTGCGCTCGAAGCGCCGCCGCACGCCGGGGAACGCCGCGAGCGCGGCCTCGGCCGCCTCCAGCGGCAGCCCCAGCAGGTACGCGGCCAGCACCGCCGAGGCGCTGTTGAGCCCCATGTGCCGCCCCGGCACCGGCAGCCGGAACTCGCCCAGCGACCGGCCGTCGATCTCCGCCAGGTAGCGGGCCCCCCGGGCCGAGGAGGCGACGCCGGTCAGCCGCAGGTCGGCGTCGGCCGCCTCGCCGTACGTGTGCACCCGCCGGCCCTCCGCGCGCAGCGTCTCGGCCAGCCGCCGCCCGCCCGGGTCGTCGGCGCAGGTGATGATGAAGCCGTCCGGGTCGGTGAGCCGGGCGAACTCGGCGAAGGCCGCCTCCAGGTTGGCCAGGTCCCCGTAGGTGTTCAGGTGGTCGGCCTCGACGTTCGTGATGATCGACACGTACGGGCGGTAGATCAGGAAGGAGCGGTCGCTCTCGTCCGCCTCGACCACGAAGTACTCGCCCGTGCCGTGGTGGGCGCCCGAGCCGACCTCGGAGATCTCCCCGCCGATCACGAAGGACGGGTCCTGCCCGGCCTGCTGGAGCACCATCGTGACCATCGAGGTGGTGGTGGTCTTGCCGTGCGTGCCGGCGACCGCCACCGTCCGGCGGCCGGTCATCGCCGCCGCGAGGGCCTCGGAGCGGTGCAGCACGCGCAGGCCGCGCCGGCGCGCCTCCACCATCTCGAGGTGGTCCTGCGGGATCGCCGAGGAGTAGACGACCGTGTCGACGCCGTCGAGGTTGGACGCCTCGTGGCTCATGTGGATGGTGCCGCCGAGCGCCCGCAGGCCGGCCAGGGACGGCCACTCCCGCAGCTCGCTGCCGGAGACGGGGATGCCCCGGGTGAGGAAGAGCCGGGCCAGGCCGCTCATGCCGACCCCGCCCACCCCGATCAGGTGGATCGTGCCCAGGTCCTCCGCGGTGAGCGTGCCTGCCGGGGTGAACTGTGCGGTGTTCATGACGGGAACCTTCCGGTCGCGGCGGCGCGGGCCTCGGGGCGGACGGGCCGCGCCCTCATCGGGCCGCCACCGCCTCGTAGACGAAGTTGAGCAGCGCCTCGTCGCCGTCGCGGCGCCCGTACGCGGCGGCGGCGGCACCCATGGCGGCGAGCCGGTGCGGGTCGCGGATCAGCGGGATCACGGTCCGCTCGACCCAGTCGGGGGTCAGCTCGGCGTCGTCGACGAGCAGCCCGCCGCCGGCCTCCACCACGGGCAGCGCGTTGCGCTTCTGCTCCTGGTTGCTGTGCGGGTAGGGCACGTAGATGGTGGGCAGCCCGATCGCGGCCACCTCGGCGCAGGTCATCGCCCCGCCCCGGCCCAGCATCAGGTCGGCGGCGGCGTAGCCGGCCTCCATCTCGGACAGGTACGGCAGCGTCACGTACGGGACCGGCAGGTCGGTGGGGACCGGCACCGGCTCGTTGCGGGCACCGATCACGTGCAGCACCTGCACCCCGTTGCGGGCGAGTTCCTTGGCCGCCCCGGCCACCGCGAGGTTGATCGAGCGGGCGCCCTGCGAGCCGCCGGCGACGAAGAGCACCGGCAGGTCGGGGCGGAGCCCGAAGTGGGCCCGCGCCGCGTTGCGCATGGCGACCCGGTCCAGGCCGGCGATGCCCCGGCGCAGCGGCACGCCGACGACCCGGGCGTCGCGCAGCGCCTCGGACTGGGCGGGCTGGTGCGGGAAGCCGACGGCGAGGTGCTTGGTGAACTTCATGCCGAGCCGGTTGGCCACGCCCGGCGGCACGTTCACCTCGTGGATCACGATCGGCAGCTCGCGCCGCCAGGCCGCGAGGTAGGCCGGCACGGAGACGTACCCGCCGAAGCCCACCACCACGTCGGCGCGCACCTCGTCGATCACCTTGCCCGCGGCGCGGGCCGCGGTCCACATCCGGCCCGGGGTCTTGACCAGGTTCATGTTGACCGACCGGGGCAGCTGGTAGGCCGGGATCTGCCGCAGGTCGTAGCCCTGCGGCGGGATCAGCTCGTTCTCCAGGCCCTTCGGGGTGCCCAGGCAGGTGATCCGGACGCCGGGGTCGTGTCGGCGCAGGCAGTCGGCGAAGGCGAGCAGCGGGTAGATGTGCCCCCCGGTGCCACCTCCCGCGAGCACCACCGAACGCAGCGGACCCATCAACGTCTCCTCTCGTCCGCCGACCCGCGCCGGGTCCGGGCGAGCCGGACGCCGCGCGGTGCGGCCTGGTCGTCGGGCCGCCGCTCCCGCGACCGGGGCACGGACCCTCGGGCAGCCGGGGGCGACGCCGGGCGGCGACGCCGCCCGGGAAGCGGCGGCAACGGGGCCCAGAGTAGTCGGACCCATCGGGCCGGCGGACGGGCATGCAGCGCTCTGGCGGCGTCGGGTTCGGCGCGGGCGAAGGAGGCGAGCATCCCGATCGCGGCGAGCGTCACGACCAGGGCGCTTCCGCCGTCGGAGATGAACGGCAGCGGCAGGCCGGTGATCGGCAGCAGCCCGACCACCCCGCCGATGTTGATCACTGCCTGGCTGACCAGCCAGGTGGTCGCCGCGGCGGCGGCGAGCCGGCGGAACGGGTCCTCGACGCGCCGGGCGATGCGCAGCCCGGTGTAGGCCAGCACGGCGAACAGGCTGAGCACCACGACGCAGCCGATCACGCCCAGCTCCTCGGCGATGATCGCGAAGATGAAGTCGTTGTGCGCCTCCGGCAGCCAGCCGAACTTGAGGCTGGACTTGCCGAGCCCCACGCCGAACCAGCCGCCGTGCTCGATGGCCAGCCGCCCCTGGTAGATCTGGTAGCAGCCCTCGAGCTTGCAGTCGTCCGGGGAGGGCGGGTTGAAGAACGACATCAGTCGCGCGAAGCGGTAGTTCTCCTCGCCCCGCTCGCCGGAGCCGGCGCCCAGGGAGGCGACGGCGATCAGCAGGCCGACGCCGAGCAGCCCGAGCACGGACAGCGTGCCGAAGACGCGCATCCGCACCCCGGCCGCCCAGAGCAGCCCCACCACCACGGCGAGCAGGCAGAGCATCGTGCCGAGGTCGTTGTAGCCGACCAGGACGAAGAGCAGGCCGACGACCGGGAAGAGCGGGGTGGCCAGCTCGCGCCACCAGCCCAGCGCGGCGCCCTTGCGGGCGATCACGTGGGCCCCCCAGAGCACCAGGGCGAACTTCGCCAGCTCCGAGGGCTGCACCTGGATGCCGCCGACGAAGAGCCACAGCAGCCGGGCCTCGATCGGGCCGATCCGGGCGGAGTCCTGGCCCGTCAGCCGCGCGTACGCGAGCAGCAGGTTGAGCACCAGCAGCAGGCCGACGGCGGTGAAGAGCAGCGGCCGGCCGAGCACCCGGTAGGTCTTCGCCGGCAGCCGCTGGCAGGCCCAGAAGGCGACGATGCCGATCACCGCGAAGATCGCCTGCTTGGTGAGCGCGGCGAAGGCGTTGCCGCCCTGGGCGTACTCGCGGACGCTGGTCGCGGAGAAGACCATCGTCAGGCCGATCAGCAGCAGCAGCCCGGCGCTGGACAGCAGCAGGTAGTAGGAGGCCAGCGGACGGTCCAGCAGGCCGCGCAGCGCGGCCAGCCCGCCCGCGGCGTCCACCCCGCGCAGCGCCCGGCCGCCGGCCTCGTCCGGCCCGCGCGTCGCGGCGGGCGCGTCGCGCGTACGGGTGGCTCCGGGTGACCGCCGGGGCGTCGCCTCTGTCGTGCCCTCGATGCCTCTGCCCTCCCCCACGCAGACCATCATCGCGGTTTCCCCGGGTCGCCACCGGCGCAACCGGCCGGTCGGCGTGTCGGGCTTGCGCGCGGCGGCGTGCGCCTCCCCCGCCGGACACGGCGCGGGGCCCGGGCGACGCGCGCCCGGGCCCCGCGGCGGGACCGACCGGTCGGCTCAGGTCATGTTGGCGAGGAACTCGCTGTAGAAGAGGCCGAGCGCGATGGCCACGCCGATGCCGGCGATGATCCAGAACCGGACCACGATGTTGACCTCGCTCCAGCCGGCGAGCTCGAAGTGGTGCTGCAGCGGCGACATCCGGAACACCCGTTTGCCGGTGGTACGGAACGAGATGATCTGGATCACCACGGACATCGTGATGATCACGAAGAGGCCGCCGATGATCGGCAGCAGCAGGATCGTCCGGGTGGACATCGCCATGCCGGCGATCAGGCCGCCGAGGCCCAGGGCCCCGGTGTCACCCATGAAGATCCGTGCCGGCGAGGTGTTCCACCACAGGAAGCCGACGCAGGCGCCGGCCGCCGCGCCGGCGATCAGCGCGATCTCCAGCGGGTCCCGGACCGTGTAGCAGTAGTCCTGGGTGTAGTCCGGGTCGGCGCACCAGTGCCGGTACTGCCAGAACGCGATCAGCGCGTACGCCGCGAGGACCATCACCGAGGCGCCGGTGGCCAGGCCGTCGAGGCCGTCGGTGAGGTTGACGCCGTTGGTCGCGGCCATCACCACGAAGATGAAGATGACCACCGCGCCGATCTTGGTGACGTCCAGCGCCGGGATGTCCCGGATGAAGCTCAGCGTCGTGCTGCCCACGGTCTCGGTGTTGGTCACCGCGCCCGAGGCGTCGGTCATGGTGCTCGGGAAGTAGAGCGCCACCACCCCGAAGACCGCCCCGACCAGGATCTGGCCGAGCAGCTTGCCGCGCTTGTTGAGCCCGCCGCTGTGCCGCTTGCGCACCTTGAGGAAGTCGTCGATGAAGCCGACGGCGCCGGAGAAGACCATCAGCCCCAGCAGCACCAGGGCGGTGATCGTCGGCTCGACCTGGGCGATCTGCGCGTCCGGCAGGGTCGTCAGCGCCAGGTGACCCGCCACGTACGCGATGACCGTGGCCAGGATGAAGACCACGCCGCCCATCGTCGGCGTGCCCTTCTTGCCCTCGTTGCTGGCGAGCCCGAGGTTTGATCGGATCGGCTGGCCGGCCTTCAGCCGGGCGAACACCTTGATCGCGATCGGGGTGCAGAAGAGCGAGATCAGGAAGGCCACCCCGACGGCGACGATGACCGCCCTCATGCAGTGCCACCCTCGGTCGCGACTGCGGGGCCCGCAGGCTCACTCCTCGCGCTCCCGGTGATCTCCCCACCGGCGGCGTCGGCGCGCAGCGCGTCGGCCACCTCCCACGTGCGGTACCGGGAGCCCTTCACCAGGACGACATCGCCCGGCCGTAACTCGCCCCGCAGCACCTCGACGGCCGCCGCCTGATCGGTGAGCAGCACCGACTCTCCTCCCCAGTCACCTACCGATGTCGCGCCTTCGTGGATCGGCGCGGCCGGCTCGCCCACCACGAGCAGCCGGTCGACGCCCAGCTCGGCCGCGAGCCGGCCGACCTCGGCGTGCCCGTCGCGTTCGAACGGACCGAGTTCGGCCATGTAGCCGAGCACCGCGACGGTGCGCCGCTTCCGCCCGATGCCGGCCAGCGCGCGCAGCGCGACCGCCATCGAGGCGGGGTTGGCGTTGTACGAGTCGTCGATCACGGTCACCCCGTCGGCGCGTTCGAAGACGTCCATCCGACGGGTGGAGACCAACCCCAGCGCGCCCAGCGCGATCGCCGTCTCGGCCAGCGGCATGCCCAGCTCGCGGGCCACCGCCGCGGCGGCGAGGGTGTTGGAGACCTGGTGCCGGCCGGTCAGCCCGAGCCGCACCGGCGCGGTCCCCTCCGGGGTCACCAGGGTGTACGCGGCGCGGCCCCGGTCGTCCAGTGTCACGTCCTCGGCCCGCACGTCGGCGTGCGCCGCCTCGCCGTAGCGGACCACCCGGGCGACGGTCCGCGTGGCCATCGCGTCGACCAGCGGGTCGTCGGCGTTCAGCACGGCCAGGCCGTCGGCGGGCAGCGCCTCGACCAGCTCCCCCTTGGCGAGCGCGATCGTCTCCACCGAGCCGAACTCGCCGATGTGCGCCACCCCGACGTTGAGCACCACGGAGATCCGCGGCGGCACCACGTCGCACAGGTAGCGCACGTGCCCCACCCCGCGGGCGCCCTTCTCCATCACCAGGTAGCGGGTCTCCGGCCCGGCCTGCAACGCCGTGTACGGGTGCCCCAGCTCGTTGTTGAACGAGCCGGGCGGGGCGACCGTCGGGCCGAGCCGGGCGGCGAGCTGGGCGATCAGGTCCTTGGTGGTGGTCTTGCCGGAGGATCCGGTCAGCCCGATCACGGTGAGCCCCGGCAGCCGGTCGACCACCGCGCGGGCCAGCCGGCCCATCGCGGCCAGCGCGTCGTCGACCAGCACCATCGGCACGCCGGGCACCTCGCGGGTGCCGAGCACCGCGACCGCGCCGGCCTCCACCGCGGCGGCGGCGTAGTCGTGCCCGTCCACCTTCTCGCCGGGGAAGGCCACGAAGAGCGCGCCCTGGCGCACCTTGCGGGAGTCGAACTCGACCGGGCCGGTGACCGTGGCGTCCGGGTCGGCGGCGGCGAGCCGCCCGTCGACCGCCGAGGCGACCTCGGCCAGGCTGAGCGCGATCACCGCTGACCCGCCGGGTCGGCGAACCGGGCGCGCAGCGCGTCGGCCAGCTCGGTGCGGTCGTCGAACGGGTGCACCTCGCCGCCGATCTCCTGCCCGCGTTCGTGGCCCTTGCCGAGCACCGCGATGACGTCGCCCGGCTCGGCCAGCCGGACGGCCGCGTCGATGGCGGCCCGGCGGTCGGGCACCTCCTCGACCCGGGCGGCCGTGCCGGCCCGGCGGGCGCCGGCGAGCACCTCGGCCCGGATGGCCGCCGGGTCCTCCGTGCGCGGGTTGTCGTCGGTCACCAGCACCACGTCCGCTCCCTCCGCCGCGGCGGCGCCCATCACCGGCCGCTTGCCCCGGTCGCGGTCGCCGCCGGCGCCGATGACGCAGATCAGCCGGCCGGCGCCGAACTCCCGCAGCGCGGCCAGCGCGGCGACGATCGCGTCCGCCTTGTGCGCGTAGTCGACCACGCCGCGCACCGGCCCGGGGGCGGCCACCAGCTCCAGCCGGCCGGGCACCCCGCCGCAGGCGGCCACGCCGGCGGCGGCGGTCTTCGCGTCCACCCCGGCGGCGACCAGGACGGCGATGGCCAGCAGGGCGTTGGCCACGTTGTGCCGCCCCGGCAGCGCCACCCCGGCCGGCAGGGTCAGCCCGTCCGGGCCGTGCACCGTGAAGCGCTGCGCGTACCCCTCGCCGCCGACCTCGTCGGCCCACCAGGTGGCGGTCGGGTCGCCGGCCGCCGAGTAGGTCACCGTCGCCGGCTTGTGCAGGGGCTTCAGCGCCGGGTCGTCCTGGTTGAGCACCTCCACCGCGCAGCGCCCGTCGAACAGCTGCGCCTTCGCGGCGAAGTAGTCCGCCGAGTCGGCGTGGAAGTCCAGGTGGTCGGAGCCGAAGTTGGTGTAGCCGCCGACGGTGAACCGGACGCCCCCGACCCGCCCCATCGCCAGGGCGTGGCTGGACACCTCCATGACCACGGCGGTGACGCCGCGCTCGCGGGCGGCGGCCAGCATCGCGTGCAGGTCGGTCGCCTCGGGCGTGGTGCGCACGCTGTCGACCACCAGGTCGCCGAGGCGGGTCTCCACGGTGCCGATCAGGCCGGTGGTGTGGCCGGCGGCGCGCAGGCCCGACTCGACCAGGTAGGCGGTGGAGGTCTTGCCGGCCGTGCCGGTCACCCCGATCACCGTCAGCCCCTCGGTCGGGTCGCCGTAGACGGCCGAGGCGAGGGCGCCCAGCACCGCGCGCGGATCGGCGACCACCAGCGCCGGCAGGCCCGCCTCGGCCGCGGCCGGGGCGCCCGCCGGGTCGGTCAGCACCGCCACCGCGCCGGCCGCCGCCGCGCCGGCGGCGAACTCCGCGCCGTGCCGGCGGGCACCCGGCAGGGCGGCGTACAGGTCGCCGGGGCGGACCTCCTGGCTGGCGTGGGTCACCCCGGTCACCACCAGCTCGGCGACCCCCTCTGGGGGGTCGACGGCGAGCCGGGCGGCGAGGTCGCCGAGCCGGGCGCCGATCACGGTACGGGGACGAGGATTGCCGGGCACGGCGTCAGACCCTACCCGGTCGTCCGGTTCCGGCCGCACAGCCGCCCCGGTGGTTCGTCCGCACTCACCGATGATGTCCCGCCGTGACCGCTCAGCGCGGATAGACCGTGAACTTCGGGGCCTTCTCCCCGCTCGGCGGCACGCCGTAGTGACGCAGCGTGAACTGCATCATCTCCCGGAACGCCGGCGCGGCGATGTCCCCGCCGCCGCCGGCGGGCGTGTGTGCGAAGACCGCGATCACGTAGCGGGGGTTCTCGGCCGGGGCCATGCCGATGAACGAGGCCACCTCGCCGGGCTGCTTGCGCCCGTCGACCAGCCGCCAGCCGGTGCCGGTCTTGCCGGCGACCCGCCACTCCGGGATCGCGGCGGCCCGGCCGGTGCCGTCCTCGACGGTGGTCACCGCCTCCAGGATGGTGCGCAGGGCGGCGGCGTTCTCCGGGCTGAGCACCGACCGGGTGACCGGCGGCTCGGTCGGGGTGGACTTCCCGTCCGGCCCGATGACCGCCTTGACCAGGCGCGGCTGGACGTACGTGCCGTTGTTGGCGATCGTCGCGTAGACGGCGGCCATCTGCAGCGGCGTGGCGTCCACGCTGTGCCCGATCGGCACCGACCCGTACGACGACCCGCTCCACTCGTCGGCCGGCAGCACTCGCCCGCTGGCCTCGCCGGGCATGCCGACCCCGGTCGGCTCGCCGAGACCGAACCGCTTCTGGTAGTCGATCAGGCGTTCCTGGCCGAGCTTGTCGGCGATCTGGATGGTGCCGACATTCGACGAGTACGCCATCATGCCGGGCAGGCTCATCCGCTTACCGTCGGCGCGGTGCGTGTCGGAGAACCAGGTGTCGCCCATCTTGATGCTGTTGGCGATCGGCAGCGTGGTGTCGGGGGTGATCACCCGCTCCTGGAGCGCGGCGCCGAAGGTGACCGCCTTGTGCACCGAGCCGGGGTCGACCACGAAGCTGGTGGCCGCGTCCTCCCGGTCGGTCGGCTCGCTCGCCTCGGGCTTCGCCGCGTTGTAGGTGGGGTGGCTGGCCTGGGACAGCACCTCGCCGGAGGGAATCTCGATGACCACGGCCGCGCCGGTGCTGCCCTTGCTCTTGGCCATGTGCCGGGCCAGTATCCGCTGTGTCATGAACTGGAGGTCGCGGTCGACGGTGAGCTGCAGGGAGCTGCCCGGCTTGGCCTTCGTCGTCTCGCTGTAGCCGCCGGGGATCGGGGCGGCCAGGTCGCCGAGGCCGACCTCGTAGACCCGCTTGCCGTCCTCGCCGCGCAGCACGTCGTCGTAGCGGGCCTCCAGCCCCTCCAGCCCGACCATGTCCTGGCTGGTGAAGCCGAGCAGGTTGGCGGCGAGGTCGCCGCCGGGCACCTCGCGCCGCTCGTCGCGGTGGGTGCCGATGCCGGGCAGCTCCAGCGCGGTGATCTGCCGGGCCCGGTCGATGTCCACCCCCCGGGCCAGGTACTCGAACTCGGAGTCGGCGCCGTTGATCCGCTTGCGCGGCTTCATCTTCTCGGCCAGTTCGGAGGCCGGGATGCCGAGCAGCGGGGAGAGCGCCTTCGCGGTGCCCTGGATGTCCTTCACCCGGGTCGGGTCGGCGTAGACGTACCGCGCCTCGACGCTGTGCGCCAGCGGGGCGCCGTCCCGGTCGTAGATCGCCCCCCGCGCCGCCGGCAGGGTGACGGTGCGCAGCCGGTCGGCCACGCCGCCGCCCGCGTAGGCCGGGGTGTCCACGGCCTGGAGGACGACCAGCCGGATGCCGATGACGGCGAACAACACCAGGGTCAGCACGGTGCCCAGCCGCAGCCGGCGGCGGGGATCGGCCAGCCGCGGCGGCTTCGGCGGCTTGCGCGACGGTCGCCGGGCGGCCGGGCGGTCCGGCCGGCGCGGCGCGCGGCGGCGGGGTGCCGGCGGCTCGTCGTCGTGGCGCGGGCCGCGCGGGGTGACGGTGCGGACGACGCCGGAGCGGCCCGCCGCCTCCCGGCGGCCGGTCCGGCCGGCGCCCGCGCGCCCGCCGTCGAGCACCTGGAGGGCGGGGCGGAACGGATCGCCGGAGCGGGTGCTGCGCGGGGTCCGGCGCTGCTCGGCGCGGCCGGCGGCGTCGTCGCGCTCGCCCCGGGCTCCGGCGCGCTGCTCCCGGACGGTGCGGCCCCGCGGGGTGTACGCCCGCGCGTCGGAGATGCCACCGGCCCCCGGCTCGCCGGAACGCCGCTCGGCGCCCCGGCCACCGACGTCGCGGGACGAACCGCGCCGGGAGCCCGTGGCGTCCCGGCGCGGTTCCTCCGATCTCGGTGGCACGGTCGTCAGCCTCCCGCGCCCTGCTGGCTGGTGATCGACGGCTGGCCGTCGGCCGGCTGCGGCACACCGATCACCTTGCCGTCGGGCAGCCGGATGTAGGCCGGCTCACCCGCCTCCACCAGGCCGAGCCGGCGGGCCTGGGCCTCCAGGTTGCCCGGGGCCTCCGCGTCGGCGATCTGCTTGTTGAGCTGCTGCTGCTCCAGGTCGAGCTTGGCCTGCTGCTCCTGGAGCTTCTCCAGCCGGAAGGCGTTCTCGTTGATCTTCGTGTTGACCAGCAGGATGCCGAGCACCCCGCCGACCACCAGCACCAGCACCAGCGCCGCGAACGGCGCCCGCGGCACCTTCACCGGCGGCGGCGGCGCCACCCGCAGCCGGGGCGGGCGCGCCGCGGTGGCGCCGCCCCGCTCGGCCGGCCGCAGCGCGGCACTGCCCTGCGTCGGGAACTCGCGCGCCCCCCGGGCGCGAGTCTCCCCCAGCCGGCTCGTCCGGTCCGCCTTCGGCGTGCCGGTCCCGGTGCGCGTGGCCCGCTCCGCCGCGATCCGGCCCCCCGACCGCGGTGCGCGCTGCCCGCCGCCGGTCACGTCCCGGCGGTCGCGCTTGTCATTCGTCATGTCCCTCCCCCTCTTCGTCCGTCCCTGTCCCGTCCCCCGGGATCCCCCGGATCCGTCTCGGACCCGGTGGACCCCGCCCCCGGTTGGTGCATCGCCTTGACCCGCCGGCGGTACCGTTCGCGGTCGGTACGCCCCTGCTGCGTCGCGTCCGGGTCGAGCCGCTCCGCGGCCCGCAGGCGCACCGAGGCGGCCCGCGGGTTCGCGGCGACCTCCCGCTCCCCGGGCAGTTCGGCGCCCCGGCTCAGCAGCCGGAACGTCGGACCGGACCCGGGCAGTTCGACCGGGAGGTCGACCGGGCCCTTGCTGCGGACCCGGTCGGCGAGCGCCGCCTTGGTCAGCCGGTCCTCCAGCGAGTGGTAGGACAGGACCACCATGCGGCCGCCCACGTTGAGCTTGTCGAGCGCGGCCGGCAGCGCCGTCTCCAGCGCTGCCAGCTCCTTGTTTACCTCGATCCGTAAAGCCTGAAACGTTCTCTTTGCCGGGTGTCCCCCGGTTCGTCTGGCTGGTGCCGGAATGGACTCCCGCACCAGCTCCGCCAGCCGCGCCGACGAGGTGATCCGGGCCCGCTCGCGCTCCCGGATGATCGCCGAGGCGATCCGGCCGGCGAACTTCTCCTCGCCGTAGACCCGCAGCACGCGGGCCAGGTCCGGGTGGGAGTAGGTGTTGACCACCTCCTCGGCGGTCACCCCCCGGGTCTGGTCCATCCGCATGTCCAGCGGGGCGTCCTGCGCGTACGCGAACCCGCGGTCGGGCGCGTCGAGTTGCAGCGACGAGACCCCCAGGTCGAACAGGATCCCGTCGATCCCCGGGTAGCCGAGCCGGTCGAGCACCTCGGGCAGCTCGTCGTAGACGGCGTGCTCCAGGTGGACGCGGTCGGCGAAGCGGGCCAGCCGGACGCGCGCGTGGGCGAGCGCCTCCGTGTCCCGGTCCAGCCCGACGAGCACCGTCTCCGGATGCGCCTCCAGCACCGCCTCGGCGTGCCCGGCCAGGCCCAGCGTCGCGTCGACATGGACCGTCCGCCCGCCCCGGCCCAGCGCGGGGGCCAGCAACTCGAGACACCGCTCGAGCAGCACCGGCACGTGCGTGCCGCGTAGCTCCCCCATGTCGACCCCCACTGGTTGAAACCTCGTCCTTCATGCGCCTGTCGTCGGACGACGCCGTGCCGTCGTACCGCCAGATCCCCATCCGCTCCCGCCCGCCGGAGGCCGCGGCCCTCCCATCGGATCGTGCGCCTGGCACCGGGGAAGGGGTGCCAGGAACTCGAAAGCGGGTGGAGATCTCGCAGTACGTCGGGCGTCGTCACGCCCTACAGACCGCCGGGCAGCACCCCCTCCTCGATGTCGGCGAAGTCGTCTTCGCTCTCCGCGAGGTAGTTCTCCCAGGCGGCCTTGTCCCAGATCTCCACCCGGGTGCTCGCGCCGATCACGACCAGGTCCCGGTCGAGGGCGGCGTACGACCTCAGGTGGGCCGGGATCGTCACCCGGCCCTGCTTGTCGGGCACCTCGTCGTGCGCGCTGGCGAAGAAGACCCGGCTGTAGGCCCGGGCCGCCTTGTTCGTCATCGGCTGCGCGCGCAACTGCTCCGCGATCCGCTGGAACTCGGGCATCGGGAAGACGTAGAGGCAGCGATCCTGCCCTTTGGTGATCACGACACCCCCCGCCAGCTCGTCCCGGAACTTCGCCGGAAGGATCAACCGGCCTTTGTCGTCCAGGCGCGGGGTGTGGGTGCCGAGAAACATCGGCCCAACCCCCTCGCCCTTGAGCGGCGTTCGCGGCGCCGCTGACCCCCCGGGCCGGTGGGCCCTCCCGGCCTCACCATCGCGCCCCACTCTACTCCACTTCCCTCCACCCGCAACCAGAAACGCCCGCGTGGCGCGCCCTTCCGCCGCGCGAAACCGCACGTCAGATGGGGTGGAGCGGAGTGGAGGGCCGGACGGCCCGCCGGAGCCGGTCCGCTTTCCGACATAGATCGACTCCGTCCGGCTGAGCGTGATCCGGCCACCCCGCCGGACCGCCCCGGCCGAACGGTTCGCCCTCGGCGGCGATCTGGTGGGCCCGCCGGTCCGGTAACCTCGCTCGGGTGACGGACGCGAAGATGCCCCTGCGGGCGAAGGTGGCCAGCTCGGTGTCGCGGACCGCCGCGGCGCTGTCGCGGGCCGCGGGCCGCGGCGACGGCTCGGTGATCGGCGGCTGGATCGGCCTGAAGATCGATCCCGACCTGCTGGCCCACCTGTCGGCCGGGCGCGCCATCGCCCTGGTCTCCGGCACCAACGGCAAGACGACCACCACCCGGCTCACCGCCGCGGCGGTCGGGGTGCTCGGCCGGGTCGCCACCAACTCCTTCGGCGCCAACATGCCGACCGGGCACACCTCCGCGCTGGCCAAGGCCGGCAGCACCCCCTACGCCGTGCTGGAGGTCGACGAGCACTACCTGGCCCAGGTGCTGGAGGCCACCGAGCCGCACGTGGTGGCGCTGCTCAACCTCTCCCGCGACCAGCTCGACCGGGCCAAGGAGGTCGCCATGATGGCGCAGCTCTGGCGCGCCGCACTGGTCCGGCACACCGACGTCCGCATCGTCGCCAACGCCGACGACCCGATGGTGGTGTGGGCCGCGACGCCGCCGCCCAACCACGACCACCGCATCGCCCCGCCGCAGGTCACCTGGTTCAGCGCCGGGCAGCGCTGGCACGACGACTCGTGGGTCTGCCCCGAGTGCGGCTCGACCATCCAGCGCTCGGGCGAGCAGTGGTGGTGCAGCGGCTGCCCGCTGCGCCGGCCCCAGCCGCAGTGGACGGTGGAGGACGACGGCGTGCTCGACCCGACCGGCGCCTGGCACAAGGTCAAGCTCCAGCTCCCCGGCAAGGTCAACCTCGGCAACGCCGCCACCGCGCTGGCCGTCGCCGCCGAGTTCGGCGTCCGGCCGGTGGACGCGGTGCTCCAGCTCGGCACCGTCACCTCCGTCGCCGGCCGCTACGCCCAGGTCGACCGGGACGGGCGCAACATCCGGCTGCTGTTGGCGAAGAACCCGGCCAGCTGGCTGGAGGCGTTCGACATGGCCGACGAGGCGCCGACCCTGCTCTCCATCAACGCCCGCGACCCCGACGGGCTCGACACCTCCTGGCTGTTCGACGTCGACTTCGCCCCGCTGCGCGGCCGGCAGGTGCTGATCACCGGCGACCGCGCGTACGACCTGGCGGTCCGGCTGGAGGTCAACGACGTGCCGTTCCAGCACGTGCGGACGTTCCACGACGCCGTCCGGGCGGTGCCTCCGGGCCGCCTGGAGGTCATCGCGAACTACACCGCGTTCCAGGACATCCGAGCGGAGTTGGACCGTGTCAACTGAGAGCCTGCGTATCGTCTGGATCTACCCCGACCTGCTCTCCACCTACGGCGACCGGGGCAACGCCCTGATCCTCGCCCGCCGGGCGCGGCAGCGCGGGTTCCCGGTCGAGGTGCTGGAGGTCCGCTCCGACCAGCGCCTCCCCGCCACCGCCGACATCTACCTCATCGGCGGCGGCGAGGACGGCCCGCAGGCGCTCGGCGCGCAACGGCTGCTCGCCGACGGCGGCCTGCACCGGGCCGTCGCCCAGGGCTCGGTCGTGTTCGGGGTCTGCGCCGGCTACCAGCTCCTCGGCACGTCCTTCTTCGCCAAGGGCACCCGATGCGCCGGGCTGGAGCTGCTCGACCTCTCCTCCGACCGCGGGCCGACCCGGGCCGTCGGGGAGCTGGCCGGCGACGTCGACCCGCGGCTGGGCGTGCCGGCGCTGACCGGGTTCGAGAACCACGGCGGTCGCACCCACCTCGGCCCCGGGGTCTCCCCGCTGGCCCGGGTGACCGCCGGGGTCGGCAACGACGGCGCCACCGAGGGGGCCTGGCGGGGCAAGCTGCTCGGCACGTATTCGCACGGCCCGGCCCTGGCCCGCAACCCCGCCCTGGCGGACCTGCTGCTGCGCTGGGCCACCGGCGCGCACCAGCTCCCGCCGCTCGACGACACCTGGACGGACCGGCTCCGCGCCGAGCGCCGCGCCGCGGTGGCCGCCGCCGCCCGGGCATGAACCCGGCCGTCCGGCGGCTGCTGCGGCAGCGGTCGGCCGCCCGGTTCGCGCTGCTGCTGCTCCTGCTCGCCACGTTCGGGGCGGCGCTGCTCGTCGTCCCCCTGCCGCAGGTCGGGGAGCTGCCCCGGCTGGCCGACCGGCTGGGCGACCTCGCCCCCGTGGCGGCGGTCGTCGGCGGGGCGCTGCTGCTGGTGGCGCTCGTCCCCCGGACCTTCATCACGCTCGCCTCGGGGGCGATCTTCGGCGCGCTGGAGGGCGCCGCGTACGCGCTGGGCGCGGCGCTGCTGGCGGCGGCGCTGGGCTTCGCGGTCGGCCGCCTGCTCGGTCGGGAGTTCGTCGCCGAACGGGTGCGGGGCCGGCTGGCCCGGCTGGACGGCTGGTTCGCCCGGCAGAGCGTCCTCGGCGTGGTCACCGTACGGCTGCTGCCGATCGCGGGCTTCGGCCTGGTCAGCTACGGCTACGGCACCACCGGCGCCCGGGTGCTGCCGTTCCTGGCGGGCAGCCTGATCGCCTCCGTCCCCACCGCCTTCGGGTACGCGGCGGTGGGCGCCGCGGCCGCCTCCCCGGGCGACGTCAACTGGTTCGCCGCCGCGCCCGCCGCGCTCGGCCTGGTCGCCAGCGCGGTGCTGATCCGCCGCTGGTGGCGCGCCGAGCGGCAGCGCCGGCTCGCTCCGGGCTGAGGCCCGCCGTGCCGGGCCGACCCTCCCCGTCCCCCGACCCGGGCCACCCCGACCGGCGCGGGGACCAGGGCGAGGAGCGGCTCTCCGGGGGCTTCATCGCCGAGGTCGTCCGCGTCGGCGACACCGTCCGGCGTACGCCGCCGCAGAACGCCGACTTCGTCGCCGCGCTGCTGCGGCACCTGGAGCGGGTGGGCGCGGACGTCGCGCCCCGCCACCTCGGCACGGACGAGCGGGGCCGGCAGGTGCTCAGCCACGTCGACGGCCGGGTGCCGTGGCGGGACCGGGAGGATCCGGCGTACTTCGCCGACCCGGCGTTGACCGGGCTGGCGGCGCTGCTCCGGCGGCTGCACGACGCGTGCGCCGGCAGCGCGCTCGCCGGGGACGCCGAGACGGTCTGCCACCGCGACCTGTCCCCGAAGAACACGGTGTACCGCGACTCCTCCACCGGCCCGCTGCCGGTGACGCTGCTCGACTGGGACCTGGCCGGTCCCGGCCGACGGATCGAGGACGTGGCCTTCGCCGCCTGGCACTGGGCGGAGCTGGGGCCGGGCGGCGACCCGGCGGAGCTGGGCCGGCGGGCCCGGCTGCTCTGCGACGCCTACGAGGCGGCCGGCCCGCGACCGCTCGCGCTGCCCCGCGCCGACCTCGTGGACGTGATGCTCGACCAGCTCGACGGGACCTGGCGCGGCATCGCGGCCGGCGCGGACCGGGGCGAGGGGGCCATGCGGCGGCTCCGTGCGGCGGGCGTCGCCGACGCGGTACGCGGCTGGCACGACTGGCTGGCCGACCACCGCGAAACGGTGACGGCCGCACTGCGCTGACCGCCGCACGGTCCGGCACGGACGACCATGGAGTTGTGGTGGCCGGTTCGTCCCGGCCTCGGGACTTCGTCCCCACCACAACTCCATGATCGACGCGCCCCGACCCGGGCGGACCCGGGAGCCGGGCGCCGGTCAGACGACGACGGAGACCGTGCGGCCCTTGACCACGATGACCTTGCGGGGCTCCCTGCCGGCCAGGGACGACGCGACCGCCTCCAGGGCCGCCGCGCGGACGGTCTCCTCGGACGCGTCGGCGGGGACCTCGACCCGGCCCCGCACCTTGCCGTTGATCTGCACCGGGTAGGTCACCGTCTCGGCCACCAGCAGCGCCGGGTCGGCGGTCGGGAAGTCCGCGTACGTCAGGGAGGTGTCGTGCCCCAGCCGACGCCACAGTTCCTCGGCGATGTGCGGGGCGAACGGCGCCACCATCAGCACCAGCGGTTCGGCCACCTCGCGCGGGGTCTCCGCCAGTCGGGTCAGCCCGTTGGTCAGCTCGATCAGCTTGGCGATGGCGGTGTTGAACCGGATCGCCTCCATGTCGCCGCGGACCCCGTCGACCACCTTGTGCAGCAGCCGCCGGGTCGCGGAGTCGGCGGGCGCGTCGGTGACCCGCAGCGCACCGGTCTGCTCGTCGACGACCGCCCGCCAGACCCGCTGCAGGAAGCGGTACGAGCCGACCACCGCCCGGGTCTCCCACGGGCGGGACACCTCCAGCGGGCCCATCGACATCTCGTAGACCCGGAAGGTGTCCGCGCCGTACGCGGCACACATCTCGTCCGGGGTGACCACGTTCTTCAGGGACTTGCCCATCTTGCCGTACTCGCGCTTGACGGCCGTGTCGCCCAGGTAGAAGCCGCCGTCGCGCTCGGTCACGTCCTCGGCCGGCACGTAGGCGCCCCGGGCGTCGGTGTACGCGTACGCCTGGATGTAGCCCTGGTTGAACAGCTTGCGGAACGGCTCGAACGACGAGACGTGGCCCAGGTCGTACAGCACCTTGTGCCAGAACCGGGCGTACAGCAGGTGCAGCACGGCGTGCTCGGCGCCGCCGACGTACAGGTCGGTGCCCCCGCAGTCGCCCTCGCCGCGCGGCCCCATCCAGTACCGCTCGTTCTCCGCGTCGACGAACCGCTCCGAGTTGGTCGGGTCCAGGTAGCGCAGCTCGTACCAGCAGGAGCCGGCCCACTGCGGCATCACGTTGGTCTCGCGGGTGTAGCGCTTCGGACCGTCGCCCAGGTCCAGCTCCACCTCGACCCAGTCGCGCCGGCGCGACAGCGGGGTCTCCGGGTTGCTGTCGGCGTCCTCCGGGTCGAACGTCCGCGGCGAGAAGTCGTCCACCTCGGGCAGCTCGACCGGCAGCATCTCCTCCGGCAGCGCGATGGCGGCGCCGGTCTCGTCGTACACGATCGGGAACGGCTCGCCCCAGTAGCGCTGCCGGGAGAACAGCCAGTCGCGCAGCCGGTAGGTCACCGCGCCGGCGCCGTGCCCGTTGGCCTCCAGCCACTCGATGATCCGGGCCTTGGCGTCGGCGACCCCCAGGCCGTCCAGGTCCAGGCCGCGGTCGGGCGCGGCGCTGTTGACCGCCGGGCCGTCACCGGTGTACGCCTTGCCGTCGAAGCCCTCCGACGGCTGCACGGTACGCACGATCGGCAGCTCGAAGACCTCGGCGAACGCCCAGTCCCGCTCGTCCTGGGCGGGCACCGCCATGATCGCGCCGGTGCCGTAGCCGGCCAGCACGTAGTCCGCGATGAAGATCGGGATCTGCGCGCCGTTCGCCGGGTTGGTGGCGTACGCCCCGACGAAGACGCCGGTCTTCTCCTTCGTGTCGGCCTGCCGCTCGACGTCGGTCTTGGCCGCCGCCGCCTTCCGGTACGCCTCCACGGCCGCCCGCGGGTTGGCGTGCCCGCCGGTCCAGGCGTCCTTCGTCCCCTCCGGCCAGGCGGCCGGCACCAGGGCGTCGACCAGCCCGTGCTCGGGCGCCAGCACCATGTAGGTCGCGCCGAAGATCGTGTCCGGCCGGGTGGTGAACACCCGGATCGGCTCCAGCGTGGTGGGGAAGTCGATGTGCGCGCCGGTGGAGCGGCCGATCCAGTTGCGCTGCATCAGCTTGATCGGCTCGGGCCAGTCCAGTTTGTCCAGGTCGTCCAGCAGCCGGTCGCCGTACGCGGTGATCCGCATCATCCACTGCTTCAGGTTGCGCTTGAAGACCGGGAAGTTGCCCCGCTCGGAGCGGCCGTCGGCGGTGACCTCTTCGTTGGCCAGCACGGTGCCCAGCCCGGGGCACCAGTTGACCGGCGCCTGCGACACGTACGCCAGCCGGTGGTCGTCGACGACGGCGCGGCGCTCGGCGACGGACAGCTCCGCCCACGGGCGGCCGTCGGGCGTGGGCCGGTTGCCGCCCTCGAACTCGGCGATCAGCTCGGCGATCGGGCGCGCCCGCTTCGCCTCCGTGTCGTACCAGGAGTTGAAGACCTGCAGGAAGATCCACTGGGTCCAGCGGTAGAAGTCGGTGTCGATGGTGGCCACCGAGCGGCGCTCGTCGTGGGCCAGGCCCAGCCGGCGCAGCTGCGCCTTGTAGCGCTCGATGTTGGCCACGGTGGTGGTCCGGGGGTGGGTACCGGTCTGCACCGCGTACTGCTCGGCGGGCAGGCCGAACGCGTCGAAGCCCATCGCGTGCAGCACGTTGCGCCCCGCCATCCGCTGGTAGCGGGCGAAGCAGTCGGTGCCGATGTAGCCCAGCGGGTGCCCGACGTGCAGGCCGGCGCCCGACGGGTACGGGAACATGTCCAGCACGTACAGCTTCTCCGCCCCGGACCGGGGGTGGCCGGGGTCGGCCAGCGGGCCGGTCGGGTTCGGGGCGTGGAAGGTGCCCTCCCGCGCCCAGACGTCCTGCCAGCGGTGCTCGATCTCCTCGGCCAGTGCCGCGGTGTACCGGAACGGGGGAATGTCGCCCGTCGCTGCTGCCTCACTCATGGCGTCTCCTCGCTTCGCTCGTCGCCGCCGGCCACGCCACGGCCGGGCTGGATGCTGACCTCGCTCGGCGCGGTCATGTCGGTATGGATCGGGTCTGCTCCCCCGGAGCGCCGTGCCGTCGGGGCCGGCGCCGGGGCCGACCGCCGGGGCGCCCGGCGGAGGGCACAAAAAAGCCCCTCGCGCAGGAGGGGCCGCCGTGCTGTCGCGCGTCAGCGCATCAGCACGGCCCGGTAAGGAGCAGGAAGACTCCGGCCATGACCGGGAGTGTACCCGCCGTCCGGTCCCGCACGCCGCCCGCTACCACCGGTCGGGACGCGAGCCCCGTCCGGGACGCCCCGGGCGCGCCCTTCGTGATCATGGGCGGCACCCAGAGCGACGGGCGGATCCCCCGACCCGGCGAATATTCAGGGCGTAACCGACGGTCCACCTGCGGGGGTCGGCGACAGCGACAAACATGGTTAGCCTGAGAGACCAGTGAGATTCCTGCGGCAGACGAGGCTCGGCGTCGCGAACCCAACGGCGGGTCCAGCTGCTCTATACAGAGCTGCCGTCCGGCGACGAGGAGGAGGCCCGTGACACAACAGACCTGGGACGAGGTGGGCGGCCTGTTGCCGCACGACGAGTTCCGCGCCGCCAGCGAAGCCATCGTCTCGAACATCGAGCAGGTCATCGAGGGCAAGACCGCCACCGTGCGGCTCGCCCTGGCGGTGCTGCTCGCCGAGGGGCACCTGCTCATCGAGGACGTGCCGGGTGTCGGCAAGACGAAGCTCGCCAAGGCCATGGCCCGCTCGATCGACTGCTCGGTGCGCCGCATCCAGTTCACCCCGGACCTGCTGCCCAGCGACGTCACCGGCGTCAGCGTCTACAACCAGGAGACGCACGACTTCGAGTTCCGTCCCGGCGCGGTCTTCGCCAACCTGGTCGTCGGCGACGAGATCAACCGCGCCTCGCCGAAGACCCAGTCCGCGCTGCTGGAGTGCATGGAGGAGCGGCAGGTCACGGTCGACGGCGTCACCTACCAGCTCCAGACGCCGTTCATGGTCGTGGCCACCCAGAACCCGATCGAGATGGAGGGCACCTACCCCCTCCCCGAGGCGCAGCGCGACCGGTTCACCGCCCGCATCGCCATGGGCTACCCCGACCCCAACGCCGAGCTGGCCATGCTCGACGGGCACGGCGCCACGGACCCGCTGGACGAGCTGCGGCCGGTCTCCGACGCCAACACGGTGCGGCAGCTCATCGCGCACGTCCGGCAGGTGCACGTCGCCGACGCCGTCAAGCAGTACGCGATCGACCTGGTCACCGCGACCCGGGAGGCCCCCGACCTGCGCCTCGGCGCCTCCCCGCGGGCCACCCTCCAACTGCTGCGCACCGCCCGCGCGGTCGCCGCCCTGGAGGGGCGGGACTACGTCCTCCCCGACGACCTGCAGGCGCTGGCCGTGCCGGTGCTCGCGCACCGGATCATCCCGACCGCCGACGCCCAGCTGGCCCGGCGCACCACCGACGCGATCGTCTCCGAGCTGGTGCACCGGCTGCCGCTGCCGCACGACCGCAAGCGCTCCCCGTACGACACCCGACCCACGGGCGAGGGCAACGGCCGAGCCCCCTACGAGCCGCGGAGGCGGTGACGTGCGAGACGGGCTGCGAGGGCTGACGACCCGCGGCCGATCGTTCCTGGCGGCCGCGGTCGCGGCCGCGATCTCGGCCGGCATCCTCGGCGAGAAGGACCTGCTCCGGGTGGCCGTGCTGCTGGCCGTCCTGCCGCTGCTCGCCGCCGCCTACGTCGGGCGCAGCCGCTACAAGCTGGCCTGCAACCGGTCGCTGGACCCGCACCGCGCGCCAGTCGGGGCGAGTTCCCGGGTGGTGCTGCGGTTGCAGAACCTGTCCCGGCTGCCCACCGGCACCCTGCTGCTGGAGGACCGGCTGCCGTACGCGCTGGGCAGCCGGCCGCGGGTGGTGCTGGAGCGGCTCGGCGCCCACCAGGCCAGCTCGGTGGCGTACACGGTGCGCGCCGACGTGCGCGGTCGCTACGAGGTGGGCCCGCTGGTGGTCCGGATGACCGACCCGTTCGGGCTGTGCGAGCTCAGCCGCGCCTTCCCGAGCACCGACCACCTGACCGTCATCCCGCAGGTCACCCCGCTGCCCTCGGTACGCCTGCCCGGCGAGTACGCCGGCAGCGGCGACAGCCGGGCCCGCTCGGTCGCCGTGCACGGCGAGGACGACGCCGCCACCCGGGAGTACCGGGTGGGAGACGACCTGCGCCGGGTGCACTGGAAGTCGACCGCCCGCACCGGCGAGCTGATGGTGCGCCGGGAGGAGCAGCCGTGGGAGAGCCGGGCGACCGTCGTGCTGGACACCCGCGCGTACGGCCACCGGGGCGACGGGCCGACGGCGTCCTTCGAGTGGGCGGTCTCCGCCGCCGCGAGCATCGCGGTGCACCTGCGGCAGGCCGGCTACAAGCTGCGCCTGGTCACCGGCTCGGGGGCCGACGTCGACGCCTCCGAGGCCGCCGGCGACGGGCTGCTCCTCGACCAGCTCGCCGAGGTCGGGCTCGACAAGAACGTCGAGCTCACCACGCTCGTGCAGCGGGTCCGGCAGCGGGCGGACGGCGGCCTGATCATCGGCCTGTTCGGCTCGCTGGGCACGGCCGAGGCCGAGCTGCTGGCCGGGCTGCGGGGCAACGGCGCGACCTGCGTCGGTTTCCTGCTCGACAGCTCCACCTGGCTCAACCTGCCCGCCAAGGCGCGGGCCGAGGCCGACCACGCGCACAGCGCCGCCGCGCTCGCCCTGCTGCGGAGCGGCTGGCGGGTGATCGGGGTCGACCACGGCGCCCGGTTGCCGGCGTTGTGGCCGCAGGCGGCCCGCGGTTCGCAGGGCTTCGCCCTGCGGGCGGCGATGGCCGAGACGGTGGCCGGCGGCGTGCGATGAACGGAAGGGTCCCCTCATGATCGCCCACCGGAACCTGGGCTTCGTGGCCGCCGCGGCGACGCTGCTCGCCGCGGCGCCGCTGTCGGCCATCTTCGAACGCTGGACGTGGCTGATCCAGGCCACCATCGCGGTGGCCGTGGTCGCGGCCGCGGCCGCGCTCGCCCGGCTGGCACGGGTGCCGCTCTGGGGGCAGGTGCTCGGCATGCTGGCCGGCCTGACGCTGGCCCTGACCTGGCTCTTCCCCGGCGGCACCGAGTTGCTCGCCTTCCTGCCCACGCCGGCGACCTTCGCGCACTTCGGCGACCTGTTCAGCGGGTCGCTGGAGGACATGCGCTCCTACGGCGTCGAGGTGCCCGACACCGATCCGCTGCTGTTCATCACCGTGCTGGGGATCGGCGGCGTGGCGGTGGTGGTCGACGTGCTCGCCGTCGGGCTGCGCCGGCCGGCGCTGGCCGGCCTGCCCATGCTGGCCATCTACTCCGTGCCCGTCGCGGTCTACGTCGACAGCATCCCGCCGGTGCCGTTCGTCGTCGGCGCCGCCGGCTACCTCTGGCTGCTGGTGACCGACAACGTCGACCGGGTCCGCCGGTTCGGCCGGCGGTTCACCGGCGACGGCCGCGACGTCGACGTCTGGGAGTCCTCGCCGCTGGCCGCCGCCGGCCGGCGACTCGCGGTGGTCGGCGTGGCGCTGGCCGTGGCGCTGCCGCTGGCCGTGCCGGGGATGACCGGCGGGCTGCTCGACACCCTGACCTCCGGCTCCGGCGCCGGCAACGGCAGCGGGCGCCCCGGGCAGGGCGGGGCCCCGGGCCGGATCGACCTCTTCGCGGCGCTGAGCGGGCAGCTCAACCAGTCCGAGGTGGCCGACCTGGTCAAGGTCACCACCAACGAGCCCAGCCCGTTCTACCTGCGCTTCGGCGTCGCCGACGAGCTCAAGTCGAGCGGCTTCGACGTGGGCAACCCCCGGGGCCGCTCCGTCGAGAACCTGCCGACACCGTCCGGCGAGGGCGTCGAGCAGCGGACGTACCAGGCCACGGTCGAGGTCACGAAGAACCTCACCATGCCGCTGCTGCCGGTCTACACCGAGCCGGTGCGCACCGAGGACCTGAACGGCAACTGGTTGTACGACCCGAACCTGCAGGTGATCTTCTCCAACCGCGACAACTCCCGCGGCAAGCGCTACGCGTTCGACTACGTGCGCTCGACGTACACCCCCGAGGCACTGCAGCGGGCGCGACCGCTGCCGGCGGACCACCCGGTGCGGCGCGCACACCCGGCGCCACCGACGATTCCCGAGGTGGAGGAACTGGTCCGCACCCTGGTGGCGAACAAGAACACCGAGTACGACAAGGTCCGCGGGATCTACGACTACTTCTCCGCCGACAACGGCTTCACGTACTCGCTGAGCACCAAGGGCGGCATCAGCGGCCAGGAGATCGTCGACTTCCTCAACAACAAGGTCGGCTTCTGCCAGCAGTACGCCGCCGCGATGGCGTGGCTGGTCCGGGCCGCCGGGATCCCGGCCCGGGTGGCGTTCGGGTTCACCAACGGCAGCAACTCCAGCGGCGGCACGTACACGCTGACCAACCGGAACCTGCACGCCTGGACGGAGGTCTACTTCAACGGCATCGGCTGGGTGCCGTTCGACGCGACCCCCGCGTACGGCGTGCAGGGCTCGACCCGGTCGGCCTGGGCCCCCGACATCGACGCCCCCGAGGACGACGCGCCGGCCCCCGGCCCGTCGACCCCCGTCGGCGAGACCGACCCGTCGGCGGGCCCGGCAGGCCCCGAGGGCCCCGAGGAGGACCCCGACTCCGGCCTGGCCATCGGCGGGGCGGCCCCGGCCGAGCAGGCCCCCGTCTGGCCGTGGTACGCGGCCGGCGCGGTGCTCCTTCTGCTGGCCCTGCTCGCCCTGCCGGCGCTGCGCCGGCTGGCCCTGCGGAGACGGCGCAGCGGCCCGGCGGCGCCGGCCCCGACCGCCGTACGGGCGGGGGAGGCCGGCGACGCGCCCACCGACGGGCAGCGCATGGTGGTCCTGGCGGACGCCGAGCGGGCCCGGGCGGACGCGCACGCCGCCTGGGACGAGCTGCTCGACACGCTGGTGGACTACCGGGTGCGGGTGGACCGGACGGAGACGCCGCGGGCCACGGCCGACCGGCTGTCCCGGGATGCGCTGGCCGCCGACGCCGAGGCCACCACGGCGGTACGGCTGCTCGGCCGCGCCGAGGAGCGCGCCCGTTACGCGCGTGACCCGCTCACCGGCGAGCACCTCCCGCCGGCCCTGCGCACCATCCGCGGCGCGCTCGCCGCGCGGGCCGACCGGCGTACCCGCCTGGTGGCGGCGGTGCTGCCGCCCTCGGTGCTGCTGCGCTGGCGACTGGCCACGGCCGACGCGTCGTCCCGGCTGCTGGCGGCGGGCACGCGCGCCCGCTCCCGACTGCTGCGCTGGAGCCCGCGCCGCCTGCTGGCCGACCGCATGGCCCGCTGACCCGCACGCCCACGCGGACGGGCCGGGAGCGGCGAGGTCGCCGTTCCCGGCCCGTCCCCGTCGCGGCGCGGGCCGCCGCCACCGAAACGGGCGGAGGCGGGTCGGGGAAGCGCGGGCGCCAAGGCCACGGTGGCTTGACGGCGCGTCAAGCGTCAGAGGCCGACCGGTCTCGCTGTGGCGGCTGACCGCGGCGAACGGCGAGCCGGCAGAGCGTCAGAGGCCGCCGAGGCGGGCCGTGGGCACCCGACACGTCGGAGGCCGCCGGGGCGAGCGCAGGCGCGGAACGTCGGAGGGTGCCCGGGCGGGCCCAGGGGCGCGCGGAAACGCCTCAGGTCGCCGGGCGTGCCGGCGACGCGGTTCGTCGTCGCGGTGGTGTGACCCGCCTCAGCGGCGGGCCGGGCTCAGCGGTGCCCCTCCGGGCGCTGCCGCCACCGGTCCTCCATCCGGTCGAGGATCGAGGGCCGCCGACCCGTACGACCGCGGGGGCGGCGACGACTCGTCGTGCCTCCCACGACGTGCAGGTCAGGTGACTGCGCCCGACGATGCGACTGCACCGCGAACGCGGCCGAGGCCAGCATGACGACAAAACCCGCCACTGCCAGCGGCGGAGTCTTGATCACCGCGCCATAGACCAACAGGGCCAGCCCAGCGATGATCACGCCGGCAGCGACGAGCAGGCGACGCCGCGCGTGGAAACGCGGATCGCTGGCGCGCACGGCCGAGGCGAATTTGGGGTCCTCGGCAAGCGACCGCTCGATCTGCTCGAACAGCCGCTGCTCGTGCTCCGAGAGCGGCACGGCACTCCTCCCCGGTCACGTGGGTCGGCCCGGTCGGACCGACAGACCGTGGCAGCCAACCGGCTGCTTACCCGCAAGTCTACGAGGGCCCTCGCGCGTCGGAAAGCGGGACGACCTACGGCCGGGGTGGATTTTCATTTCGTCGCCCGTCCCGGACCCCGAGCAGACTGGCCGGACCTATGACGGACCGCCCGAAACGGGCAGCCGCGGCGTCGGCGGCAGCTTCCGCCTCCCGCCAGCCCCGTTCGGGCGCGCCGAGGGCGAGCTGCCGCGGGGTCTCCTGCGCCGGGGCGAGGCCCTCGACCCGGACGCCGACCAGGCGGATGCGCTCGCCCGGGTCGAGGGCGGCGTAGAGCGCCCAGACCGTGTCGAAGATCTCCCGGGCGACGTCGGTCGGCACACCCGACGTGCGCGACCGGTTGACGGTGCGGAAGTCGGCCAGCCGCACCTTCAGCGAGACCGTCCGCCCGACCTGCCCGGCCCGGCGCAGCCGGGCGCCCACCTTCTCGGCGAGGGCGAGCAGCGCCCGGCGGATCTCCAGGGGATCGGCCACGTCGGCGTCGAAGGTCACCTCCGCGCCGATCGACTTCTCGACCTGCTCGGGGCTGACCCGGCGCGCGTCCCGCCCCCAGGCCAGCTCGTGCAGGTGGGTCGCGGACGCCTCGCCGAGCGCCTTGCGCAGCATGCCGACCGGCGCCTCGGCGAGGTCGCCGATGGTGGTCAGGCCGAGCCGACGCAGCGTCTCGGCGGACCGCTCCCCCACCCCCCACAGCGCCGACACCGGCAGCGGATGCAGGAAGTCGAGCACCCGCGCGGCCGGGACGACGAGCAGCCCGTCGGGCTTGGCGCGGGTCGAGCCGAGCTTGGCCACGAACTTGCTCGGCGCGACCCCGACCGAACAGGTCAGCCCCTGCTCCCCGGCGACGCGCTCGCGGATCCGCCGCGCGATGGCGGCCGGGGAGCCGAAGAGCCGCCGGGCCCCGGCCACGTCGAGGAACGCCTCGTCGAGCGAGAGCGGCTCCACCAGCGGGGTGACGTCCCGGAAGATCTGCATGACCGCCCGGGAGGCCGCCGAGTACTGCGCGAAGTCCGGCGGGAGGTAGACCGCGTGCGGGCAGAGCGCCCGGGCCCGCGCGGTGGGCATGGCGCTGCGGACGCCGTAGCGCCGGGCCTCGTAGCTGGCGGAGCTGACCACCCCGCGCGGGCCGACCCCGCCGACCACGACGGCCCGGCCGCGCAGTTCCGGCCGGCGGCGGACCTCGACCGAGGCGAAGAACGCGTCCATGTCGACGTGCAGGATCGGGCAGCCGGAGTCGTCGGCGCCCGGCCCGAACCGGGGATCGCCGCCCCGGGGCAACGACTGGCTGCGACCCATCCCCGCAGGTTAGCGGGCACCTCCGACATGCCCCCGGACGGCCGGCGGCGCGGTGCGTCGCCGGGCCGTCCGGGCGGCCCGTGCCGTCAGCCCCGGTCGGCGGACGGGGTCCCCGCGGGTACGCGCCGCAGGGCGACGGCGCTGACGAGCGCCCCGACGAGCAGGATCGCCGCGCCGACGACCGCGGTGACCGTGAACCCGTCGGTGAAGGCGGCGAAGGCCCGGTCGCGCAGCACCCCGGCCACGTCGGCCGGGACCTGGCCGGCCACGGCGAGGGCGCCGCCGACCGTGTCGGTCGCGGTGTGGACCAGGTCGTCGCCGAGCCCGGCCGGCACCTCGGTGTCCATCCGGGCCCGGTAGATGCCGGCGGAGATGCTGCCCAGCACGGCGATGCCGAGCGCGCCACCGAACTCCGTGCTCGGTTCGAGTTCGGCGCTGATCCAGGGTGCGGCCATGAACAGGACGGAGATGTCCATGGAGGCGAGGAGGGCGGGGATCACGAGCAAGGACGCCCTGCTGAACGCCGCCATCCTGGAGACGTTCGACGCCTTGGGGGAAGCGATCGCCTCGGCCGTCGTGGCCGAACCGGCGGCGCACCGCTGGAGCGCCTCCGCCGGTTCCTCCACGGGGTGTTCGAGATGGCGCGCGAGCAGCGGGAGGTCCTGGTGGCGAGCGTGCAGGCGTACGCCCAGGCGGAGTTCGCACCCGAGGTGCGTGACCAGCTCGCGGCCGGCTACGCCGCCAGCCGGCGGGAGCTCGCCGCGCTGACACTCGACGTGGCGCCGGCGGAGGTCTCGCCGGAGCAGGCGCGCCGCTACGGTTCGCTCGCCCTGGCGCTCATCAACGGCGCCATGCTCCAGTGGCTGCTCGATCCCGCGTCGGCGCCCACCGCCGACGACCTCGTGCGGGCGATCGAGGGGCTCACCGGGCGCGGGCGGTAACGGCAGCAGGCCCGCCCGCGCCTGACCGCGCCGGCCCGGCGGGCGATCCGCTCCGGGAGACGCCGCCCACCGGCGGGGCGGGGTGGCCGCCGGCCGTCAGCCGCGTACGACCAGCAGCGGGATGGTCATCTCGGCCGCGGTGTCCGCCCCGTGGTACCCGACCAGCCGCGACACCATCGGCGGCTCGGACCGGGAGGCCGTCACCGCGTACGTGGCGTTGCAGACGACCACCACGTCGCCGATGCGGAGCAGGTGCTCCTCCGCCACCGGGCCGAACCAGCCGGAGGCCACCACCTCCTCGCGGGTGCGGACCCGGGCCGCGGGGCCGAGCACCTCCGACCAGGCGGCCACGACGTCGTCCCGGGCCCCGGGCGTGACGTGCAGGTAGCGGACCCGGGGCTCGCCGGCGACCACCGCCACCCCGGCGCGCAGCCGGGGATCGGTGTCCAGGTCGACGCGGTGCCCGGCCGGCACGTCGAGCTGGCCGTGGTCGGCGGTGACCAGCAGCGCGGCGTCGGGCGGCAACCCGTCGACGAGCCGGGTGAGCAGCCGGTCGACCTCCGCCGCGGCGATCCGCCAGGGCGCCGAGTCGACGCCGGTGAGGTGGCCGTGCCGGTCCAGGTCCGGGTGGTAGCCGGAGACCAGGGTGGGCCCCGGCCCGGTGGCCAGGGCGGTGAGCATCCGCGCGGCGAGCGCGTCGACGCCGGCCGCGCCGCGGTAGTCGCCGCCCCGGTTGGCGGCCACCGTCAGCCCGCTGCCGCCGAACTCCGGCCGGCTCACCACCGTCACCGCGACGCCGGCCGCCCGGGCCCGTTCGAGCTGGGTGCGGACGGGCTGCCAGCGCCGCGGCTCCGGGTCGGCCGCCCACTCGATGTGGTTGAGCACCCGGTCGGTGCCCGGCACCCGCAGGGTGAAGCCGAGCACGCCGTGCGCGCCGGGCGCGACGCCGGTGCCCAGCGTCACCAGGCTGGTCGGCGTGGTGGACGGGAAGCCGGAGGTCAACGGCCGGCCCACGGTCGCGGCGAGCCCGGCCAGGGCCGGCGCGTACGGCGCGGCGGTCGGGATCTGGTGCCAGCCGAGGCCGTCCACCAGCAGCACCGCCACCCGGCGCACCCCGGCCAGCGCGGCGCCCAGCCCGAGCGGGTCGGTGGCGCCGGGCACGCCGAGCACGGCGAGCGCGCTGGGCAGCACGTCGGCGAGGCTGCCGCCGCCGTAGCGCGGCCCGACGATCTCCAGCGGGTCGGTCACGGGCGCCGGGCGAACAGGTGCAACTGTGCGGCGAGGTCCCGCCAGGGGGCCCGCGCGGCGAGCGCCCGTTCCAGCTCCACCAGGGCGGCCGGCTGACCGTCCGCGACGGCGGCCGGGAGGAGGTCGGCGAGCACGCGTACGCCGTGGATCTCCTCGACCACGAGCCCGGCGGCGCCGAGCAGCGCGGCGGCGGTCTCGGCGTCGTAGCGCCGGCGCAGCGTGTCCCGGGCGCCCGCGGTGCCGGCCGGGTCGGCGGCCAGCGCGGCGGCGACGTCCAGGTGCCCGTTCATCGCCCGGCCGAGCACCGCGGCGGCCCGGCCGGCGACCAGCACGCTCGCGGCGCCGCCCGGGCGCAGCGCGGCGGCCAGCGCGGCCACCACCGGCGCCGGGTCGTCGACCACCTCCAGCACGGCGTGGCAGAGCACCAGGTCGGCGCTGCCCGGCTCGACCAGCCCGGCGAGCGCGTCGCCGTCGCCCTGCACGGCGCGGACCCGCTCGGCGACGCCGGCCTCGGCGGCCCGGCGGGTCAGCGCGGCGAGCGCGTCGGGACTGGCGTCGACCACGGTCACCCGGTGCCCGGCCTGGGCGAGCGGGACGGCGAAGCCGCCGGTGCCACCGCCGACGTCGAGCACGGTCAGCGCGGCGTCGCCACGGCGCTCCAGCTCGGCGCGCAGCACCGACCAGATCACGGCGGTACGGGGGGTCAGCGGCGGCCCGGCGAGCCGGCCTGGGGTCTGCTCCACCCGGTCGAGCCTAGTCACCCGGTCCAGCCCCGACGGGAACCGCCCGGGGAGGCGGTCAGGACTCGCCGGTGGCGCCGTCCTCCTCGGCCCGCGACCGCAGGGCGTTGGCCACCGGACCCTCGGTGATCTCGTACTCGCGCGGTTCGGTGTGGTGCGCCGGGGTCCAGCCGGCGTTGAGCCGGGTCCGCCGGGAGTTGGCCACTCCGCCGCTGTATCCGTGATTCCCCGTCATCGGTTCATTCCCCCTCGTGCCACGCGGGCCGCTCTGCCCGCGCGAGCAGGAGTCTCCCGCCATCGGCGGCGAAAAACCGTAATGTGGATCACTGCCGTCAACGGAAATCGCGCGATGCCGGGCTGACCGGCGGCTCGATGGCGTCCAGCCGGTCGGCGGTGAGGTTGGTGACTCCCTCGTGCCGCTGCAACCGGCCGCGCACCACCAGCGCCGCGCTGGTGCGGGCGATTCGACGGTAACGCTGCCAGAGCCCCGGGGAGCAAGTGACATTGAGCATCCCCGTCTCGTCCTCCAGGTTGAGGAAGGTGACCCCGCCGGCGGTCGCGGGGCGCTGCCGGTGGGTGACGATCCCGCCGACCCGGATCCGCCGACCCGGCTCCACCCGGCCGAGCCGGGCGATCGGCACCGCGCCGAGGGCGTCGAGCTGCGGGCGGATGAAGCGGGCCGGGTGGCTCTCCGGCGACAGCCCGGTCGCCCACACGTCGGCGACCAGCCGGTCCACCGCCTCCATGCCGGGCAGGGTGGGCGCGGCCGCGCCGGTCACCGTGCCGGGCAGGCGGCCCGGCCGGTCCTGGGCCGCCGCGCCGGCCGCCCAGAGGGCCTGCCGCCGGGACAGCCCGAAACAGGCGAAGGCGTCCGCGGTGGCCAGCGCCTCCAGCTGCGCGGCGGTGAGACCCACACGCCGGGCCAGGTCCGCCATGTCGCGGTACGGCCCGTGCGCCGTCCGCTCCGTCTCGATCCGCTCGGCCACCTCGTCGCCGAGGGTACGCACGGCGGAGAGCCCGAGCCGGACGGCCGGGCCGCCCAGCCCCCAGGCGTGCGGCGGCTCCCCCGGCGCGCTGCCCCAGCGGGTCTGCGGGGTGGACTCCAGCACCGCCCTGGCGCCGCTGGCGTTGACGTCCGGCCGGCGGACCTCGACGCCGTGCCGGCGGGCGTCGTCGACCAGGCTCTGCGGGGAGTAGAAGCCCATCGGCTGGGCGTTGAGCAGCGCGGCCAGGAACGGGCCCGGGTGGTAGCGCTTGAGCCAGGAGCTGGCGTAGACCAGGTAGGCGAAGCTCATCGCGTGGCTCTCCGGGAAGCCGTAGCTGGCGAACGCGGTGAGCTTGCGGTAGACGTCGTCGGCCAGCTCGCCGGTGATGCCCCGCTCGGCCATCCCGGCGTAGAGCCGGTCGGCGATCTGCGCCATCCGCTCCACCGAGCGCTTGGACCCCATCGCCCGGCGCAGCTGGTCGGCCCCGGCCGCGTCGAAGCCGGCCAGGTCGATCGCGAGCTGCATGAGCTGCTCCTGGAACAGCGGCACGCCGAGGGTCTTCTCCAGCGCGTTGCGCATCAGCGGGTGCGGGAAGGTCACCGGCTCCTCGCCGTTCTTGCGCCGGATGTACGGGTGCACCGAGCCGCCCTGGATCGGGCCGGGCCGGATCAGCGCCACCTCGACCACCAGATCGTAGAACTCGCGGGGCTTCAGCCGGGGCAGGGTGGCCATCTGGGCGCGGCTCTCCACCTGGAACACCCCGACCGAGTCGGCCCGGCAGAGCATGTCGTAGACCTCGGGGTCGTCCAGCGTCATGTCGCCCAGGTCGAGGGTCATCCCGATCATGTCGTAGCCGTAGTGCAGCGCGGAGAGCATGCCCAGGCCGAGCAGGTCGAACTTCACCAGGCCGACGGCGGCGCAGTCGTCCTTGTCCCACTGGAGCACGCTGCGGCCCGGCATCCGCCCCCACTCCACCGGGCAGACCTCGATCACCGGCCGGTCGCAGATCACCATGCCGCCGGAGTGGATGCCCAGGTGCCGGGGAAAGGTCTGCAGCTCGTTCGCGTACGCGACCACCTGCTCGGGGATGTCCTCGACGTCCACCGCCGCGACCGCGCCCCACCGGTCGATCTGCTTGCTCCAGGCGTCCTGCTGGCCGGGCGAGAAGCCGAACGCCTTGGCCACGTCCCGCACCGCCGAGCGGGGCCGGTAGGAGATGACGTTGGCGACCTGGGCGGTGTGCTCCCGGCCGTACCGGGCGTAGACGTGCTGGATGACCTCCTCCCGGCGGTCGGACTCGATGTCCACGTCGATGTCGGGCGGGCCGTCGCGCTCCGGGGCGAGGAAGCGCTCGAAGAGCAGCCGGTGCCGGACCGCGTCCACGTTGGTGATCCGCAGCGCGTAGCAGACCGCCGAGTTGGCCGCCGAGCCCCGGCCCTGGCAGTAGATGTCCTGCTCGCGGCAGAACGCGACGATGTCGTAGACCACCAGGAAGTAGCCGGGGAAGCCCAGTTCCTCGATCATGTTCAGCTCGTGGTCGAGCTGCGCGTACGCCCTCGGGTGCGCCTCCCGGGGGCCGTAGCGCTCCCGCGCCCCCCGCTCGGTCAGGTGGCGCAGCCAGCTCATCTCGGTGTGCCCCGGCGGCACCGGGTACGCCGGCAGCCGCGGCGCGACGAGCTGGAGGTCGAAGGCGAGCTCGGCCCCGAACTCGGCGGCCTGGGCCACCGACCCCGGGTACGCGGCGAACCGGGCCGCCATCTCCGCACCGCTGCGCAGGTGGGCGGTGCCGGCCGCGGGCAGCCACCCGTCGATCTCGTCCAGGCTGCGCCGGGCCCGTACGGCGGCGACGGTGGTGGCCAGCCGGCGCCGGCCCGGGGTGGCGTAGTGCACGTTGTTGGTGGCCACCGTGGGCAGGCCGGCCGCCGCCGCCAGCTCGGCGAGCGCGTCGTTGCGGTCGGCGTCGACCGGGTGCCCGTGGTCGGTCAGCTCCACCGCCACCGTCTCCGCGCCGAAGAGGGAGGTCAGCCGGTCCAGCTCGCGGGCCGCCGCGTCCACCCCCTCGGTGAGCAGCGCCGCCGGCACGTGCCCCTTGCGGCAGCCGGTGAGCACCAGCACGTGGTCGCGCAGCTCCGCGGCGACCTCCTCCAGCTCGCCGTAGACCGGGCGGCCCTTCTCGCCGCCGCGCAGCTGGGCGCGGGCGATGGTCGAGGCGAGCCGGGCGTACCCCTCGTGGCCGTGGGCCAGGAGCAGCAGGTGCCGCCCGAGCGGGTCGGGCTCGCCGTTCTGCGGGCCGGGCAGGTCCAGGGAGAGCTCGGCGCCGAAGATCGTCGGCAGGTGCAGCGCGCGGGCCGCCTCGGCGAAGCGCACCACCCCGTAGAAGCCGTCGTGGTCGGTGACGGCGAGCGCGGTGAGCCCCAGCCGGGCGGCCTCCTCGGCCAGCTCCTCGGGGTGGCTGGCGCCGTCGAGGAAGCTGAAGTTGGTGTGGGCGTGCAGCTCGGCGTACGGCACCACGCCGTCGGGGCGGGTCAGCTCCGGCGGCTGGTAGTGCTCCCGCTTGCGGCTCCAGACGGGAGAGTCGCCGCCGTCGGCGTCCACGGCCAGCGGGTCGACCACGTGCAGGTGCCGCTCGTCACGCGACCGGCCGCCCTGCCCGCCGGCCCGCCCGGTGCGGGGTTTCCGGCCGGAGAGCACGCGTTCCAGCTCCGACCAGGGCAGCTTCGGGTTGTGGAAGCTCATCGGGGCCCCGCCGGGTTGACGTCGTGCCGCTGCCGCTCGGCGGCGACGCCCGCAGTCGGCCGGGCGCCCTCAGTCATAGATCGCCTCCACCAGCCAGTGCCCGGCCTCCACCGCGAGCAGCAGGGCCGTGCCGTCGGCCAGGCAGACCTGGAACCGGGCCCGGCGGCGGGCCTCGGCCGGCGCCCACCAGCGCTCGTCGACCGGCCACGGGCCGGCCCAGCCGACGATCTCGGCCGGCCGCGCGGTGCCCACGGTCAGCCGGGCCGGCGCGGCGTTGACCTGGAGCCGCGCGCTGACCACGACCGGCTCGCCGGCGGCGTCGTGCACGGCCGCGGCGAGCGGGTCGGGCAGCACCACCGCAGGCGCGGGCGGCGGCAGCCGCCCCGGCCACGGCGGCTCGCCCGACCGCGCCGACGACCGGCCCGACAGCGGCGACCGGTCCGGCAGCGGCGACGGCCGGTCCGGCAGGGACGACTGACCCGGCCGGTCCGACGGCCCGTCCGGCAGGGGCGGTGGGCCGGGGCGGGCCGGCAGGCGTTCGTCCCCCCACGGCACCAGGCGCACCTGGTCGGCGGGCGAACGGCCGCCGCCGAGCACCGCGGTGACCACGGCCTCGGGGCCGAGGATGCCCTGCACCCTGCTCAACGCCCGGTGCGCCCGCTCCCGCTCCTCGCCGGCCTCCCCCCACAGGCCGGGTTGCAGGCCGGCCTGGGCGATCACCCCGTCGGGGACCAACCGCAGCCGGATGATGCCCGCCGTCGGCCGGGCCGGGCGGGCGCCGCCCCGGCCGGCACCACCGGACAGCCAGCCGTCGAGCTGCCAGCGCACCCGGTCCGCGATGGCGGCCGAGCTGAGCAGCCCGTCGTGCCGCCAGACCCGGTGCAACTCCTGGCCGTGCGCGGTGACTGCCTCGATGCCGAGGCGGGTACAGGCCAGCCCGTGCGCGGCGAGCCGGTCGTGCAGCCGCTCGGCCAGCGCCCGGGCGGCGAAGGCCGCCGTGTCGACCCGGTCGAGCGGCTCGTCGTGGTCGGCGGTGACCGCGAGGTCGGCCGGGGGCTGCCGGACGGCGAGTGGACGGTGGTCCCGCCCGGCGGCCAGCCGGTGGGCGAGCGCGCCGTCGAAGCCGAACCGGGCCAGCACGTCGCCGGCGGGCAGCGCGGCGAAGTCACCCAGGGTGCGTACGCCGAGCCGGCGCAGCAGGTCGGTCAGGGCCGGCCGGCCGAGCGCCTCGACCGGCAGGTCGGCGAGGAACCGCGGTGTCGCGCCGGGCGGGACGACCTGCCCGGCGCGGGCGGCCAGCCCGGCGGCGAAGACCCCGTCGGCGATGCCGACCTGGCTCTCCACCGCGCACGCCTGGGCGACGTGCTCGACGATCCGCTCGGCGGCCGCCTCCTCTCCCCCCAGGTAGCGGCTCGGCCCCCGGGCCGCCACCGCACACGCGCCGGGACGCACCACCTCGACGCCCGCGACCAACTCCTCGACCGCGGCGACCACCGGCTCGAACGCCCGGGCGTCCCGCCCCGGGTCGTACTCGACGACGGTGAGCTGCGGGCAGCGCCCCTGCGCCTCCCGTTTGCGCAGCCCCCGGCGCACCCCCTCGGCGCGCGCCCGCTCCGAGCAGGCGACCACCCGGTTGGCGTGCAGCACGGCGACCGGGCCGGTGGCGGGCACCCCGTCGACGATCTCGGCGGCGAGCACCGGCCAGTCCGGGCACCAGAGCAGCAGGGTCCGCACCGGCGCGCCGGTCATGCCGGACCGACCAGGGTGAGCGGGCCGTGCCGGGAGGTGTCGGCGGACGCGGCGACCGGCGGGGCGGACACGGTGGCCGCGGCGACCGGGCGGAGCCGGCCGGCGGCCGACCGGCCGGTGACGGACCCGGCGGCAGGGCCGGGGGCGGAGCGGGGAATGACCCGGGTGAGCCCGTCCCCGGGCAGCCACATCTTGATCTCCTTGGGGCGGGCGGCGGCCCCGCGCCCACGCGCCGAGACGGTGACCTCGCGGCGGCGCAGCCGGCCCCGGCCCGTCCCGAGCCCCTCCCAGGCTCCCCGGACCACCTGGAGGGTCACGTCCGCGCCGTCCCACCGCCCGTACGGGACGAGGACGCTGCCCCGTTGCCGGGCCCGGGCGGCCAGCCGGTTGGCGACCGAGGCGGAGACCGTCGCCGGCACGGCGGTGACCACGACGTCCACCCCGTCGATCAGCGCGGCGATGACGGTGGCCCACTCCGGGCCCGGGTGGGGCACCAGGGCGAGCCGGTCCAGGGCGATGCCGAGTTCGGCGGCCGCGCCCGCCCCGAACGTCGGCACCCCCACCACGGCGCACCACGAACCGGCCCGGGACGCCTCGGCGAGCAGCGCCAGGACCAGCGAGGTGCCGCCGCTGCGCCGGGGTTGACCGGTGGCGACCGCGATCGTGCTGCCGCGCCGCAGCCCCCGGTTGGGCAGCAGCCCGGTCAGCTCCGGGGCCACCGGCAGCACCCGGTGACCGCCCGCCGGATCCGGCGCGCTCGCCGGACGCACCAGAGCGGCCAGTGCGGCGGAACCGACCACCATCCGGCCCGCCATCGGACCTACCCCCCGTCGTGCTGTCGATCGGAATGTGCGCGTGGCGCTTGGGCCGCCCGGCTCCCCCCGCCGGGCGGCCCAGGCGCCACGGATCAGGCGGCGAGGCCGTCGAGCGCCGGTTGGTGGGCCACGCCGAGCGCGGCCTCCACCACCGCGACGAACTGTTCGGCGGCGCGCAGCAGGTCGTCGGCCTCCCGGGCGGTCACGACCCGCGGGATGCCGGCCTCGGCGGCGGCGCGCTTGCCGGCGCCGAGGGCGAAGAACCTGGCCCACTCGTCGAGCTCGGGGGCGACACCGGAGAGCAGGACCCAGACGCTGGTGATCCGGTTGCGCCGGGCCGGGGCGGGACGCGCCCGGGCGGCGAGCAGGGCCGCCGCCGCGCGCAGCGCGGCCAGGTGGGCGGCCGCGTAGCGGAGGCCGTCGGGGCGGGTCTGGGCGGCCTCGGCCAGCCCGTGACGGGCCACCGCGAGAAGCTGGGCGGGGGTGCGGTGCGGCAGCACGTGCGCCGGCACCGTCGGTGCCTGAGCCGGGTTGGTCGGCATGGGACTGTCTCCTCCACGTGGCCGAGCCGCCCCTGAGGGCGGAGCTGGTCCGCCGGCGGGACGCCGGGCGAGTGGTGCGGAGGAAGACGCACCGGATGGGGAGGCCGGCCGGGTGTGGACGCTTCCCCACACCACACCCGGCCGGCACAACCAGCGGGTTCGTCGCCCGCCGCCCGGGGGTCGTGGGCGGCGGGCGACGCTCCTGCCTGACGGGCCGGGCTCGCGACTGCCCGGGACCCCGGTGCGGCCCGCGGAGCCGCACCGCCCGGGACCGGCGCCGCGAAACACCGCCCCGGGCTGTTTGGAACGGGCGTTCGAGGCAATCGAACACTCGTTCTAACTACTGCTGACAGTACACCCTCCCTCCGACGAAAATGCAACGTGTGGCGCGCGGGAGTCGGCCGGCGTCCCCCACGCGCCGCACCCTTGTCGGGCGGCAGCTCCCGGCGCCCGCCGGCGCGGCCACGGCGGCGTACCGCCCCAGGCCGGGCGGGGCAACGGAGGATCCGGGGCACGCCGGCCCGCGCGGCGCACCGGCGGGCGGTGCGACCGATGTAACGACTGGTGACCCTTACGGCCCTGACGAGGGCGGCGGTAGCCTCCGCTCGTGACAACCCCCCGCCCCGCCCTCGGGGTCGCCATGGTGCTCGGCTCGGGAGCACTGTTCGCCGTCAACGGCACGGTCTCCAAGCTGGTGCTCCGCGCCGGTCTGGACGCACCGCAGCTCACCCTGCTGCGCGCCGTCGGCGCCGTCACCGGGCTGCTGGCCCTGAGCCTGCTGCTGCGCCCGGGGGCGCGCCGGCTCCGGGTCACCCCCCGCCAACTGCCGCTGCTGATCGGGTACGGGCTGACCGGCTTCTTCGCCGTGCCGATGCTCTACTTCGTCGCCATCTCCCGGCTGCCGGTCGGGATCGGGCTGCTGTTCGAGTACACCGCCCCGCTGCTGGTCGCCCTCTGGGCCCGGTTCGGCCAACGCCACCGCGTACGCCCGCGGCTCTGGGCCGGCCTGGCGCTGAGCCTGCTCGGCCTCGGTTGTGTGGCCGAGGTGTGGGGCGAGCTGAAGCTGGACGGCCTCGGCGTGCTCGCCGGTCTCGGCGCCGCGGTCTTCCTCGCCGGCTACTACGTGCTCGGCTCGCACGGCGTGGCGCGACGGGACACGCTGTCGCTGTGCACCTGGGCCTTCGGCGCCTCCGCCGTGGCGGGCCTGCTCACCCGCGCCGTCACCGTGGGCGCCGGCGGCTGGGAGCCGCTGACCGCCGACACCGACCGGGGCGTGCCGGTGGCGCTGCTCTGCGGGTACGTGGTGGTGCTCGGCTCGATCGTGCCGTACCTGCTGGTCGCCGGGGCGATGCGGCACCTCCCGGCGACCAGTGTCGGGATCGTCGGCATGGTCGAGCCGGTGATCGCCTCGGCGGTCGCCTGGGTCGTCCTCGGCGCCGGCGAGGCGCTCAACACCGCCCAGCTCGCCGGCGGGCTCCTGGTACTGGTCGGCGTCGCGCTGGCCGAGACGGCCCGGGTCGCCACGCCCCGGGCCGCCGCACCGCCCGCGCTGGACGCCGTCGCCGTCCCCCGCTGAGCCGACCGGAGCGCCGGCCCGCGACCCCGTGCCGGCCGCGCCCCCGCGAAGGGAGTCGGCGTGGCCGGGTGAGCCGGCGGCGGGCGTACCGGGAAGAATGGCGGCATGCAGCCACACCCGAACGTACGGGCGGTTCAGGACGTGCTCGACGCCGCAGGCGCGCGGGACGGGTCCGGCGCGCCGAGCGCCGTCCGCCTGCTGCCCGACGCGGTCCACACCGCCGTGGCCGCCGCCGAGTCGCTCGGCGTCGGGGTCGGCCAGATCGCCAACTCGCTCGTCTTCGAGGCGGACGGCGCGCCGCTGCTGGTGCTCACCTCCGGCGCGCACCGGGTGGACACCGCCGGCCTGGCCGCGTCCATCGGGATCACCCGGCTGCGCCGGGCCACCCCGGACTTCGTCCGCGCGCACACCGGGCAGGTGATCGGCGGGGTCGCCCCGGTCGGCCACCCGCGCCCACTGCGCACCCTGGTCGACACCGCCCTCGAGCGGTACGACGAGGTCTGGGCGGCCGGCGGCGTCCCGCAGGCGGTCTTCCCCACCACGTACCGGGAACTGCTGCGGGTCACCGGCGGCACGCCGGCCGAGGTGGCGTGAGCGAGCGGAGCGAGCGAACCATCGGGCTCAGCAGCGTGGCGCCTCGCGCCGCCGTCGAGCGGAGCGAGGCGGTGGCGTGAGCGAGCGGAGCGAGCGAACCATCGGGCTCAGCAGCGGCACCGACGGCGTGGACGGCGTCCCGGAGCTGGTCACCCTGCACGTGTGGCGCACCTCCCGCGCCGCGCTGCCCCGGGCGCTGACCCGGATGGCGGTCGACCCCCGCCGGCTGCGCGCGCTACCCGGCGTGCGGTTCGGCAAGCTGCTCGGCACCGGGAGCGGCACCGGCTTCGGGCCCGGCGACGCCGACCTGACCCGGTGGGCGGCGCTGACCGTGTGGGACTCCCCCGCCGCGTCCGCCCGTTTCGACGACTCGCCGGTGGGGCGCGCCTGGGCGCGTCTCTCCCGCGCGGCCGTCCGGGTCGACCTGCGCCCGCTGAGCAGCCGGGGCGAGTGGTCGGGCCGCCGGCCGTTCGGCGAGCCGCCCGGCGGCCGAGTCACCGGCCCGGTGCTGGCCCTGACCCGGGCCCGGCTGCGCCCCCGGCGGGCGGTCACCTTCTGGCGGGCGATCCCCCCGGTCGCCGCCGCGTTGCACGCCGCGCCCGGCCTGCTGGCCCGGTTCGGCGTCGGCGAGGCCCCGCTGGGCTGGCAGGGCACGGTGAGCGTGTGGCGTGACCCGGCGGACCTCGTGGCGTTCGCGTACCGTCACCCGGAGCACCGCGCCGCGATCATGCGGACTCCCACCGAGGGGTGGTACGCGGAGGAACTCTTCGCACGGTTCGAGGTGCGCGACGTGGTCGGTGACCGGGCGGTGCTGGGGTGGGTCGCGGACGGCGGCCCGGGAGCGGTGGAGGGTGCACGGTCATGAGGTTGGTGCGGTGGACACCGGACGATCTCGTCCGACGGCTGGACGACGTGGTGGCCGTCTACGGCGAGGCCATGGGGTACCGCACCGACCTGCTGGAGGCGCGGCGCGGCTACATCGCCACCCACGTACGCCGGCCCGGCTTCCGCGCCGTCGCCAGTCTGACCAGCGAGGGTCACCTGGCCGGCTTCGGCTACGGCTATCTCGGCGCCCCCGGGCAGTGGTGGCACGACCAGGTGTGGCGGGCGCTGCACACCCCGGCCCGGCAGCGCTGGCTGACCGACTGCTTCGAGGTGGTGGAGCTGCACGTCCGGCCGCCCGCGCAGGGGCACGGCCTGGGCGCGGGGCAGCTGCGGGCCCTGCTCACCCTGGCGGAGGGGACGACCACCCTGCTCTCCACGCCGGAGGCCGACGAGCAGCGGTCCCGGGCCTGGCGGCTGTACCGCCGGTTCGGCTTCGTCGACGTCCTGCGCCACTTCCGCTTCCCCGGCGACGAGCGCCCGTTCGGCGTGCTCGGCCGGGACCTGCCGCTGGAGCCGCCGGCGCCCGCCCCGCCCGGCCGGGCCGGTCGGGCCGCGCCGTGACCCGGCGGCTGCCCTGGACGCTGCTGGCCGTGCTGGTGCTGGCGCAGATCTGCTACCCGCTGACCACCGGGGAGACCCGGGCCCGGCTGACCGTCGCCACCGTCGTGCTCGGCTACCTGCTCTCGGTCGGCCACGCACTGCTCAGCCGGGGCCCGCGTACGGCGGCGGCGCTGGTCGCGGTGGCCACCGTCGGCGGATTCGCCATCGAGGCGCTCGGCGTGGCCACCGGCTTCCCGTTCGGCAGCTACGACTACTCCGGCGAGCTGGGGCCGAAGCTGGCCGGAGTGCCGCTGATCATCCCGCTGGCCTGGACGTGGATGGCCTGGCCGGCCTGGCTGGCCGCCACCCGGCTGACCGGCGGCGACGCCGGCGGCCTGCCAGGGCGCCGGGGTGACGCCGGGGGCCGACCGGGACGCCGGGGCGGCCGGTTCCCCGTCCGGCGGATCGCGCTGGCCGCCGTCGGGCTGGCCGCCTGGGACCTCTTCCTCGACCCGCAGATGGTGGCCGAGGGCTACTGGGTCTGGCGGGACGCCACCCCCGCGCTGCCCGGCCTGCCCGGCATCCCGGTGAGCAACTACCTGGGCTGGCTGCTCTTCGCCGTGCTGATGATGGGCGCGCTGCGCCCGCTGGCCGGGCCCGCCGTGGCCGGCACCGACGGGCGGGACCACCCGATGTTCGCGCTCTGGCTGTGGACGTACTTCTCCAGCGTGCTGGCCCACGCGGTCTTCCTCGACCTGCCCGCCTCGGCGCTGTGGGGCGCGGCCGGCATGTCGGTGGCCGCCGTGCCGCTGGCGTTGACGCTGGTCCGCTCCCGCCGCGACGACCGGATTCAGCCCCGTCAGCCGCAGCGCCCCGGCGTCGACGCGACGGCATGACCGCCGTCCTCGCGCTGCTGCTCGGCGTCGCCGCGTTGACCGCGCACACCCTGGTCAACGCCGGCCGCTGGCTGCGCCGCCCGACCGACCGGCCGGCGCCGGTCACCGAGCCCGTGGCGGTGCTGCTGCCGCTGCGCGACGAGGCCGGGCGGGTCGCCCCCTGCCTGCGCGCGCTGCTCGCCCAGCGGGGCGTGCCGGCGCTGCGCGTCGTGGTGCTCGACGACGGGTCGACCGACGGCACGGCGGAGGTGGTCCGCGCGGTGGCCGGCGACGATCCCCGGGTCACCCTGCTCGACGGGGTCGCCCCGCCGCCGGGCTGGCTGGGCAAGCCGCACGCCTGCTGGCAGCTGGCCGCCCGCGCCGATCCCACGGCGACCGTCCTGGTCTTCGTCGACGCCGACGTGGTGCTCGCCCCGGACGCGGTCGCGGCGGCGGTCACCGAGCTGCGCGCCGCGCGGGTGACGCTGCTGTCTCCGTACCCCCGGATCCTGGTGGCGACGGCGGCCGACCGGCTGGTCCAGCCGCTGCTGCAGTGGCTGTGGCTGACCTTCCTGCCGCTGCGGGCGATGGAGCGCTCGCCGCGGCCGTCGCTGGCCGCCGCGGGCGGGCAGTTCCTGGTGGTGGACCGGGCGGGCTACGACGCGGCCGGAGGGCACGCCGCCGTCGCGGACAGGATCCTGGAGGACATCGAGCTGGCCCGCGCGGTCAAGCGGGCCGGCGGCCGGATCGCCCTCGCCGACGGCTCCCGGCTGGCCGCCTGCCGCATGTACGAGGACTGGCCGCAGCTGCGCGACGGCTACTCGAAGTCGCTCTGGGCGACCTTCGGCCACCCGGGCGCGGCGGCCCTGGTGGTCGCGGCGCTGCTCCTGCTCTACACCGCTCCCCCGCTGCTGGCGGTGGTGCTCGCCCCGATTTCCCCACGGGCGTCGGCGGTCGCGCTGGTCGCCTACCTGCTGGGCGTGGCCGGACGGGTGGTCAGCGCCCGGGCGACCGGCGGGCGGTGGTGGCCCGACGCGCTGGCACACCCCGTGTCGGTCGTGGTCCTCGGCTGGCTGACCCTGCGGTCGTACCATCTGCGGAAGCGGCGACGCCTGTCCTGGCGCGGCCGCCCCGTCACCTAGGGAGGCGCGGCATGGCGCGGATCGTGGTCGTCGGCGCCGGGGTGGGAGGGCTCGCCACCGCCGCCCGGCTGGCCGCCACCGGGCACCAGGTCACCGTGTTGGAACGCGCGGACACCGTCGGCGGCAAGCTCGGCCGGTACGTCCACGACACCCCGGCCGGCCCGTTCCACTTCGACACCGGGCCGAGCCTGCTCACCCTGCCCGACGTCTTCCACGACCTGTTCGAGGCGACCGGCGCGAAGCTCGACGAGTACCTGGACCTGGTGCCGGTGGACCCGATCGTGCGGCACGTCTTCCCCGGCGGCGGCCCGGCCCTCGACTCGTGCGCCGACCCGGCCGAGTTCGCCGCCCGGATCGGCGCGGCCTTCGGCGACCGGGCCGCGGCGGACTGGCAGCGGCTGTGGCGCCGGGCCGCGCGGGTCTGGCAGGCGTCCCACCAGGACGTCCTGCGCCGCCCGATCGGCTCCCCGCTGGACCTGGCCGCGCTGGCCTGGCGGCTGGGCGACCTGGCCGCCATCGGGCCCGGCCGGACGCTGCGCGGGCTGGGCCGGCGGCACCTGTCCGACCCCCGGCTGCGGATGCTGCTCGACCGGTATGCCACCTACACCGGCGCCGACCCGCGCCGCGCGCCGGCCGCGCTGGTCGCCGTGCCGTACGCCGAACTGGCCTTCGGCGGCTGGTACCTGCGCGGCGGGCTGGGCACGCTCGCCGACGCGCTGCTGACCCGCTGCCTGGACCTCGGCGTGGTCGTGCAGACCGGCGCCACGGTCACCCGGATCGACGCCGCGGGCGGCCGGGTGCACGGCGTACGCCTGCGCGGCGTCACCGCGCCGGTCCCCGCCGACGTGGTGGTGGCCAACGTCGACGCGCTGACCCTCTACCGGGACCTGCTGCCCAGCCCGCGTCGGCTGGCCGGGCTGACCGACCGCAGCCTGGCCGGCTTCGTGCTGCTGCTCGGCGTCGCCGGGGGCTCGGGGCTGGCCCACCACACCGTGTTCTTCCCCCGCGACTACGACGCCGAGTTCGACGCGGTCTTCGGCCAGCCGGGGCGCGGCGTGCGCGCCCGACCGGCGGCGGACCCCACCGTCTTCGTCACCGTGGCCGACGACCCGATGGTCCGTCCGGCCGGCCACGAGGCGTGGTTCGTGCTGGTCAACGCGCCCCGGCACGGCACCGCCGCCGGCGCGGTCGACTGGCGTCGGCCCGGCCTCGCCGAGGCGTACGCCGACCGGGTCCTCGACGTGCTGGCCGAGCGCGGCGTCGACGTGCGGGACCGGCTGGTGTTCCGGGAGGTCCGCACCCCGGCCGACCTGGCCGACGCGACGGGTGCCCCGGGTGGGTCGATCTACGGCACCGCCGGCGGCCTGCTCCGCCCGGCCAACCGGGGCCCGGCGCACGGGCTGTGGCTGGTCGGCGGCTCCAGCCACCCCGGGGGCGGCCTGCCGATGGTGACGCTCTCCGCCCAGATCGTCGCCGACGAGATCGGCCCCGCCTGGTAGGGCCGGTGCGCGGAAGGGCACCTTCCCGACATCCGGGCGGCGGTCAGCACTGCGCGCGGGCGGCGCGCGGGCGGCACTGCGCGGGCAGCGCGCGGTCAGCCGGCGTCGATCAGGGCGCGGCGGACGGCGGAGAGGAGTTGGCCCAGCCCGAAGCCGGCCAGCAGCACCCAGACGGCGGTCGCCATGGTGATGGTGCCGGCCGCCAGGTCCGGCTCGATCAGCCCGGTCAGCCCGGCCAGCAGCAGCCCGACCAGGGCGACCGAGACCCGGGTGGGGCGCTCCCCCACGGTCACCGCGCCGATCTCCCGCATGCCGGCGGAGACGGCGCGGGCGCGCACGTACTCGTGCAGCCAGGAGAGCGCGCCGGCGGTCGCGACGAGCGCCCCGGGCGCCCCGATCAGCCAGAACGCGGCCAGCCAGGCGACCTCGCCGAGCCGATCGGCCAGCGAGTCGTAGACGTAGCCGAGCCGGGTGGTGCGGTTCGTGGCCACCGCCACCGCGCCGTCGACGCTGTCCGCCACCGCGGCGAGCAGCACGAACAGCGCCCCGAGGAAGGGGCCGTCCTGCGGCCGTGCGGCGAACAGGGGCACGCAGGCGCAGAGCAGCACGCCGACCACGGTGACCGGCGTCGGGCCGACCCGGAGCCGGCCCAGCACGAACCCGACGTGGTAGGCGAACCGCAGCCAGGCGCGGACGACCGGGGCCGCCGCCCGCGGGTCGAAGCCCCCGTGCAGCCGGGCCCAGGCCGTGGCGTAGTCGTCCCAGTTCAGCTGTGTGCCCACCACGGATCAACCGTCGCAGCGGCGCTCAGGTGTCGCGGCATGTGCGGTCACACCCGCGCGCCGACCTGGAGGTTGCGCCAGACCTCGCGGGTCGCGGTGGAGCGGTTGAGGGTGATGAAGTGGATCCCCGGCACGCCCTCGTCGAGCAGCCGCCGGCACATCTCGCTGGCCTGCTCGATGCCGAGCCGGCGCACCGCCTCCGGGTCGTCGGCGATCGCCGAGAACCGCTCGGCCAGGGCCGGCGGGAAGGGCGCCCCGGAGAGCTGCACGGAACGCTCGATCGTGCCGATCTGGGTCACCGGCATCACGCCGGCCAGGATCGGGGTGTCGCAGCCGGCCGCGGCGACCCGGTCGCGCAGCCGCAGGTAGTCGTCGGCGTCGAAGAACATCTGGGTGATCGCGAACTCGGCGCCGGCCCGGCACTTGCGGACGAAGTGCTCCGTGTCGCTGGCCACGTCGGGCGAGCGCGGGTGCTTGTACGGGAACGCCGCCACCCCCACGCTGAAGTCGCCGGCGTCGCGTACCAGGCGGACCAGCTCCTCGGCGTAGAGCACGCCCTCGGGATGGCGGACCCACTCGCCGCCCGGGTTGCCCGGCGGGTCGCCCCGCACGGCGAGCACGTTGCGCACCCCGACCCCGGCGAGCCGGCCGATGACGTGGCGCAGCTCGGCGATGGAGTGGTCGACCGCGGTCAGGTGGGCCATCGGCAGCAGGGTGGTCTCGGTGGCGATCCGCTCGGTGACCGCGACCGTGGTGTCGCGGGTCGACCCGCCCGCGCCGTAGGTGATCGAGACGAACGAGGGACGCAGCGACTCCAGCTCGCGGATCGCCTGCCACAGCAGCCGCTCGCCCTGCTCGGTCTTGGGCGGGAAGAACTCGAACGAGAAGGTCGGCTGGTGGTCACGGATCAGCTCCCCGATCGCCGGCTGCGGATTGGGGAGGACCGAGGGAAGACCGAGCGCCACCCCACGACTCTAGCGGGCGGGGCACGCCGCGCCGGAGACCTTCCCACAGCGGGGGACGCCGGCCGCGCGCGGGCCGACGCGCCCCACCGCACCGGGACCGAGCGGCCGGCGCCGGCCGACGCCCGCCCCGCGACCCGGGGGCCGAACGGTCCGCGCGGGGCGGTGCCCGAGCCGCAGGGCGTCGACTGCTCCCCGGACCGGCCTGCCGGGAGACAGGTCGCCGGCGCGGGACGGCCCCGGGTCCACCCGGCCGGGGCCGGAAAGCGTCGTACCCCCGGAGTAGTCATGGTGCAGCGCGGGGCGGGCCGGCCGGAGGTCGACCTGCCGGGGGCACGCGCGGGGGTCAGCCTTCCACCGGTGACGCACGGGTCCCGTCCGGGCCTGCGCCGCCGCCCGCGCCGACGCCCCGCCCGGAGGACCGATGACGCCGCCCCCACCCGCTCCGCAGTTGCTCGGGCCGCTGCTCGCCCAACTCCGGTTGGCCCGGGGCTGGAGCCAGTTACGGCTCGCGGTCGAGCTCTGCGCCGCCTCCGCGGTGCCGACGCTCAGCCGGCACGAGGTCTCCCGGTGGGAACGGCAGCTGCGCGTCCCCGGCGAGTTCTGGCTCGGCTGGCTCGCCGTCGTCCTCGCGGTGCCGCTCGACCTGCTGGCCGACGCCGCGGCCCGCACCCGGCGCCTCGGTCCGCCGCCGTCCTTCGGCGGGTCCCGGTCCCGGGCGGCGCTGCTCGCCCTGGCCCAGCGCTGGCTGGTCGACCCGCGCGCCGCGCTGCTGCCCGGCGCGCCCGCCCGACCGACCGACGACCCGGGCGACGCCGAGGCCTGCCCGGCCGGGTCCGGGCAACCGGCCGACGACCGGGACCGCCCAGTCGGGTCCGACGCACCGCCTCGGGGCCCGGCCCGGCCGGCGGCTGCGGTGGTGGCCGACCGCCCCGGGCCCCACCCGGCCCGGCCGCGTGCCCGGCCGGTGCGGCTGGCGGAGCTGCGCCGGCTCGACGACCTCGCCGGCGGGGCCGACCTGGCCGGGCTCGGGGCGTACCGGCTGGGGCGGGCGGTGCGGGCGTTGGCGGGGTGCGGGCCGGCCGCGCGCCGCCGGCTGCTGCCCGAACTGGCCGAGTCGGCCCAGCTCGCCGGCTGGCTCGCCGCCGATGCCGGGGACGCGGCCGGCGCGCTGGACGCCTACCGGCTGGCGTTACGCGCCGCCGCGACCGCCGGTGACCCGGCGTTCGCCGGGCACGTGCTCGGCTCGGCCAGCCACCTGCTCGCCGGCGTGGGCGACCCGGAGGGCGCGCTGGTGCTGGCCCGCACGGCGTACGCCGGGGCGCGGCCGTGGGCCACCCCCGGCCTGCGCGCCCTGCTGCTGCACCGGGTGGCGCTGGCCGCGGCGGCCGGGGGTCGGGCCGGGGCGGCGCGGCAGGCGCTCGAGGCGGCCCGCCGCGTGACCGATGCGCCGGAGCCGGGTCGGGAGCCGCCGTGGCTCTACTGGCTCGACGGCCTGGAGCTGGCGGCGATGACCGGGCGCACGCTGGTCGCGCTGGGCCGGCCGCGACCGGCCGAGGCGCCGCTGCACGCCGTCCGGCAGCCCGGTCGCCCGCGCACCTCGGCGATCTACGGCGGCTGGTTGGCCCGCGGCTATCTCCAGCTCGGCGAGGTGGAGCGGGCCTGCGCCGTGGCCGGCGAGGCGCTGCTCGACGCGGTCCGCGCCGGGTCGCCCCGGGCGCTGGGCCACCTGGCCGAGGTGCGGCGGCGGCTGGCCGGGCACGGCGACGAGCCGGCCGTCCGGCGCTACCGGGCGCTGGTCGCGACTGCCGGCCCGTACCTGCCCCGCCCTGGGTCGCCGCCCGGACCGGGCGGCCGGCGGGGTCCGGCGACGCGCACGGCGCGTCGGCCCCCCGGCGGTGCGACGGGGTCGAGCCCGACCGGCTAGCGTCGTGGGGTGACCCACGCTGCTCCCGTTTCCCCGGTCGACCGTGCCGGGCTGCGTCAACGCATCGACAAGGCCCTGGCCGAGTTCCTGGCCGACCAGCGCACCTGGATGACCGGCGTCGACGACGCCCTGATGCCGGTCGCCGAGGCGATCGAGGCGTTCGTGCTGGGCGGCGGCAAGCGGCTGCGGCCGGCGTTCGCCTACTGGGGCTACCGGGGCGCCGGCGGGGTGGACTCCGACCAGGTCGTCACCGCTCTCGCTGCGCTGGAGTTCGTGCAGGCCAGCGCGCTGATCCACGACGACCTGATGGACCGCTCCGACACTCGGCGCGGGGAGCCGGCGGTGCACCGCCGGTTCGCGGCCCGGCACCAGGCGGCCGGCTGGGGCGGCGACGCGAACGGCTTCGGCGACGCCGCGGCCATCCTGCTGGGCGATCTCTGCCTGGTCTGGTCGGACGGGCTGCTGCACTCCTCCGGGCTGGACCCGCGCACGGTCGCCCGCGCCCGGCCCGTCTTCGACGAGATGCGCACGGAGGTCACCGTCGGCCAGTACCTCGACGTGCTGACCCAGGCCACGGGCGACACCTCGCTGGAGCGGGCCGGCAAGGTCGCCCGCTACAAGTCGGCGAAGTACACGGTCGAGCGGCCGGTACTGCTCGGCGCCGCGCTGGCCGACGCGCCGGCCGAGGTCCTGGCGGCGTACTCCGGGTACGGGCTGCCGTTGGGCGAGGCGTTCCAGCTCCGCGACGACGTGCTGGGGGTGTTCGGCGACCCGGCCCAGACCGGCAAACCCGCCGGCGACGACCTGCGCGAGGGCAAGCGGACCTATCTGGTGGCGGCGGCCCTGGAGGCGACGGACGAGGCGGGGCGCGAACTGCTGCTCGGCGGTCTCGGCGATCCCGGGCTGGACGAGACCGGGGTCGCCCGGCTGCGGGAGATGATCAGCGACAGCGGCGCGCTGGCGCGTACCGAGCAGCGGATCGCCGCGCTGACCGACGCCGCGCTGACCGCGCTGGCCACGGTCGACCTGGAGACCGAGGCCCGGCAGGCCCTGGTCGACCTGGCCATCGCCGCCACCCGCCGCACAGACTGACCGCGCCCCACCCACCCCACCGCCCGCCCCCGGCCCACCCCGCGCCGCGATCTTGCACGTTCGGCCCGCATTTTGTCCCGTGTAGCCGGAAATGCCGGGGCGCAAAGTGCAAGATCGCGGGGATGGAGGGACGGGAGGGGGAGGGTTAGAAGCCGAGGGCTTGGGCGCGGCGCTTGATCTCGCGGGCCTGGTCGCCGGCGAGCGCCTTCGCGGGGGTGGCGCCGGGGAGGGTCTCGTCCGGCTCGTAGAGCCAGCGCAGCGCGGCCTCGTCGTCGTAGCCGGCGTCGGCCAGCAGGTTGAGCACGCCGGGCAGGTGCTTGAGCACGGTCTTGTTGGCCACCAGGTCGGTCGGGATCCGGCGGACGCCGTCGCGGCGCACCGCGATCAGCTCGCGGTCCCGGATCATCTGGTGGACCTTGCTGATCGACACGTCGAGGCGCTCGGCCACGTCCGGCAGGGTCAGCCAGTCGGCGGCGTCGGCGGGGCCGGCGGTCTCGGGGGCGGGCACGGCCCGGTCGGCGGGTACGGAGTCGGTCACCCGACCACCCTGCCATGCCCCGGCCGGGCGGGACCAACGGCACCCCGTCAAGGCGGCTGAGCAGGTCGGACAGGCGGCGCGAGCGCGACGGGAAGGCTTCCGTCGTAGCCCGGCTGTACCATCCTGTTCAACCTTCACCCTCCGGGCACATAGACTCCCTGCCGATGGACACACAGGTCGCCGACACGTTGCTGGGCTCGCTGATCGACGGGCGCTACCGCATCCGCGGTCGCGTGGCTCGTGGCGGCATGGCGACCGTGTACACCGCCACCGACGAGCGCCTCGAGCGCACCGTGGCGGTCAAGATCATTCATCCGTCCCAGGCGCCCGAGACCCAGGCCCGGGCGGCGGGCTTCGTGGAGCGGTTCACCGACGAGGCGAAGACGATCGCCCGGCTGACCCACCCGAACGTGGTCGCGGTCTACGACCAGGGCACCCACGCCGGCCTGCCCTACCTGGTGATGGAGTACGTCCGCGGCCGCACCCTGCGCGAGGTGCTCGCCGAGCGGCGGAGGCTCGACCCCGACGAGGCGCTGGCCATCGCCGAGCAGATGCTCGCCGCGATCGCCGCCGCGCACCGGGCCGGGCTGGTGCACCGCGACGTGAAGCCGGAGAACGTGCTGGTCGCCGAGGCACCCACCGGCGGCACGGGCAACCTCGTCGACAGCGTGGTCAAGGTCGCCGACTTCGGGCTGGCCCGGGCCGTCGAGGCGAGCGCCGACGACGAGAACGGCAACCAGCTGATGGCCACGGTCGCGTACGTCGCCCCGGAGCTGGTCACCGAGGGGCACGCCGACCCCCGCACCGACGTCTACTCCGCCGGCATCGTGCTGTTCGAGATGCTCACCGGCCGGGTGCCCTACGACGGGGACCGGCCGATCGACGTCGCCTGGCAGCACGTCGACCGGGACGTCCCGGCGCCGTCGACGCTGGTGCCCGGCCTGCCCAAGGTGCTGGACGACCTGGTCGCCCGGGCCACCCGGCGTGATCCGGGCGCCCGGCCGACCGACGCGGGCGCGCTGCTGTCCGAGGTGCAGGTGGCCCGGGACGACCTGGGCAACGCGACCACGCGTACCGCCGTGTTGCGCCGGGTGACCGACGAGCCGGCGGTGGCCCAGCCGACGATGGTGGTCGCGGCGGTCCAGCCGGCCGAGCGGCCGGCCTGGGCCCGGCTGCCCGACGGCGGCGCTCCGCGGGCGGGCCGCCGCCGGGCCGCCGCGGCCGAGGAGGGCGAGAGCGTGGGGTCGCGGCTGTCCGCGCTGCGCGCCCGGGTGATGGGCGACCCGCGCGGCCGGATGGCGGTCATCGCCGCTCTCGTGGTGCTGGGCCTCGTGGCCGCCGGGGGCGGCTGGTGGTTCGGGGTCGGCCGCTACACGGTGGCGCCGCAGCTGGTGACCCTGAGCAAGGCCGACGCGGAGGCGCAGGCCGCCCGCGCCGGCTTCACCCTCGCCTACGCCGAGCCGCGCTACGACGAGAAGGTCCCGAAGGACGCCGTCCTGGCGCAGGATCCGGTCTCCGCCACCCGCATCGTCAAGGGCGGCACGATCACGCTGACCCTCTCGCTGGGGCCGGAGCGTTTCCCGGTGCCCGACGTGGTCGGCAAGGAGTTCGAGCTGGCCGAGGCGGACCTGCTCGACGCGAAGCTGGTGGTGGCGAAGGGCACCGCCCGCTACGACGACAACCTGCCCGCGGGCGTCGTGGTGGACACCAACCCGAAGGTGGGCACCGAGGTCAAGCCGGGCGACAAGGTCACCGTGATCCTGAGCAAGGGCAAGGCCCCGATCTCGGTGCCGAACCTGGTCGGCAAGAGCCTGACCGAGGCCCGGACGATCCTCGCCCAACTGGGCCTGGTGCTGGTCGAGCCGCCCACCTACAAGGACTCCGACAAGCCCAGGGACGAGGTCCTCGGGCAGAGCCCGGCGGACGGCACCGGGGTGGAGCGCGGCGCCAAGGTCAAGCTGGAGATCAGCAAGGGCCCGCCGCTGGTCCCCGTGCCCCGGGTCATCGACCTGCCGTGCCAGCAGGCCAAGCAGGTGCTGGAGAGCCAGCAGTTCCCGGTGGTGATCCAGTTCAACCCGAACGGCATCACCCGCTTCCAGAACCCGCCGGAGAACACGCAGGTGCCGCCGGGCACCCAGGTCACCATCGGATGCCTGTGATGACGACGAACCCGGAACACCACGAGATGACGGCGCAGGACGGGACGACGGCGCAGGACGGGGCGGCGCAGCACCGGCCGGTCGGCTCACACACGCCCACCTCCGGCGGCCTGGCGAAGGCGGCCCTGCCGTACGCCGACGCGGCCGGCTCGCAGGTCGTGCAGGTCTACGTCTCCAACTCGCGGGGCTGGGCGTTGCCGGCCGGCGACCCCGCCCAGGACGCGCTGTTCCGCGACGGCTGCGGCGAGCGGGGCCTGCCGGTCTTCATCCACGCGTCGCTGCTGGTCAACCTCGGCTCCCCCACGGCCAACACGGTCGAGCGCTCGGCGGAGACGCTGGCCCACGCGCTGCGCCGGGGCCGGGCGATCGGCGCCGAGGGCGTGGTCTTCCACGCCGGCAGCGCGGTCGACGAGAGTCACGCCGACGCGGCGATGCGGCAGGTCCGCGAGACGCTGCTGCCGCTGCTCGACGAGGCGGAGGCGGCGGGCGGCCCGCGGCTGCTGGTCGAGCCGAGCGCGGGCGGCGGCCGGTCGCTGGCCTCCCGGGTGGAACAGCTCGGGCCCTACCTCGACGCGGTGGACGGGCATCCCTGGCTCGGGGTCTGCTTCGACACCTGCCACGCCTGGGCCGCGGGGCACGACCTGGCCGCCGAGGGCGGCATGACCGCGACGCTGGACACGTTGGTGGCGACGGTCGGGGCCGGGCGGCTGCGACTGGTGCACGCAAACGACTCGAAGGACCTGTGCGGCTCGACCCGGGACCGGCACGAGAACATCGGCAAGGGCACCATCGGCGAGCCGGCGTTCGCCGAGCTGATGGCGCACCCGGCCACCGCCGGCGTCCCGGTCGTGGTGGAGACCCCGACGGAGAAGCACGTCGGCCACGCCGCCGACATCGCCACCCTCAAACGCCTGCACCCCTGAGACGTCGCCCAGCTCCGCCCCCGGTCCGACGGGCCGGAGCTGGGCGGAGTTCGGCCTGCGGCGGCCCGGGCCCACGCGCCGCGGTGGTCCCCCAGCCGCCCGGATCCCGGATGCGCCGCGTGGCCTCCGTAACGGCTCGGCCCCGCGTGCCCGCGCCGGGCGTCAGCCCCGGAGGATGCGGGTGACGACCTCGACGGCCCGGTCGATGCCGGCGTCGTCGACGTCCATGTGGGTGACCAGGCGGGCGACGCGGGGGCCGAGGACCGACACCAGGACGCCCTCGGCGCGGGCGGCGGCGGCCAGGGCGTGCGCGTCCAGCGGCGCCTTCGTCAGATCCAGCGGCACCAGGTTGGTGCGGACCGTGCCGGCCAGCACCCCGAACGGGGCGATCGCCTCGGCGAGCCGGGCCGCCTTCGCGTGGTCGGCGGCGAGCCGGTCGACGTGGTGGGCCAGCGCGTACCGGCCGGCGGCGGCGAGGATGCCGGCCTGCCGCATCCCACCGCCCATCCGCTTACGGATGAACCGGGCCCGCTCGATCTGCTCGGCGCTGCCGACGACCAGGGAGCCGACCGGCGCGCCGAGCCCCTTGGAGAGGCAGACCGACAGGGTGTCGAAGAGGGCACCGTACTCGGCCAGCGGCACGCCGTCGGCGACGTGCGCGTGCCAGATCCGGGCGCCGTCGCAGTGCAGCGCCACCTGCGCGTCGTCGGCGACCCGGCGCAGCTCGCGCAGGGTCGCCAGCGGGATCACCCCGCCGCCGCCCCGGTTGTGGGTCTGCTCCACCGCGATCGCGCGGGTGGGCACCGCCCAGTAGCCGTCCGGGCGGATCATGGCGGCGACCGCGTCCGGGTCGATGTCCGCGCCGACCGCCGGCCACGTCCGCGAGGAGATGCCGCCGTACGCGGCGGCGGCCCCGATCTCGTACGTCACCACGTGGGCGTCGGCGTCGCAGAGCAGTTCGTTACCGGGCGGCACCAGCAGTTGCAGGGCGATCTGGTTGGCCATCGACCCGGTCGGGGCGAACAGCGCCGCCTCGTACCCGAAGAGCGCGGCGACCTCGGCCTCCAGCGCGTTGACCGTCGGGTCCTCGCCGTAGACGTCGTCGCCGACCTCGGCGGTGGCCATCGCCTCCCGCATCCCCGGCGTGGGCCGGGTCACGGTGTCCGAACGGAGGTCGACGGGTAGATCAGCCACGCAGCATCTCCGCCACCAGGAAGGCCAGCTCCAGCGACTGCTGGGTGTTCAGTCGCGGGTCGCAGGCGGTCTCGTACCGGTCGGGCAGGTCGAGGTCCTCGATGCCCTGGGCGCCGCCGAGGCACTCGGTGACGTCCTCACCGGTCAGCTCGACGTGCAGGCCGCCGGGGTGGGTCTCCAGGCCCCGGTGCACCTCGAAGTAGCCGAGCACCTCGTCGACGATGCGGTCGAAGTGCCGCGTCTTGTAGCCGTTGGACGACTCGTGCGTGTTGCCGTGCATCGGGTCGCACTGCCAGACCACCTTGGCGCCGGCGGCGGTCACCTTGGCGACGATCGGCGGCAGGGCGTCGCGGACCTTGTGGTTGCCCATCCGGCTGATCAGGGTGAGCCGGCCGGGGATGTTGTCCGGGTTGAGCTTCTCGCAGAGCTCGATCGCCTCGTCCGGGGTGGTGGTGGGGCCGAGCTTGACCCCGATCGGGTTGGCGATGCGGGAGATGAAGTCGATGTGCGCGCCGTCGATCTGCCGGGTGCGCTCGCCGATCCACAGGAAGTGCCCCGACAGGCCGTACGCCCGGCGGTCGGAGACCCGCGTGAGCGCCCGGTCGTACTCCAGGGCGAGGGCCTCGTGGGAGCAGTAGAGGGTGACGGTGCGCAGGGCCTCGTCGTCGGTCATCCCGCAGGCGCGGATGAACGCCAGAGCCCGGTCGATCTCCCGGGCGATCGCCTCGTAGCGCTCGCCGGCCGGCGAGTTCTTCACGAAGCCCTTGTTCCAGTCGTGCACCGCGTGCAGGTCGGCCAGCCCGCCGGCCAGGTACGCGCGGAGCATGTTCATCGCGGCGGCCGAGTTCGCGTACGCCCGGATCATGCGCTGCGGGTCGGCGGCCCGCGCCTCCGGCGTGGCCTCCAGCGAGTTGATCATGTCGCCGCGGTAGGCCGGCAGCCCGCGCGCGTCGGTCGGCAGCGACCGGGGCTTGGTGTACTGCCCGGCGACCCGGGCGACCTTGACCACGGGCAGCGAGGCGCCGTAGGTGAGCACGATCGCCATCTGGAGCAGGGTGCGGGCGTTGGCCAGCAGGTGGCTCTCGGTGTTGTCGGCGAAGGTCTCCGCGCAGTCACCGCCCTGGAGCAGGAACGCCTTGCCCTCGCAGACCAGCGCGAGCCGCTGGCGGAGCTGGTCGACCTCGTAGGGCGCCACCACCGAGGGCACGGTGTCGAGCACCTTGCAGACCTCGGCCACCCCGGCCGGGTCCGGCCACGGCGGGGTCTGCGCGCGGGGCAGCTCCCGCCAGCGGTCCAGGCCGAGGGCCGCGTCCTCGGCGGAGTCGATGGTCGGGCGGCTGGTCTGCAGCCCCGGGCTGCCCACCGCGGGATGGCTCAGCTGATGCCACTCATGGCGCATGACAGAAAGCCTACGGCGAGCGACCGGGCGACCGACCGGCGGAGGGCAGGGTTCCGGCAGGTGAGAGATGACTCACCGGAGCGCAGGTCAGGGCGTCGCGGCCGGAGCCGGGGAGTGGCCGCCCGGCGCCTCGGCGGCGATGCACCAGTCGGCGCCGTCGCGGGTGACCGTGAACAGCAGCGGCCGGGCGACCGTGCGGGAGCCGGCCTTGACCGAGACCGTGGTGCTGACCTCCTGGCCCTGGGGGCCCGGGCGGATGTCGGTGATCTCGGCCTGGGGGACGGTGAAGTGGTCGGCGAAGTCGCCGTTCGGGCCGGTCGCGGCGGCGTCGAAGCCCTCCTGAAGGATGGCGCAGAGCTGGCTGCGGCCGGCCGCGACGTCCTTGGCGGCCATCGCGTCGAGGTACGCCTGCACCCGCTCCCGCGACTTGGCGGCGGCCTCCTCGGCCGGGGCCCGCCCGGGCTTGGTCGCCGGGTCCTCCTCCTGGCCGAAGCCGCAGCCGAGCAGGGCGAAGGGCAGGGTTCCCAGCAGCACGGCGCCCGCCGCCAGCCTCCCGTGCGTCGCGCGCATCGCCACCTCCGTCGCCGTGGACATCGAGCCCGTTGAGCGGCGAGTCTGTCACATCGACCGACGTGCCTGGCGGTCCGCCGCGCCCGAACCGGTCCGGCTGCCGCTTCCCGCCCTCGGCGGCGTCGGTCGCCGACGCCCGGGGGCGCGGGGCGGGTGTCAGGAGGCACGGCCGGGCGGGGAGGGACCGGTGCGTGGTCCCTCCCCGCCGGGTGGGTGGTGCGTCGGCCTGCGGCCTAGCCGAGACCGCCCTTGATGGCGCCGATCAGCTCGCCGTTGCCGGTGTCGCCGGAGAGCTCCCAGAAGAACGCGCCACCGAGGCCCTGGTTCTTCGCGTACGTCATCTTGCCGTTGATGGTCGACGGGGTGTCGTAGCTCCACCAGTTGCTGCCGCACTTGGCGTACGCGGTGCCGCCGACGGTGCCCGTCGCCGGGCAGCTGTTCCTGAGCACCTTGTAGTCCTCGATGCCCTGCTCGTAGGTGCCCGGGGCGGGCCCGGTGGCGCTGCCGCCCGGAGCCGCCTGGGTCACCCCGGTCCAGCCCCGGCCGTAGAAGCCGATGCCGAGCAGCAGCTTGTTGGACGGGATGCCCTTGCTCTTGAGCTTCTGGACGGCCGCGTCGGACCAGAAGCCCTGCTGCGGGATGCCGGGGTAGGAGTAGAGCGGGGAGTGCGGGGCCGTGGGACCCTGGGCCGCCCACGCGCCGAAGAAGTCGTACGTCATCGGCATGATCCAGTTCAGGTGCGGTGCGGCGCCGGCGTAGTCGGTGGCGTCGATCTTGCCGCCGTTGCTGCCGTCCGCCGTGATCGCGGCGGTGACCAGCGCCGCCGAGCCGAACCTGGTACGCACTGCGCTGACCACGTTCTTGAAGGCGTTCGGGCCACTGCTGTCACAGGTGAGACCACAGGCGTTCGGGTACTCCCAGTCGATGTCGATGCCGTCGAAGACGTCCGCCCAGCGCGGGTCCTCGACCAGGTTGTAGCAGGACTCCGCGAAGGCGGCCGGGTTCTGCGCGGCCTGGGTGAAGCCGCCGGACCAGGTCCAGCCGCCGAAGGACCAGATCACCTTGAGGTTCGGGTACATCTTCTTGAGCTTGCGCAGCTGGTTGAAGCTGCCGCGCAGCGGCTGGTCCCAGGTGTCGGCGACGCCGTCGACGCTGTCCGCCGCGGTGTACGCCTTCTCGTAGTCGGCGTAGCTGTCGCCGATCGTGCAGCGGCCGCCGGTGGTGTTGCCGAAGGCGTACAGGATGTGGGTCAGCTTGGCGGCCGAGCCGCTGGTGTGGATGTTCTTGACGTGGTAGTTGCGGGCGTAGACGCCCCACTGCGCGAAGTAGCCGACGACCTTCTTGCCGCCCGGGTCCGGCGGCGGAGTGGTGGGTGGCGGGGTGGTCGGCGGCGGAGTGGTGGGCGGCGTCGTGGTCGGCGGCACGGTGGTGGGCGGCGGGGTGCTGCCGCCACCGCACGCCACGCCGTTGATCGTGCAGTTCAGCGGCGCCTTGTACGCGCCGGTGCCGTTGTAGCCCCAGCTGAAGGTGGCACCCGGCGCGAGCGGGCCGGCCCAGCTCTTCTTGACCGCGACGTAGTGGTCACCGGTGCGCGTGACGTCGGCGTCCCAGGAGCTGCTGATGCTGGTGCCCGACGGCAGGTCGAACTCGATGCGCCAGGTGCTGACCGAGGCGCTCGACCCGTTGGTGATGGTCACCCGCGTCTCGTGACCGGTCCCCCAGTCCTGCGCCTTGGCGAACGCGGCGGTCACGCTGCCGTCGCCGAACGCGCTGGCCATCGGGACCGTGGCGGCCGTCACCGCCATGACGGCGCCGACCCAGAGGGCCCGGCGGAGCGATCTCTTCATGTGGCGTCTCCCTAAACAGTTAGGAAACTTTCCAAAATGATGCTGCGACGCTACTCACGTCGTCATCACTTCGTCAAGATGTACATGTATCGATTTCCACTGGGAGCGTGGTCGGCTCCGCCCGACCCCCGCGGCGCGCCCGGCGGCAACGCGTAACCTCGGCCCATGACCGTCTTCGACACCCACATCGACGCCCTGACCGGCGGCCCGGCGAACCTCGCGCAGCACCGCGGACGCGCGCTGCTGGTGGTCAACGTCGCCTCCCGCTGCGGCCTCACCCCGCAGTACGCCGGCCTCCAGGCGCTGCACGACGAGTACGCCGACCGCGGCCTGGTGGTGCTCGGCGTGCCCTGCAACCAGTTCGCCGGCCAGGAGCCGGGCACGGCCGAGGAGATCAGCGACTTCTGCCAGGTCAACTACGGGGTGACCTTCCCGCTGACCGAGAAGGTCGACGTCAACGGCCCCGACCGCCACCCCCTCTACGCCGCGCTGGTGGGCACCGCCGACGCCGAGGGGCACACGGGCGACGTGCGGTGGAACTTCGAGAAGTTCCTGGTCGCGCCGGACGGCACGGTCGCGGCCCGGTTCGCGCCGACCGTCCAGCCCGACGCGGCCGAGCTGCGCGCCGCGATCGAGAAGGTGCTGCCCCCGGCGGCCTGACCACCACCCGGCGCCGGCTCGGCTCCCCCGTGGACGGAACGGTGCCGCTACGCGTCCGCCGGACCACGGTCGGCGGTACGTTGGCGTACGGGCCACCCATCGCCGCCGCCGGCCGCGCCCCCTGCCGCCAGTGCGGCGACGGCGGAAATTGTCGACCGAACCGATAGGGAATACGGCCGCAACGAACGGAGTTGGGGACCGACATGACAACTGTGGGACTGATCGGCAGTGGACACATCGGCGGGACGCTGGCGCGGCTGGCGGTGGCCGCCGGCTACGACGTGGTGCTGAGCAACTCGCGCGGCCCGGAGACCCTCAAGGACCTCGTCGACGAGCTGGGCGCGCGCGCCCGGGCGGCCACCCCGGCGGAGGCGGCGGAGGCCGGCGACCTGGTGGTCGTCACCATCCCGCTCAAGGCGTACCGGGACGTGCCGGTCGAGCCGCTGGCCGGCAAGGTCGTGCTGGACACCAACAACTACTACCCGGAGCGGGACGGCGCCTTCCCCGAGCTCGACGCCGGCTCGGTCACCAGCAGCGAGCTGCTGCAGCGGCACCTGCCGCGGTCGCGGGTGGTCAAGGTCTTCAACAACATCTTCTTCAGGCACCTGCACGCGCTGGCCCGGCCCGCCGGCGCCGCCGACCGCAGCGCGTTGCCGGTCGGCGGCGACGACGCGGGCGCGAAGGCCGACGCCACGGCCTTCCTCGACCGGATCGGCTACGACGCCGTCGACGCCGGGACGCTCGCCGAGAGTTGGCGCTACCAGCCGGACACGCCGGCGTACGGGACCATCTACTCGGCCGACCCGGCGAACTGGGAGCGCGAGGCACCGGCCGACGCCGCCACGGTGCGCGCCGCCCTGGCCGCCGCCACCCGCTGAGCACGCTGCGGCAGTAGACGGACGCCGACCGGCACCGACCAGCGGGCGGTGCCGGTCAGCGGGGCCGGGTGGGGGCGCCGAGCACGCGGAGCAGGCTGGTGCGGAGCGCCGCCGTCGCGTCCGCCTCGGACATCCGGCCGGCGTCGGCCTCCTCGCTCGCGGCGTGGCCCAGCTTGACGACCACCGCGACGAACCAGTCGGCCGGGAGCCGGGGTGGTGAACCTGGCCGTTGCGCCGCCGGGTCAGACCGGGCGGCGGCCGGCGAAGCCGCACTCGACGCGGTGGTACCAGCGCACGTCGGTGTCTCCCTCCAGCCAGCACCAGAGCACCGGCCGGCCGTCCCGCTCGCCGGGGAAGTCGAGCAGCACCGGCGCGATGCCCTTGACCTGGATGTCGTGGGAGTGCAGCTCCTCGACGAGGGCGTGCAGCCGGGCCTCCAGCCCCTTGGCCTCGGCCCGTCCGCCGAGCGGGCTGGCGCCCCGGTCGGCCAGGTCGGCGCGCAGTTCGGCCAGGTCGGCCCGCAGCCGGATCAGCTCGTCGACGCGCGGGCGCAGCGTGGCGATGAGGTGACGGGCCTGGGCGAGGGTGAACACCGGGCCAGTATGGAGCACCACGTCCGGGCGGCCGGCCGGGACGCCGCGGGACCGCGCGGTCCCCACCGCCTCCCTCCATGTAGCTAACCTTCCTTGACGGGGCATCAATGCGTAGCTAAGTTTCGACGCAACCGACGGGAGGTCGACATGGAGCGCAGGAAGTTCCTGGCCGGTGCGGGTGCGGTGACCGCGGGCGCGGTCGCGGCGGCGGCCCCGGGCACGCCCGGCAACGCGGTGCCCGGCATCCGCCGCGTGGAGACCGGCCTCGACGTCCTCGTCGGGTCCGACTTCGCGGACCTCGCCGGCCAGCGGGTCGGCGTGATCTCCAACCCCACCGGGGTGGACGCGTCCTACCGCCACCTGGTCGACCTGATGCACGCCTCGGACGCGGTGCGGCTGGCCGCGGCGTTCGGCCCCGAGCACGGCTTCCGCGGCTCGGCACAGGCCGGCGGCAGCGAGGGCACCGGCGTCGACGCCCGCACCGGGATCACCGTCTACGACGCGTACGGGGCCTCCCAGGCCAAGTGGGAGACCATGTTCACCGAGGCCGGCGTCGACACCGTCGTCTTCGACATCCAGGACGTGGGCGTCCGCTTCTACACGTACATCTGGACGATGTACACCTCGATGGTGGCCGCCGCCCGCGTCGGCAAGCGGTACGTCGTGCTGGACCGGCCGAACCCGGTCGGCGGCCGGGCCTACGGGCCGATGATGACGCCCGCCTACACCTCCGGCGTGGGTCTGAAGGAGATCGTCCAGCAGCACGGGATGACCGTGGGCGAGCTGGCCGGGTTCTTCAACGCGGAGTTCCTGCCCGCCGCGGCGGGGCGGCCCGTCGACCTCCACGTGGTCCGGTGCCGGCACTGGAAGCGCGACAAACTGGCCGCCGACATCGACCTGCCCTGGGTGATGCCCAGCCCGAACATGCCGACCCCGGACACCGCGCTGGTCTATCCCGGCACCGGTCTGTTCGAGGGCGTCGCCTCGCTCACCGAGGGCCGGGGCACCTGCAAGCCGTTCGAGCTGATCGGCGGCCTGGCCGGCGACTTCGACTACCACTGGTCCGACCGGCTCAACGCGCGCGACCTGCCCGGCGTCGAGTTCCGCGAGGCGTACTTCACGCCGACGGCGGCCGGGCAGAAGCCGGCGCTGCTCAACAAGCTCTGCGCCGGGGTGGAGGTGAAGGTCGTCGACCGGGCGACGTACGACCCGATCCGGACGGCGGTCGCGATGCTGGTGGAGGCACGCAAGTACCCGGCGTTCGCGTGGCGGAGCGACTCGTGGGACGCCGTGCGACCGTACTGGGTGGACAAGCTGACCGGATCGCCGCGGCTGCGCACGATGATCGACGCGGGCGCCGACGTGGCCGACGTGGTCGGCGCCTGGGCCGACGAGCTGGCCCAGTTCGACCGGCGGCGGGCGCCCCACCTGCTCTACTAGGGACGTCCGGCTGACCCGACGCTCAGCTGTTCGGCGGCCCGCCGCCGCCGGTCCGGCCGGTTCACCGGAAACGGGCTCACGTCGGTGACCGGCTCGATACTCTCGGCTCTCGGGATCCCCCACGGACATCCGGAGCCACTCGATCGGCGAGATCGCCGGTGACGCAGGCGATCGACGTCCCGCCGCACGACCGGCGGCATCTCGCCACGACTGGCGCGGGACACGTCACGCCGATAGGAGCGTCATGCCCGGGAAGTCACGATCGCCTGTCCTGCACCTCGTGGTCTGCGGCGCCGAGCCCGCCGCCGGACTCGCCCCGTTCGTCGCGGCCTGCCAGGAGCTGAGCTGGGAGGTCCACGTCATCGCCGCCCCGGACGCGACAGCCGCGATCGACCGGGCCGCACTCGCCGACCTCACCCGCCACCCGGTCCACGAGGAGGAGCAGCCGGAGACGCTGTACCCGCTGCCGCCGGCCGACGCCTACGCGGTCGCGCCGGCCAGCTTCGACCTGGTCAACAAGTGGGCGTACGGCCTCAACGACAACTTGGCCCTGCGGCTGCTCAACGAGGCGACCGCCGTCGGCCTGCCGGTCCTCGTCGTGCCCGCCCCGGAACCGACGCTCGCCCGGCACCCCGCCTTCCTGGAGAGCCTGGCGCGGCTGCGGCACTGGGGCGTGACGGTCACCGAGCCCGCCGAGGCGGCCGACGAGGTCGGCGACCCCTTCCCGTGGCACGCCGCCGAGCAGGTGGTCTCCGCCTGGACGCGGTTCGCCCGGGTCCCCGCGCAGGCCGGCGCGGGCCGGGCGCACCGCGCCGACGACCTGGCGCTGCGCTCCGGCTGATCCACCACGGACCGTGGGGTGGGTGCCGACGCCCTCCGCCCACAGGAAAGGCCGTCAACCCCGGCGTCAGCCGGTCCCGGCCATCGCGGTGAGGCGGCGGGCGAGCACGGCGACGGCCTCCCGCAGCTCCGGCGGCTCCAGCACCTCCGCCTCGAAGCCCAGCCGGGCCACGTGCACGGCGAGCCAGTCCAGGTTCTCCCCGCCGACGACGAGCACGCACCACCCGTCGCGATCGTCCTCGACGCGCCCCACCTGGGGCGGCACCAGCTCCCGCACCCGGTCGGGCCGGGCGTGCACCCGCACCCGGGCGAGATACCGGTACGGCGCCTCGGTCACGGAGCGCTGGACGTAGGCGACCGGGTCCGGATGCTCCCTCGCCCGGAAGCGCCAGGTCGTCGCCACCACCTCGCGCATCCGGTCCAGCCGGAAGGTGCGCCAGTCGTCGCGGTCGACGTCCCGGGCCATCAGGTACCAGCGGCGGCCGGTGGTGACCATCCGCACCGGCTCGACCGTGCGCTCGCGCTCCCCGCCGTCGCGGCCGGCGTAGCGGAACCGCACCCGCACCGCGTCGCGGCAGGCCCGCGCGAGCGTCAGCAGCAGCTCCGCGTCGATCTCGACCCCGGGGCCGACCAGGGTCTCGGTGGCACCGTGCACCGCCCGCACCTCGGCGCGCAGCCGGGGTGGCATCACCTGGTCGAGCTTCGCGAGCGCCCGCAGTGCCGCCTCGCCCGCCCCGGCGACCGTGCCACCCGACGCCAGTCGGAGGGACACCGCCGTCGCGATCGCCTCCTCGTCGTCGAGGAGCAGCGGCGGCAGCCGGGTGCCCGCCCCGAGCTGGTAGCCGCCGCCGACGCCCGCCGTCGCGTGCACGGGTAGCCGACCGCGCGCAGCCGCTCCACGTCGCGGCGCACCGAGCGGTCGGTGACCCCCAGTTCGGCGGCGAGCTCGGCGGCCGTCCAGGACGGCCGGCGCTGCAGCAACGCCAGCAACCGCAGCACCCGCTCGGTCGTCGCCTCGACGGTCACGCGTTCATCGTTCCACAGATCGCGGAACGATCCTGTCCGCTATCTACGGGAGGCTGGCACCATGACCGACCAGACCTGGAATTTCCTGCTCCGAGATCAGCTCTCCTGGCACTGGACCCGCCAGCTACGCGGTCGTCTCGACGGACTCACCGATGACGAGTACTTCTGGGAGCCGGCGCCCGGCTGCTGGAGCGTGCGCCCACGCGGGACCGGCGCCGCCCCGGTGCAGGCCGGGTCCGGCGCGATGACCATCGACTTCGCGGTGCCGCAGCCCGATCCGCCACCGGTCACGACGATCGCCTGGCGACTCGGGCACGTGATCGTCGGCGTGCTCGCGGCGCGCAACGCCGCGCACTTCGGTCACGCGCCCACCGACTACCAGTCGTTCGAGTACGCCGCGACCGCGAAGGCGGCGCTCGCCCAGCTCGACGCGGAGTACGCCACCTGGCTGGCCGGGGTCGAGTCCCTCGGCGAAACCGGCCTCGCCCGCCCGTGCGGGGAGGCCGAGGGGCCGTACGCCGAGCGTCCCCTGGCAGCGCTGGTGCTGCACATCAACCGCGAGCTGATCCACCATCTGGCCGAGGTGTGCCTGCTCCGCGACCTCTACCCGCACAATGACCAGCAGACCCGACGGGAGGCGAGCTGAGATGGCCCGCGACGTTCAGATCACCTTCGACTGCGCCGACCCAGCCAAGTTGGCGGCGTTCTGGGCCGAGGCCCTCGGCTACCGGTTGCAGGACCCACCCGCGGGCTTCGCATCATGGGAGCAGGCCCTCGACGCGATGGGCGTGCCGCCCGAGCGCCGCAACGACGCCTCGGCGCTGGTCGACCCCGAGGGATCCCGGCCGCGGCTGTTCTTCCAACGGGTGCCGGAGGGCAAGCAGGCCAAGAACCGCGTACACCTCGATGTGCGGGCCGCCCCCGGGCTCCAGGGCGACGCGCGGATGGCGGCCCTGGAGGCGGAGGCCGAGCGGCTCGTCTCCCACGGCGCCACCCGGCTCCAGCGCCACGAGCCCGCTCCCCCGCTCGGCGCCGGTCACATCGTGATGGCAGACCCCGAGGGCAACGAGTTCTGCCTCGACTGACCGGCCGCGCGGCGGGCCGGCGCGACATCGCGCGCTCCGGACCGCGTCGATCCGTCCGTGCCGGTCGTAGCGACCACCGGGCGGCAGGCGTGTCGGAGTCCCGACCCGCGAGGTCGGACTCCGACGGGTCAGTCGGCCTGGGCGGCCAGTTCCCGGGCCCGGTCCCGGGCGGCCTCCAGCGCGGCGAGCAGCGCCGCGCGTACGCCGTGCTTCTCCAGCTCGCGTACGGCGGAGATGGTGGTGCCGGCCGGCGAGGTGACCGCCTCGCGCAGCTTCACCGGGTGCTCGCCGGAGTCGCGCAGCATCACCGCGGAGCCGATCGCGGTCTGCACGATCAGCTCGTGCGCGACCTGCCGGGGCAGGCCGAGCAGGATGCCCGCGTCGATCATCGCCTCGACCAGGAGGTAGAAGTACGCCGGCCCGGAGCCGGACAGCGCGGTCACCGCGTCCTGCTGCGACTCGGGCACCCGGATGGTCGAGCCGAGCGGCTTGAACATCTCCTCGGCCAGCGCGAGGTGCGTCCCGGTGGCGTGCGCGCCGGCGGAGATCGCGGTCATCGCCTGGTCGACCAGGGCGGGGGTGTTGGTCATCACCCGCACCACGGGGGTGCCGTCGGGCAGCCGCCGGTTGAAGAAGCTGGTGGGCAGGCCGGCGCAGAGCGAGATCACGAGCTTGTCGGCGGGCACCTTCGGCCCGATCTCCTCCAGCAGCGCCGCCGCGTCCTGCGGCTTGACCGAGACGGCGAGCACCTCGGCCTCGTCCACCGCGGCCAGGTTGTCGACCACCCGTACGCCGTAGCGGGCGGTCAGTTCCTCGGCGCGGGCGGGCCGGCGGGCGGTGGCCAGCAGCCGGTCCACCGGCCATCCGGAGCGCAGCAGCCCGGAGAGCATCAGCTCACCGATCTTGCCTGCCCCGATCACCGCGACCGTGTGCACCCCGGACGACATCGCGGGCGTACCCCCTCCTGTCGTGGTCGACGGCGCGGCGGACCTGCGGCCCGCCGCGCCGTCGACACCTCGATCAGCTGCCGAAGAAGACCTCGGCCTCGGCGTACCGCTCCAGCGGCACGGTCTTCAGCTCGCGGGTGGCCTCGGCGAGCGGAACGCGGACGATGTCCGTGCTCTGCATGGCGACCATCTTGCCCCAGTCGCCCTCGTGCGCGGCGTCGATGGCGTGCAGGCCGAGCCGGGTGGCGAGCACCCGGTCGAAGGCGGTCGGGGTGCCGCCGCGCTGGATGTGCCCGAGCACGACTGTGCGGGCCTCCTTGCCGGTCTTGGCCTCCAGCTGCTCGGCGAGCCACTGGCCGATGCCGCCGAGGCGGACGTGACCGAACGCGTCGAGCTCCTGGTTGTGCAGCACCATCTGGCCCTCCAGCGGGTGCGCGCCCTCGGCGACCACCACGATCGGGGCGTACTGGTGCTGGAAGCGCTTCTCGACGTAGCCGGCGACCTGGTCGACGTCGAACTGCCGCTCGGGCAGCAGGATCACGTTGGCGCCGCCGGCCAGGCCGGCGTGCAGGGCGATCCAGCCGGCGTGCCGGCCCATCACCTCGACCACGAGGGTGCGGTGGTGGCTCTCGGCGGTGGTGTGCAGCCGGTCGATGGCCTCCATCGCGATGTTGACCGCGGTGTCGAAGCCGAAGGTGTAGTCGGTGGCGCCGAGGTCGTTGTCGATCGTCTTCGGCACACCGATCACGTGGACGCCGAGCTCGTGCAGCTTGGTGGCCACGCCGAGGGTGTCCTCACCGCCGATCGCGATGAGCGCGTCGACGCCCTGCGCGGCGAGGTTGTCCTTGATCCGCTCGACGCCGTTCTCGATCTTGAACGGGTTCGTCCGGGACGAACCGAGGATGGTGCCGCCGCGCGGCAGGATGCCGCGGACCTCCGCGATGCCCAGCGGGCGGGACAGGCCCTCCAGGGGGCCCTTCCAGCCGTCCCGGAAACCCACGAACTCGTGGCCGTAGCTGGCGACGCCCTTGCGGACCACCGCCCGGATGACCGCGTTGAGACCTGGGCAGTCGCCGCCGCCGGTGAGCACGCCGATACGCATGATCTGCTCATCCTCCTGGAGCATCAGGTGAAGCCCGATTTGCCCCAGGATATGTGTCGGATCAGACCATCGGCGCCGTTGCCGGCCCGGGGCGGGCCGTCAGTGCGCACTGTAGTCGGCGCGGGTGTACGTCGGCACCGCGCCCCGGGCCGTCCCACCCGCCGGTCGGCCTACCGGTCAGTAGCTGACCTCGCGGTTCTCCCCCGCCTTCGGCGGCTTCCCGGTCACCGCCGCCCTGGCGTAGCCGAACAGGTTGACCACCGTGCCGGACGGCGAGTCCCAGTACTCCGCGGAGCCGGCGTGCACCTTGATCAGCGTGAGCCCGGGGGTGTCCAGCCCGTCCGGGAACCAGGCCCTGAGCAGGGGGTTCCACAACTGCTCCGCCCTGGCCCGGTCGTAGCCCTCCCGCGCGGTGCCGGAGATCGAGACCCAGGCGCCGCGCTTCGAGTCGGAGAACGCGACGTTGACCTCCGGGTTGACCCGGATCTGCCGCACCTTGGCGGAGTCGGCGTACGCGAAGAACCACAGGTCCCCGTCGAACGCCGCCTCCTGCAGGCCCATCGGCCGGCTCACCATGCGGCCGTCCACGGCGATCGTCGTCAGCATGCAGATCCGGGCCTCCCGGACCAACTCCGTGACCCGGCGTCGGACGTCGGCGGCGCTGCTCGGTCGGTTGCTCATGGGACCACTCCCTCGCATCGGCTCGACGTCGCACCGGTGCCCGGGACAGAACCGACCAAACCTACTAACCGGTCATCGCGCGCCAGCGCGCCAGGTTGTGCCGGGCGTCGACCAGCGCGTCGTGCCGGGCCGACGCGGCGTCCGGCAGCGTCGGCCGGCCCCGGTCGTCCCAGAGCTGGCGCAGCTCCTTGGTGAACCGGGGGATCTCCCGGGGCAGCGCCGGCATCGCCCCCCACAGCTGCGCGAGGACCACGTGGTCGTACGCGGCGTACCAGGCCCAGAGCTCCAACTGCTCGCCCGGCCGGTCCCTGACCGGCTCGACGAGGAAGTCGTACAGCTCGTCGCGGATGCGCTCCCGCGACCGCCAGGCGCGGTCCGCCGGCGACGGCAGCTTGTCGAGCACGTTGCGGCGCACCCAGGGCACGGCCCGCGAGTCGTCGAACTCGGTCGACACGGCGTAGAACTCGCGGCCGTACTCGTCGACGACGCCGATCGACACCAGGTCGACGATGCGGCCGTCCTCGATGAACTCGCAGTCGTAGAAGTAGCGGTAGACCATCACCGCCATCCTCGCCCACGCCGGCCCCGTGCCGGCGACCGGGGTTGCCGCGCCCGGCCGGCCGGCGGCACCGGGCCCGCCGGCCGGCGGGCGCGAGGGTGGTCCCGCCCCCCGCGTCCGCCGACCGTGGTCACCGGTGCGACCGGATCCGCCCCCGCCCCCCGGCGGTCCGCCCGGGAACCGGATCCGGCTCCCACGATGCCGGTCGTCGCAGCTCGGGAGTGTCACGGAAGTGATTTGAGGGGTGTACAGCAAGCGACAGGACAGTCATGATCTGATGTGTACCGCTACCGGACGCCGAACCGGTGTCAGTTCACCTCGTCGAGGGCCTTCAGGTTCACCCGGTGAGCGAGTTGTGGTCCTGGACCGGGGAGGGGTTGGGCCGTGGAGATGCGCCTGCCGGAGCCGGGTGACGCGCTCACGGGTGTGGAGATGTTCGCCGGGCTCGAGCCGGAGGTCCGGCAACGGGTCATCGCGGCGGCGGTCCCCCGGACGTACCGCAAGGGTCAGTTGCTGTTCGTGGAGAACGACCCCGGCGAGTCGCTGATCGTGCTGCGCCGGGGCGCGGTGGCGGTCTTCCGCACCGCGCCGACCGGCGAACGCGCGGTGCTGTCGGTCATCCGCCCGCCCGACGTGCTGGGCGAGGTCTCCCTGCTCGACGCGTCCACCCGCTCGGCCTCGGCCGAGGCGATCGAGGACTGCGCGGCGCTCGCGCTGTCCCGGGGCGCGTTCATGGAGCTGGTGCACTCCAACCCGCGCATCCTCGACGCGGTGATGCGCTCGCTGGGCGGGCTGATCCGCCGGCTCACCGAGCAGAACGCCGACCACGTCTTCCTGGACCTGCCCGGCCGGGTGGCCAAGACGCTGGTGCGGCTGGCCGGCGAGAGCCAGGCCCCGATGATCACGATCGAGCTCAACCAGAGCCAGCTCGCCGAGATGGCCGGCGGCTCCCGGCAGAGCGTCAACCAGGCGATCGGGTCGTTCGCCAACCGCGGCTGGCTGCGCACCGAGGGCCGCCGGATCGTGGTCACCGACGTCGCGGCGCTGCGCCGCCGCGCCGGCATGAACGACCGCTGAGGCGTACGCGCCCCGCTCGCCGCACCGCCCCGTCAACCGCGCGGAAAAGGGGCCGGAGCGGCTGCTCCGGCCCCTTCTCACGGGTGCGAGGCGTCAGGGCGTGGCGCTGCCCGGCCCGACCCAGTTGGTCGTGCTGCCCGGCCCGACCCACTCCGTGCCGTCCTTGCTGCCGCCGCCGGACTGCTCGCTGACGATGCCCTGCGCCTGGAGCGTCGCCAGCGTGGCGGCGTCCACGTCGACGGAGTCCCCGGCGAGGTGGCTCACCCCGTTGCTGTCGGTCCAGTCGCTCTGCAGCATCACGTACACCATCGGGCGTCCCCCTGTGGTCGTTGTTCGACAAATCAGCCGCCTGACTGTAGCCGCACGACCGGCCGGTGGACTGTCCACAAGCCAACAGCCCGGTACCCGACAGCTGGGGCCTGTGGTGATACTGGCACCGGATCGGCGCCGACCCCGGCGCCGGCGGGACCGCCAGTGGAGGGTGTCATCGCCACGCAGTGTGACCGCTGTGGACGCACGGCCGCCGCCGGCGACCGCTTCTGCGGCGGCTGCGGCAACGAGCTCGGCGCGGTGTGTCCGCACTGCCTCCGCCCGCTCGCCCGGGACGTGGCGTTCTGCACCTCCTGCGGCGCGCCCCGGCCCGGCACCGACCGGCGGGCGGCGGCCACGCAGGAGGACCGCCGCCGGGTCAGCGTGCTCTTCGTCGACCTGATCGACTTCACCCCGTACGTCGAGCGGGCCGACCCGGAGCTGGTCCGCGGCATGCAGACGGGGTTCTTCTCGGCCGCCCGCCGGGTCGTCGGCCAGTACGGCGGCGTCGTGGAGAAGTACATCGGCGACGCGGTGATGGCCCTGTTCGGGGCGCCGGTGGCGACCGAGACCGACGCGCTGCGCTGCGTCCGGGCCGGTCTGGAGCTGCAACGGGTGCTGACCCGCTTCACCCCCACCGGTGCGGACGCGCTGCGTTTCCGGGTGGGCGTGGCCACCGGCGAGGCGCTGGTGGACGTGGCCGCCGCCCGCGACGGCGGTCAGGCGATCGTCGCCGGTGACGTGGTCAACACGGCCTCCCGGATGCAGTCCGTCGCGCCGCCCGGCGGGGTGCTGGTCTGCGGCACCACCTACGCGCTCACCCGGGACACCATCCGCTACTCCGAGCAGCCGCCGGTCATGCTGCGTGGGCGGTCGACGACGACCGAGGTGTGGCTGGCCCTCTCCCCCGTGCGCCGGCAGCCGACCGACCGGCAGCCGGACACCACGCCGCTCATCGACCGCGAACACGAGCTGGGGATGCTGGTCAACGCCCTGCACCGGTCGCTGCGCGACCGGCGCCCCCAGGTGGTGACCGTCTTCGGCCGGGCCGGGCTCGGCAAGAGCCGGCTGGTGCGCGAGCTGTACCGGCACGTGGACCGGCTGGTTGACGAGCCGCTGACCTGGCGTACCGGGCGGTGCCCGCCGTTCGGCGAGAACGTGACGTTCGCGGCGCTGGCCGACATCGTCAAGGCCGAGGCCGGCATCCTGGACACCGACCCCGCGTCCACCGCCGCCCAGCGGCTCGCCTCGGCCGTCGGCGAGCTGGTCGGCCCGGGTGAGCGGGAACGCCTCGTGGACGCGCTGCGACCGCTGGTCGGCCTGCCGGGGACCCCGCTGCCGGCCGAGGAGACCGAGTCGGCGTGGCGGCGCTTCCTGCTGGCGCTGGCCGCGCGCCGGCCTACCGTGCTGGTCTTCGAGGACCTGCACTGGGCCGACGACGCCATGCTGCGCTTCGTGGAGCTGCTCGGCGCCGCCGCCCGGGACGTGCCGCTGCTGCTGCTCTGCACCGCCCGGCCGGAGCTGGTCGACCGGGACCCGAGCTGGGCGGGCACGATCACCGGCTCGGTGACCATCACCCTGCCGCCGCTGCGGGACACCGGCATCGCCTCGCTGTACGCCCACATGTTCGGCCAGGCGGCGTTCTCCGCCGACATGCTGACGCCGCTGGTCGAGGTGGCCGGCGGCAACCCGCTCTACGCCCACGAGTACGTGCGGATGCTCATCGAGCAGGGCGCGCTGCGCCAGTCCGGGCGGAGCTGGTCGCTGGAGAAGCACCTCGACCTGCCCATGCCGGAGAGCGTGCACGCCGTCATCGCCAACCGGATCGACCTGCTCGACGCCAACGAACGCACGGTGCTGCTGGCCGCCGCCGTGGTGGGCGTGCAGTTCTGGCCGGGCGCGGTGGCCGCCGCCTTGGGGCAGCCCGTCGAGTCGGTGGAGCGCGCGCTGCGCCGGCTGGAGCAGCGCGACTTCGTGCACGAGCAGGCCGCCTCGACCATGGCGGGGCAGCCGGAGTACCGGTTCCGGCACGTGCTGGTGCGCGACGTGTGCTACCAGCGGCTGCCCCGCACCGAGCGGGTGGCGCGGCACGAGCGCACGGCGGAGTGGCTGGACACGCTGTCACAGAGCCGGGACACCGACCTGGCGGAGGTGCTCGCCCACCACCGCTGGGCGGCGCACGAGATCGCCCGGACGCTGGGCATGGACACCGCCCGGTACGCCGGCACCGCCCGCGCGGCGCTGCACCGGGCGGCCCGGCGGGCGTACGCGCTGCACAGCCTCGACGTGGCGGCGAGCCACGCGGGCCGGGCGCTCGGGCTGGCCGACGAGTCCGACCCGGTCGGCCGCCTCCAGTTGGAGCTGCTCAGCACGGAGATCTCCTTCTACCGGGACGGCAACGCCTTCCTCTCCGGTGGTGGCCCCGAGCAGGTGCAGGCGCTCGCCGAGCGGCTGCTGTCGCACGGCGACGAGGCCTGCGCGGCGCGCGCCTGGACGCTGCTCGGCCAGGCCGCGTGGCTGCGCGCCGACCGGCCCGCCGCGCTGGCCTGCCTGGACCGGGCCGTCCAGCTCTTCGCCCCGCTGCCCGACAGCCCGCAGAAGGCGGACGCCTACGCCGAGCTGGGCCGGCTGCACATGCTCAACTACGAGCGGGACCCGGCGGTGGCCGCGGCCGACCGGGCGGCGGAGATCGGCGAGCGGCTGGGGCTGACCGAGACCCGCACCAACGCCCGGATCACCTCCGCCACCGCCCGCTACCAGGCGGGCGACCGGTCGGGCCTGGACGAGCTGCACTCCATCGTCGAGGTCAGCCGTGCCAGCCAGCTGATCGCCCTGCCCCGCGCCATCCAGAACCTCGCGTACGCCGTCCGGGAGGAGGGCGACTGGCTGCGGTCGGACGCCCTGCTCTCGTCGTCGCCGACGCGCAAGGCCAGCGGGCAGACGCTGACCACGATTTCCTCCGCGGAGGCCATGCAGGCATGGTTCGAGGGCGACTTCGGCCGGCTGCTCACCGCGGCCGAGGCGTTCGTGGACACCCCCACGGGAAGCTGGGACATGCAGGTCCGGGGCCTGCGCTCCTGCCTGCTGGTCCTGCGGGGCGAGCCGGTGCCGCCGGCCCGGTCCCAGGCCGACCCCGCCGCCGACGACGTCGCTGCCGCGCTCGACGCCGCCCGGCGCAGCGGCTTCCACCGGCTGCACTGGACCATGCTGGCGATGGGCGCGCTCTGCCGGGCGTTGCAGGGGCACCGGGACGAGGCGGCGGCGCTGATCGACGAGCTGGCCACCTCCTGGTCGGCGGTGCCCGCCCTGGCCAGCGGCGAGTGGATCGCGGCGGCCGCCTACGCGGCCAGCCTCGCCGGGCGGGACGCCGCGGCCCGGGTGCGCGCGATGCTGGACCGGGTGGGCCACCGTACGCCCTGGTCGGAGGCGGCGCTGCGGACCGTGACCGGGGCGCTGGCCGCCGCGGACGGCGACCACGGGAGGGCCGCCGAGCTGCACCTGGCGGGCGCCGGGATCTACGCCGGCATCCCGGACGTGACCGACCGGATGCTGGCGCTCACCTTCGCGGCCGCGGAGCTGGAGCGGGCCGGCGAGCCGACGGCCGGCCGCCCGGAGCTGGCCGAGCTGCGCGCGTTCGCGCTGCGCAACGGCGCGCCGGGGTTGCTGGACCTGGCCCGCCCGCCGGCGGCCCCCGCCAACCCCGCCCTGGCCTGCTGACCCGCCGCCGCGCGGCGCGTGCGCGTCAGGCGGCGACCGGTTCGCGGGGGCTGGGTTCGGCCGGCTGGGTCTTCAGCTTCTGGGCGTACATGTCGACGTACTCGCGGCCGGAGAGCTCCATCAACTCGTACATGATCTCGTCGGTGACCGCGCGCTCAACGAACCGGTCACCGGTCATGCCGGCGTAACGCGAGAAGTCCAGCGGCGCGCCGAACCGGATCCGCACCCGGGCGATCTTGGGGATCAGCTTGCCGGGCGGCTGGATCTCGTCGGCGTTGAGCATCGCCATCGGGATCACCGGGGCGCCGCTCTCCAGGGCCAACCGGGCCACCCCGGTCTTGCCGCGGTAGAGCCGCCCGTCCGGCGAGCGGGTGCCCTCGGGGTAGATGCCGGCGATGCCGCCGGCGCGCAGCACCTGCAACTGGGTGTCCAGCGCCGCCCTGGCCGCCCGGCCGCCGGAGCGGTCGACGGGGATGGTGCCGGAGCCGACGAAGAACATCTTCGTCAGCCAGCCCTTGATGCCCTTGCCGGTGAAGTATTCGGCTTTGGCGATGAATGTGACTTTTCGCTTGACGATCAACGGCGTGAAGATCGAGTCGGAGAACGACAGGTGGTTGCTGGCGAGGATCACCGGACCCGTGTCGGGCACGTGGTGCAGCCCCTCGACCTGTGGACGGAAGATCAGCCTCAGCCACGGGCCGAGGATGACGTACTTCATCAGCCAGTACAGCACCGGTGTCCTTCTTCTGGAGGGGTCGCGACACCCGCGCCGCCGGGGCGGACCGGGTCGCCGGGCGGGCCCGACGACCCGCGCGGGCGCTCCCGGCGGGCAGGCGACGTCAGGGATGAGCCTACGAACCGGGAGCGGCGCGCCACAACGCACTCCCGGAACCGGGTCCCGACGTGTCACGATTCAAGGCACGGCGCCCGGGGCGGTGCCGAGGGGGCTCAGGCGACCGCGCCGCGGGCGCGTGATGAGGAGGATGTCCGGTGTCAGCGGGTGGGGCCCGCCGGGGACGGCGGGACAACGGGCTCGACGCGAGCGAGTACGCCGTCGCCGGCGACGTGGATCCGCGCGTCGGCGAGCACCTGCTCGACGTCCTCGCCGCCGGCGGGATCGCGGCCTACCTGCAGCCCTCGGCCGACCTGAACCCGGTCACCCGCACCACCACCGTCCCCGCCCGCCCCGTCGACCGGCTCTACGTCGACCGGTCCCACCTGACCACCGCCCGGGACTACCTGACCCAGCTCGCCGACGAGACGGCCACCGAGCGGCCCCGCGACGCGGAGCCGGACATCGACGCCGAGTGGGCCCGGATCGTCGCCGGCTTCCACACCACCCCCGCGCCGGGCGACAACCCGTGGCCCGCCGCGGAGGACGTGGACGACCCGCCGGGGCCCGCCACGGGCCCGGTGGCCCTCGCCGCGCCGGACGAGCCCGCGGGGCCGACCGCCACCGACGTGCGCCGGCTGCCGTACGCCGCGGACGTCTCGGGGATCTCCGTCGGCCCGGGCCGCCAGGACGAGCCCTCGCTGCTGGACGGGCTGGACACCTTCGGCGCGGACCTGCCCGACGGCGACGCGGACGACGAGCGCTACACCCCGCCGCCGCCCCCGCCCCTGCCGCGCTTCTCCAAGTACACGGTGGTCGGCGTCCTGGCGATCGTGGTCGGCTTCGTGCTGTTCCTGTTCCCGTCGATCTTCCCGGTGGCCGACCCCTCGGTCGTCAACCTGTTCGGCTTCACCGGCATCCTCGCCGGCTTCGTCGCGTTGATCTGGCGGCTGCGCCCCGGCGGCGACGAGGACCACGACCCGGACGACGGCGCGGTCGTCTGACCGCCCCGGCCGGCGGGAGCCGCGCCCGCATCCCGGGACGACCGCCGCCCCACGCCGCGGTCGTGACAGTGGTGTAACTTACTGTCAGTAGGAATACCGCTGTCCGTCACTTCCCTCGCCGACTGCCCGGTTGTTCCTCCCTTGCGGCGGTCACTCCTCTGCGGATCGGAATGCCCGACATGCGACAGAGTTCCCTCGTGGTGGTCGCCAACCGCCTGCCCATCGACGACGGCGCGGCCCCGGACGGCGCGTGCGAGTGGCGCCGCAGCCCCGGCGGCCTGGTCAGCGCCCTGCACCCCCTGCTGCGGCACACCCCGGCGACCTGGGTGGGCTGGGCCGGCGGCACGGGGCCGGCGCCCGCCGTGCCCGACGTGGACGGCGTGCGGATGCACACCGTGCCGCTCAGCGGCGACGAGCTACGCGACCACTACGAGGGCTTCGCCAACGCCACCCTGTGGCCGCTCTACCACGACTCGGTGGAGCAACCGGAGCACCACCGGCGCTGGTGGGAGGCGTACCAGCGGGTCAACCAGCGGTTCGCCGAGTCGACCGCCCAGGTGGCCGAGCCCGGCGCGATGGTCTGGGTCCAGGACTACCACCTCCAACTGGTGCCCGGCCTGCTCCGGGCGCTCCGGCCGGACCTGCGGATCGGCTTCTTCCTGCACGTGCCGTTCCCGCCGCCCGAGCTGTTCATGCAGCTCCCCCGCCGCGCCGAGCTGCTGCGCGGCATGCTCGGCGCCGACCTGGTCGGCTTCCAGCGGGCCCAGGCCGCGCACAACTTCGCCCAACTGGTGGCCAAGGTGCTCCAGTTCCCCGCCACCGACCGTCGGATCGCCGTCGACGACCGGGTGGTCCGGATCGGCGCGTTCCCCGTCTCCATCGACACCGTCGAGATGGCCGCGCTCGCCGCCCGGCCCGACGTGGCCGACCGGGCCCGCCGGCTGCGCCACGATCTCGGCAGCCCCGAGCAGGTGATCCTCAGCGTCGACCGGATGGACTACACCAAGGGCATCGAGCAGCGGCTCAAGGCGTACAGCGAGCTGCTCGCCGCCGGGCACGTCAAGGTGCGCGACACCGTGCTGGTGCAGGTGGCGGTGCCGAGCCGGGAACGGGTCGGGCAGTACCAGATCCTCCGCGAGCGGGTGGAGCGCGAGGTCGGGCGGATCAACGGCGAGTTCGGCCGGGTCGGCGAGCCGGCGATCCACTACCTGACCCAGCCGTTCGACCGGGCCGAGCTGGCCGCCCTCTACCGGGTCGCCGACGTGATGGCGGTGACCCCGCTGCGGGACGGGATGAACCTCGTCGCCAAGGAGTACGTGGCCGCCCGGGTCGACGACGCGGGCGCCCTGCTGCTCAGCGAATTCGCCGGCGCCGCCGCCGAGCTGCCGCAGGCGTACCTGGTCAACCCGCACGACCTGGAGGGGCTCAAGCAGGGGCTGCTCTCGGCGCTGCGGGCGAGCCCCGACGACGTCGGCGCGCGGATGCGGGCCATGCGGGCGCACCTGCACCGGCACGACATCCGGGCCTGGGCCCGCTCCTACCTCTCGGCGCTGGACGAGAGCGGCTCGCTGCTCACCCGGCTGGGCGCCGCCGACTGACGCCGGAAGACGGGGCCCGGGGTCAGGGCCGGCTGTCCGGGGCCGGGTCCTTCGCCAGCCAGTCCAGGATCGCGTCGACCGGCTCCCGCCACCGGGCGTCGAGCATCATGTCGTGCCCCATGCCGGGGAAGAGCAGCGGCGCCGAGCCGTACCGCCGGGCCGCCCGGGTCAGCGCCGCCGCCGGGACCACCCGGTCGTCCGGGCTGCCGAGCACCAGCACCGGCGGGTCGCCCACCGCGGGCTCCGCGGCCCGCCCGGTCAGCAGCTGCCACTGGGCCCGTCGGCTCGCCCGCCCCAGCCGGGCCGCGTACCGCCGGGCCTCGGCCTCGGGCAGCTCCCGGCTGAACAGCTGGCGGCGGTGCAGGCGCAGCGGCCCGCCGAACACCGCCGGCAGCGTGCCGAGCGGATTGCGGCGCAGCGCGGCGCCGAACGTCGCCCAGCCGCCGAGCACCGGCGCGACCAGCACGCCGGCCCGGGCCGGGTAGCGGGCCAGCGCGTGCGCGACCACCAGGGCCCCGACGCCGTGCCCCACCAGCACCGCCTGGCGCGGCAGGCCCGCCGCCGCCTGCGCCACGTCGTGGGCGTACGCCCGCAGCGTCGCCTCCGGCGCCGGGCCGCTGCCGCCGTGCCCACGCAGGCTCAGCGCGTACGCCGGGAAGCCCCGGGACGCGGCGTGGCCCAGCCAGTGCTCGGCGAACGCCCACGCGCCGTGCCCGAAGCCCGGCACGAACAGCAGCGGTGGTCGCCCCTCCTCCAGCTCGGGGGCCACGCCGAGCACCTCACGCCGGACCGGGCGGACCGGGCGCGCCCACTCCCGCCCCCGCATGATCCGCACCTGGCGACTCGCTGCTGCACTCATCGGGCACCCTCCAGGTCGCGCAGGGCGCGCTGGACGGCGCGCAGGTAGTCGGCGTGGCCGACCTCGAACCAGTGCCGGCTGCTGTCCTTGACGGGCCCCGCGTAGCGCTCCCCCGCCTTCGCCGTCACCCGGGCGGCGAAGGCCGCCGCCCGGTCGGGACGGGTCAGTCGCAGCCGCAGCAGCCGGGCGAAGAGCACCGTCTGCCAGTGCGACAGCGGGAAGACACCCGAGTCCGGCTGCACCAGCCCGGCGACGGCGAGCGTGGGATGGCCGGGGGCGAAGGCGTTGAGCCAGAGCGTGGGCCGGCCCGTCCCCGCGTCGTCGCCGAGCACCTTGGGGTCGAGGAACTCGAAGCGCGGCAGGTAGCCGGTGGCGAAGACGACCAGGTCCGGGTCGATCTCCCGGCCGTCGGACAGCTCCACGGCGTACGGGTGGAAGCGGGCGACGTCCGGCACCGGGGAGATCCCGCCGTGGCCCACGTAGTAGACGAGCTGGCTGTTGGCGATCGGGTGCGTCTCGTACACCCGGTGGTCGGGCTTCGGCAGGCCGAACCGGGTCAGGTCGCCCACGGTCAGCCGCAGCGTCCAGTGGTAGAGCCACTGCCGCACCCGCAGCGGCACCCGCAGCGCCAGCAGCGCGTCGTTGACCTGGTCCGCCGGGCGGCCGAGGACGTACTTCGGGGCGTACCAGTAGCCACGGCGGGTGGAGTGCCAGCAGCGCGACGCCTGCTGGGCGGCCTCGACGGCGATGTCGCAGCCGGTGTTGCCGGCGCCGACCACGAGCACCCGCTTGCCGCGCAGCTGCGCCGGGTCCTTGTAGGACGAGGCGTGCACGACCTCGCCCCGGAACTCCGCCAACCCCTCGTAGCGGGGCAGCTTCGGCGACCAGTTGTGCCCGTTGGCGACCACCACCGCCGCGTAGCGGGAGGTGCGCTCCGGGCCGTAGCCGCCCGTGCTGCGGGTGGTCACGTCCCAACGGTCCCCCTCGGCCGGCTCCACCCGGACGACCTCGGTGCCGAACCAGACGTGCGCCCGCAGGTCGAAGTGGTCGGCGTACCGCTCCAGATACGACAGGAGCTGGCTGTGGTGCGGGTAGTCGGGCCAGTCGTCGGGCATCGGGAAGTCGGGGAACTGGGTGAACGGCCGGGACGAGATCAGGTGCGTGCTCGCGTACACCGGGCTGCGGTCGTGCCGCCAGTTCCAGGCCCCGCCGACGCCGGTCTCCCGCTCGTAGCAGTCGACGCCGAACCCGTGCTCCTTCAGGTTCTTGACGGCGACGAGCCCGCTGGCCCCCGCGCCGATGACGCAGACGGTGTCGCCCCGGTCGGAGACCGGCCGACCGTCGCGGGTCAGGGCGAGCGTGCTCGCCTCCGGATCGGGCCGGCCGTGATCGGTGGAGGTGGACACCGGGATCTCCTTTTGTGCGGCACGAGGGCCGGGGTCGCGCAGCATCCTCTCCACAACGGAGCGGGATGTCCAGCCCCGGGCGCGGACGACGGTCAGCCCGCCCCGGGCAGCAGCAGGTCGACGAGGACCGGGAAGTGGTCGCTGGCCCGGCGGGTCTGCGGGGTGTCGACCACGTCGTAGTCGACCACCGTGACGCGCGGGTCGACGAAGAGGGCGTCGATCCGCCGCCGGGGGCTCGCGCACGAGTAGGTGAGCCGGTCGGCCCGGTCCATCGCCACGGCGGCGTCGGTCAGCCCGCCCGCCACGGCGGCCCACGCCGGCCCGTCCGGCCCCTCGTTCAGGTCGGCCGCGGCGATCACCGGCGTGGTGGCGGCGTCGAGGTCGCGTTTGAACAGCGCGGCCTGCCCGGGCCGCTCGGCCGGGTCGGTGGACAGGTGCGAGCCGGCCACGGTGAACCGGGCGCCACCGGCGACCACGCACTCGGCGTACGCGGCGCCGCGCAGGTGCCGGCCCGGAGTGAGCGGGAAGCGTCGGCACCGGGTGTCCAGCACCCGCACCCGCAGGCTGGTCAGCAGCAGGTTGCCCAGCGCGGGCAGCCCGCCGGCGGCCACCACCAGGCCGAACGACTCGGCCAACGCGGCCGACTTCTGCCGCCACCGGAACCGGCGCGGCCCCTCCTGCACGACCACCACGTCCGGCCGGGCGGCGCGGACCACCGCCGCCAACGCGGCCGTGTCGTCCCGCTGACCGTGGATGTTGTACGACACGACACGCAGCGGCACGCCCGGGCTCTGCGTCACGGCCCGCCTCAGATCCGGCGGGCCAGGTCGGCGGCGCCGATGACACCGGCGGTGTTGCCCAGCTCGGCCGGGCGGATCTCGGCCACCGGAAGCCGGCTGCGCTGGGCGAGCGCCTCGGTGAACGACCGGCGGGTCGGGCCGAGCAGCAGGTCACCGGCGTCGATCACGCCGCCGCCGACGACGAGGACCTGCGGGTCGAGGATCTGCGCCATGTCGGCGAGGCTGGTGCCGAGCCAGCGCCCGACCTGCGCGAACGCCTCCGTGGCGACCGGGTCGCCGCCCTGCGCCGCGGCGGTCACCATGCGCCCGGTGATCGCCTCGGCGTCGCCGCCGGACAGCTCCAGCAGGGCCACGGCGCGGTGCGGCTCCTGCCGGGCGGCCGCGCGGGCGAACCGCACCAGGGCGCTGCCGCTCGCGTACTGCTCGATGCAGCCGAGCCGGCCGCAGCCGCACTGGTGGCCGTCCGGCACGGTGAGCATGTGGCCCAGCTCGGCGGCGATGCCGTTGGCGCCGCGCAGCAGTTCCCCGCCGAGCACGATGCCGCCGCCGACGCCGGTGCCGATGGTGAACATGACCATCGAGTCGTCGGCGTCCCGGGCCGCGCCGTGGCGGAACTCCGCCCAGGCCGCGACGTTGGCGTCGTTCTCCACGATCACCGGCAGGCCGGTCGCGGCGCTGACGTAGTCCCGCAGCGGCTCGTCGCGCCAGGCGAGGTTCGGGGCGAACAGCACGGTGGAACGGCCGGCGTCGATCCAGCCTGCCGCGCCGATGCCGACCGCCTCGATCGACCGCCCGACGGCCAACTCGGTGACCAGTTCGATGATGACGTCCCGGGTCTTGGCGACGTCGTCGGCGGGGGTGTCCCGTCGGGCCTGCACGAGGACCGTGCCGGCGGCGTCCACGACACCACCGGCCACCTTCGTGCCACCGACGTCGACTCCGATGGTCAGCGTCACCGCTGCCACTCCCCTCTGCTGTGCTGCCCGCGCCCGCGCCGCCGGACGACCGGCGCGTGGTCGGGATGTGCGATGGTCAGGCCGCGTCGCCTGGTGGGTGCTCGCCTGCGTCGCCGGGCGCCCGCGTCGCGGGCACCACGGGACGGTCGGCGGACGTCCGCACGGTCGCCGCGACGGCCGGCCCGGCGGCGTCGACGGGCGGTGCGGCGGCCGGGACGGCCACGTCCTCCGCCCGGGTGGCGGCGGACCAGACGTCCCGCTCCGCTGCCGGCTGAGAATCATGCCCGCTACGGGTGGCCTCGCGCCAGACGTGGTCGTCCGCCCCGTCCGGTTCGGCGGTCGACGCCGCTGCGGCGGCCGGCTCGGCGGGGGGCTCCGGCGGGGCGAACGCGCGCAGCAGGCTGGCCACGCCGGCGGCCAGGTCGCCGGCGCCGGTGGCGAGGCGCTCGGCGAATTCCGGACTCGGATCGCGCAACGCGGCGATGCCCCGACAGACCGGGCAGACGCAGCATTCCGGCCCGCCGGTGGCGAAGCCGCCCCCGGATCCCCCGGTCGGTTCGCCCGGGGCGGCGCTGTGACCGAGGACACCCGACACGATCCCACCGAGCGGACCCCACGGGCCCGTCCCGGAGCCGGACGTCGCGAGGCGCGCGCCGGCCAGCAGCGTGGCGACCAGCCGTTCCGCCTCTTCCCGGGCCGAACCCGGATCCGTTGCACCCATGGTCGGCTCCTCTACCCTGCCGCCGGACGCGTCACTGCGCCGCACCGGGTGCTTCTACCCGGCGCTTGAGCTGCTTCAACGCGGTATCCATGATCATTTTCTCGGCCTTGCGGCGGAACATCCCGAGCATCCCGACCGAGAGTTCGACCTCAAGGGTGTAGGTCACCGTCGTCGTGCCGTCCGGGTTGCCCACCAGGTCGTACGAGCCGCGCTGGGACTTCTGCATCTTCGAGGGCGCCACCAGGTGCCACTCGATCCGGGAGAGGTCCTCGGCGTACTCGTAGGCCAGCACGTACTCGTCGGCCATCACGCCGGCGTCGATGACGAACCGGACCTGGCTGGCGTAGCCGTCCTCGTACTCCTCGATCACCTCCGCCCGCCGCACCGCTTCGGTCCACTCGGGGTAGCTCGGGAAGTCGCAGACGACCGCCGCCACCCGTTCCGGTGGCGCGCCGACGACGATCGACTGGGTGGAGGAGTCCGCCATGGGGGGAGGCTACCCGGCGCCGGCCGCGCGTACGCCGCGCCGCCCCCGCACGCACCGGGGGCGTGTCCCGCGCCGGCGCGGGGAGCACCGGGGCCACCTGCCTATTCTGCCCGCCCGCCGAGGCGGGTAGGTTTCGACAGAGCCGACCCGTGGTGGCGGCCGGCACGGCCAGTGAGCACGAGGAGTGCAGGTGCGCGAGTTCTCCGTCCCGCCGATCGTCACCGTCGGCGACGCGGCCAACCTCACCGATCCGGTCTGGGAAAACGCCGAGGTCGCCCCGGACGCGGTCCAGTTCGTCCGCCCGAGCGGGGCGGCGGACGGCGGGACGGCCTGGGCCGACGTCACCTGCCGGCAGTTCCGCGACGAGGTCGTCGCGGCGGCCCGGGGCCTGGTCGCCGCCGGCGTCCAGCCGGGCGACCGGGTCGGCCTGATGAGCCGCACCCGCTACGAGTGGACCCTGCTGGACTACGCGATCTGGGCGGCCGGCGCGGTCACCGTGCCGATCTACGAGACCTCCAGCGCCGAGCAGGCCGCGTGGATCCTCGCCGACTCCGGTGCGGTGGCCTGCGTGGTGGAGAGCAGCGCCCACGCCACCCTGGTCGCGGGCGTGCGGGACCGGCTGCCCGAGCTGCGGCACCTCTGGCAGATCGACCTGGGCGCGGTGGACGACCTGGTCCGCTCCGGCGCGTCGGTCGACCCGACCGAGATCGACCGGCGGCGCGCCGCCGTACGCGCCGACGACCTCGCCACCGTCATCTACACCAGCGGCACCACCGGCCGCCCCAAGGGCTGCGTCCTCACCCACCGGAACATGTACGCCGACATCGCCAACGCGGTGCCGGTGCTGCCGAACCTCTTCCGGCCCGACGCGTCGACCCTGCTCTTCCTCCCGCTGGCGCACGCCTTCGCCCGGCTGATCCAGATCGGCGTGGTCCAGGCGCGGGCCACCATGCGGCACTGCTCGGATACCAAGAACCTGGTCGCCGAGCTGCAGGACTTCCGCCCCACCTTCGTGCTCTCGGTGCCCCGGGTGTTCGAGAAGGTCTACAACGGGGCCAAGCAGAAGGCCGAGGCGGACGGCAAGGGCAGGATCTTCGCCCGTGCCGAGCAGGTCGCCATCGCGTACAGCGAGGCCCTGGAGACCGCCGGTGGCCCCGGCCTGGCGCTGCGCGTGCAGCACGCGCTCTTCGACAGGCTGGTCTACCGCAAGCTGCGGGCGGCGCTCGGCGGCCGGTGCCGCGACGCCATCTCCGGCGGCGCTCCGCTCGGCGCCCGGCTGGGCCACTTCTTCCGCGGCATCGGCGTCAGCGTCTGCGAGGGGTACGGCCTGACCGAGACCTCCCCCGCCGCCGCCGCGAACCTGCCCGACGCCACCCGGATCGGCTCGGTCGGCCGGCCGCTGCCGGGCGTGACGATCCGGATCGACGACGACGGGGAGATCCTGATCTCCGGCGACCTGGTCTTCCGCGGCTACTGGCGCAACGAGGAGGCGACCGCCGAGGTGCTCAGCCCGGACGGCTGGTTCCGCACCGGCGACCTGGGTCACCTCGACGCCGACGGCTTCCTGAGCATCACCGGCCGGAAGAAGGAGATCATCGTGACGGCCGCCGGCAAGAACGTCGCCCCGGCCGTGCTGGAGGACCAGGTGCGGGCGCACCCGCTGGTCAGCCAGTGCCTGGTGGTCGGCGACCGGCAGCCGTTCATCGCCGCGCTGGTCACCCTCGACGAGGAGGCGCTGCCGCGGTGGCTGTCCTCCGTGGGGCTGCCGGCGGACACCCCGGTCGGGAAGCTGCGCGAGCACGAGGGGCTGCGGGCGGAGATCCAGGGCGCGATCGACACCGCCAACCAGGCGGTCTCCAAGGCCGAGGCGATCAAGGTGTTCCGGATCCTGCCCCGCGACTTCACCGAGGCGACCGGCGAGCTGACGCCGTCGCTGAAGGTCAAGCGCCAGGTCGTGCACAAGTCGTACGCGGCGGAGATCGCCGACATCTACCGACGCTGACTACCATCCGTCACGTGCCCGCCTCGACGCCCACCCGGCCCCAGCCGCATCCGCTCGCCGCCGCGGCGCGCGTGGTCATGCTGGCGCTCGTCGCCGTCCTGACCCTGTTCGCCACGCGCGACGTCACCCAGCTCTGGTGGGTGGCGCTGCTCGCCGCCGCCGGGCTGCCCGCGCTGCTGGCGCCCGAGCACCGGCTGGTCGGCCCGCTCAGCCGGGTGGCCGAGGTGGTGGTGCTGGGGCTGGCCGCGAGCCAGGTCGCCGCCGTCGCGACCATCGGGGGGGACGTCGGCGGGCTGGGCGCCTCCGCGGTGCTGCCCTACCTGGCGGTCCCGGTGACCGTCACCGCGCTGCGCCGCCGGTTCGCCGAGGGCGCCGCCCTGCTGGCGGTCACCGCGGCCACCCTGCTGGTGGCCGGCGCGCTCACCGGGGTCGACGGCGGCCGGCAGATCGGCCAGCTCGGCTACCTCGCGGTCTGCGCCCAGTGGCTGATCCTGGCCGGGCTCGGCCTCTACGCGGCCGGCACCCTGCACCGGCTGATGCAGGTCCGCAACGACGGCAAACCCCAGCCGTACGCCGAGGCCACCCGGCTGCTCACCCAGCTGCGCACGGTGGCGCGGCAGCTGCCCGGGGCCACCCTCGACCCGGGCGGCATCTCCGAGCACCTGCTCGAGGAGCTGCGCGCGGTGGCGCGGGCGGACCGGGCGGCGGTGCTGTCGGCCAGCGGCGGCGGCCGGCTCGTGGTGCTCGCCCAGGTGGGCGTGGACCGGGTGGACTGGGAGACGACGCTGGACGCGGACTCGGCGATCGCCGACGCGTGGGCCAGCCAGCAGCCGCACACCGCCGCCCGCTCGCAGGCCCGGTCGCACCGGGGCGGCGAGGTCTCCGCGCTGATCGTGCCGCTGGTGGCCGGGGTGCGCACGGTCGGCCTGGTGGTGCTGGAGGCGGACGCGGCGCAGGCGTACCCGGCCGGGGTGGTGTCCCGGGTGACCGGGCTGACCCGCCCGGCCGCGCTCCGGCTGGAGGCGGCGCTGCTCTTCGACGAGGTCCGCTCGCTGGCCACCAACGAGGAGCGGCAGCGGCTGGCCCGGGAGATCCACGACGGGGTGGCACAGGAGCTGGTGATGGTCGGCTACGGCATCGACAACGCCCTGGCCACCGTGCACGACGACGCCGAGGAGACCGCCGAGAGCCTGCGCGCGCTGCGCCACGAGGTGACCCGGGTGATCACCGAGCTGCGGCTGAGCCTGTTCGAGCTGCGCAGCGAGGTCGACCGGCACGGCGGGCTGGCCGCCGCGATCGCCGAGTACGCCCGCACGGTCGGCGCCTCCGGCGGACTGCGGGTCCACCTGTCCCTGGACGAGTCCACCGCCCGGCTGCCGGCCGCCACCGAGGCCGAACTGCTGCGCATCGCCCAGGAGGCGGTCACCAACGCGCGCAAGCACGCCGGAGCCGCGAATCTGTGGGTCACCTGCGAGGTCGACCCCCCGTACGCCCAGATCGAAGTGTCGGATGACGGTCAGGGAATCGCTGACCAGCGCTCGGACGGGCACTACGGTCTTGCGATCATGGCCGAGAGGGCGGAACGTATCCGGGGCCGGTTGGAGATCAGGCCGCGGCAACCGAGCGGCACGACCGTCGCGGTGGTGCTCGGCTCGTCGCCCCGGCGCGATAACGTGCGCGGTAGCGTAGCGGCAGCAGAAGGGGAGTAACCCGAGGATGACCACAAGTCCGACACCGGCGACCCGTACCAAGGTCCTCCTTGTCGACGATCACGACCTGATCCGCAAGGGCCTGCGGCACGCGTTCGAGCGTGACCGGCAGTTCGAGGTCGTCGGCGAGGCCGCCACGGCGGCGGAGGGCGTACGCCAGGCCGGTGCGCTGCAGCCGGATGTGGTGATCATGGACCTGCGGCTGCCCGACGGCAGCGGCCTGGAGGCCACCCGAGCGCTGCGCAAATCGAGCGCCTCGATGGGCATCGTCGTGCTCACCATGTACGCCGGCGACGACCAGCTCTTCGGCGCCCTGGAGGCCGGGGCGAGCGCCTTCGTACCCAAGACCGCGCCGGCCGACGAGGTCGTCGCCGCCGCCCGGCACGCCGCCTCCTCCCCCAGCGCCTTCACCGCCGCCGACCTGGCCGAGGCGATGAAGCGCCGGCTGGCCCCGTCCGGGCCGCAGCTGTCCCCCCGCGAGGGCCAGGTGCTGCGGCTGCTCGCCGACGGGATGAGCGTGGCGGGCATCGCCAAGCAGCTCTTCGTCAGCGAGTCCACCGCCAAGACCCACATCTCGAAGCTCTACGAGAAGCTGGGCGCGGCCAACCGGGCACAGGCGCTGATGACCGCGCTGCGGCTGGGCCTGCTCGAGGCTCCGGACGCCCCGAAGTTCTGAACGGTTCCCTCCGGGGAGCCCAGCGACGCACCACCGACAGGCCCGCGCCCGCCGACGCCGGCGCGGGCCTGCCGGCGCATCGATCGACGTCGTCACCTTGCGGGGCGGCGCGCTATGGTCTCCCCGCCGGGCAACCGGCAGAATACCGGCGCGGGCAACGGCGTCCGCACCGCCGACACGAGGGGTGAGCGCATGCAGCGGCCGGACTGGGCACCCGACGAGATCGACATCGAGCGCCCCAGCGTGGCCCGCATGTACGACTACTACCTCGGCGGCTCGCACAACTTCGCGGTGGACCGGGCGGCGGCCCAGGCGATGGTGGCCGCCGTGCCGGAGGCGCCGCTGATGGCGCAGGCCAACCGGGCCTTTCTGCGCCGGGCGGTGCAGTTCCTCCTCGACGCCGGCGTCCGACAGTTCCTGGACATCGGCTCGGGCATCCCCACCGTCGGCAACGTGCACGAGATCGCCCAGCGCGAGGCCCCCGACGCCCGGGTCGTCTACGTCGACGTGGACCCGGTGGCGGTGGCGCACAGCCGGGAGATCCTCGACGGCAACGACCGCGCCGCGGTGGTGCAGGAGGACCTGCGCCATGCCGAGCGCATCGTCGCCCACCCCGAGGTCCGCCGGCTGCTCGACTTCGACCGGCCGATCGCCGTGATGATCGTGGCGGTGCTGCACTTCGTGTCCGACGACGACCGGCCGGCCGAGCTGCTGCGGACACTGCGCCAGGCGCTGGCGCCGGGCAGCTACCTGGTGCTCTCGCAGGCCAGCGCCGACGGCCGCGGCGACGAGGAGCGGGCCGACGCCGAGCGCGTCTACCGGCGCACCGACAATCCCCTGTGGATCCGCAGCCGGGGCGAGCTGACCGCGTTGTTCGACGGCTTCGCGCTGGTCGAGCCCGGCGTGGTCTGGGTGCCGCAGTGGCGCCCGGAGTCCGCCGACAGCGCCGAGTACGCCGAGCGGGCGGCCTTCATCGGCGGCGTCGGGCGGCTCGATGGGTGAGCCGCCGGGGGCCGCGGCCCTCGCCGTGCCGCCCGGGACGACCGTGGGGCATCCGTCGCGCCCGGGGGCGTTCGCCCGGGCGTGGGCCAAGGCCGTCTCCGGCACCAGTTACCTGCCGATGACCCAGGCAGAGCTGGAGGCGCTGCTGCAACGCCTCACCGACCAGCTCGCGGCGGCGCTGCTGTCCGACCCGTTCGACCTGCGGGTCGGGCACCGCGTCGGCACGGAACTGGTGGCCGCGCACATCGCGTCGCCCGAGGCGCTGGGGCGTACGGTCGAGGTCGTCCAGCTCCGACTGGCCCGCGACCTCGGGCTGGTCGGCGAGGAGGTCGGGGACCGGCTGGCCCGGCTGCTGGCCGCGGTGTCCATCGGGTACTCCCGGGCACTGCGGGACCGGACGCTGGACGAGCAGGAGTCGATCCGGCGGGCCGCGATGACCGCCCGGGCGCAGGCGGAGCGGGCGCTGCGCGCCAGCGAGGCCCGCTTCCGCCACCAGGCGACCCACGATCCGCTGACCGACCTGCCCAACCGCGCGCTGTTCACGGAGCGGCTGAGCGCCGCGATCGACTCCCCCGGCCCGGGCGGGGAACGCATCGGGGTCTGCTTCCTGGACCTGGACCGGTTCAAGGTGGTCAACGACTCGCACGGGCACCAGGTCGGCGACGGGCTGCTGGCCACCGTTGCCGACCGGCTCCGCCGGGCCATCGACGGGCATCTGGTGGCCCGGCTCGGCGGCGACGAGTTCGTCGTCCTGGTCGAGCACACCACCGGCACCGACGACGTCGTCGCCGTGGCGGAGGCGGCGCTGGCGGCGGTGCGCGCGCCGGTGCTGGTGGACGGGCACGAGCTGTGCGTCTCGGCGAGCATCGGCATCGTGGAGCGGCAGGTCGCCGGCACCTCCCCCGGTGACCTCATGCGGGCGGCCGACAGCACCCTGCACTGGGCGAAGGCCGCCGGCGGCGCCCGCTGGGCGCTCTACGACGCCGACCGCGACCGCCGGGAGCTGGCCCGGTACGCGCTCTCCGCGGCCATCCCGGCCGCCCTGGAGCGGGGCGAGTTCTACCTCGACTACCAGCCGCTGACCTCGCTGCGCGACGGTCGGGTGGTCGGCGTGGAGGCGCTGGTGCGTTGGCGCCACCCGGAGCTGGGCGTCCTGCGACCGGACAGCTTCATCGGCCTGGCCGAGGAGACGGGGCTCATCGTCCCGCTCGGCGGGTGGGTGCTGGCCGAGGCGTGCCGGCAGGCGGGTAGCTGGTCCGCCGGAGTCGCGACGGCCCCGTTCGTCAGCGTCAACCTGGCGGTACGGCAGGTCCGCCGACCCGGCCTGGTCCAGGAGGTCCGCGGGCTGCTGCGGCGCACCGGCCTGCCGCCGGAGCGGCTCCAGCTGGAGATCACCGAGAGCACCATGATGAGCACCGCCGAGGAGCCCGTCCGGGCGCTGCGGGTGCTGGCCGACCTCGGCGTCCGGATCGCCATCGACGACTTCGGCACCGGCTACTGCAACCTGGCGTACCTGCGGGACCTGCCGGTGACCGAGCTGAAGGTGGCCGGTCAGTTCGTGGCCGGGCTGCGCGCGCCGGAGAGCCGGGCCGACGAGCGGATCCTCGCCTCGCTCGTGTCCCTGGCGCACGCGCTGGACCTGACCGTCACCGCCGAGGGCGTGGAGACCGCCGGGCAGGCGGAGCGGCTGCGGGCGATCGGCTGCGACGCCGCCCAGGGCTGGCACTTCGGCCGCCCGGACTCGGCCGAGCGCCTCCTGGAACGCCTCCGCTGACCGCCGGCCACCCCTGCCCCTACCGACCACTGTCGACCTGCCCCACGGGACGGGGCACCCAGCCAGGCGGGCACCAGCCGGGCGTCAGCCGGCCAGCAGGGCCGCCATCCGCCGCGCCTGGGTCTCCCAGCGCCACTCCCGCTCCACCCATGCGCGACCGGCCGCGCCGAACTGGCGGGCCAGATCCCGGTCGGCGAGCAGCGCGGCCACCCGGTCGGCGAGCTGGGCGACGTCCCGCCCACGCACCACGAACCCGGTCTCGCCCTCGCGGACGGCGTCCGGCGCGCCGCCGGAGTCGCCGGCCACCACCGGCAGGCCGGTCGCGGAGGCCTCCAGGTAGACGATCCCGAGCCCCTCGACGTCCAGCCCCCGGTTGCGGGTGCGGCACGGCATCGCGTAGACGTCGCCGGCGGCGTAGTGGGCGGGCAGTTCGGCGGACGGCACCGAACCGGTGAAGACCACGTCCCGCTCGACCCCCGCCTGGCGTGCCAGCTTCTCCAGCGTGGCCCGGTAGGGCCCGCCGCCGACCACCAGCAGCGCGGCGTCGGGCACCCGCCGGCGGATCTCGGGCATCGCCCGGATCAGCATGTCCTGGCCCTTGCGCGGCACCAGCCGGGAGACGCAGACCACCACCGGGCGGTCGGCCAGGCCGAGCCGACGCCGCACCGGTTCGCCGTCGACGGACGGGTGGTAGGTGTCCACGTCCACCCCGGGCGCGAGCCGGTGCAGCTCGGTCACCCCGTGCAGCGCCCGCTCCAGCCGCACCCTGGTGTACTCGCCCAGGTAGGTGGTCACGTCCACGCCGCGACCGATCCGGCGCAGCGCGGCCCGGGCGCCCGGCAGCGCGGCCCAGCCGACCTCGTGGCCGTGGGTCTGCGCCACCGCCCGGCGGATGCCCGCCCGGCGCCGCAGGCCGGCGGCGAGCAGCCCGAGGGGGGCCGCCGCGCCGAACCACACGGTGTCGCAGTCGTACGCCCGGGCCAGTCGGGCGGCCCGGCGGGCCACCAGCGGGGTGGGCAGCAGCACGCCGGTGCGCTCCCGGACCACCTCGAAGGGCTGGTCGGCGTCGAACTTCTCCGCGCCGCGCCAGGTCGAGGCGTAGACGACCACCGAGCCGGCGGGCTGGCGCACCGCGAGGTTGTGCACGAAGGACTGGATGCCGCCCGGGCGGGGCGGGAAGTCGTTGGTGATCAGCAGCGTACGGCTCATCGGCCGGCCTCCCTGGCGTGGGCGCGGGCGGCGGCCATCCGCTCGACCGTGGACGGGTGCGTGGCGGAGTAGAGGTATTCCCAGCGCGGCGGATCGGGGTCGGCCAGGTTGATCCCGGCGAGCCGGCGCTGCATCGCCTCGAAGGCGGCCGGGTCGCCGGTCAGGGCCAGCGCGTGCGCGTCGGCGCGTGCCTCCACCCGCCGCGACATCAGCGCCTGCACCGGGGTGGAGACCAGCCCGGCGACCGTCACCAGGGCGATCAGCAGGGGGAATGCGCGCGGTTGGGCGACCGAGTCGACGCCGGCCAGCCGCAGCAGCGGGCCGGAGGACCCGATCAGGTAGAGCGCGACCACCGCGGCGGCGGCGCCCAGCGCCCCGGTCAGCGTGCCGACCGCCACGTCGCGGTCCTTGGCGTGCCCCAGCTCGTGCGCCACGACGGCGGTCACCTCGGCCGGCGTCGCCTCGCGCAGCAGCGTGTCGTAGACGACCACCCGCCGGGTCGGCCCGAGGCCCGAGACGTACGCGTTCACCGCCCGGGTGCGCCGCGACGCGTCGGCGACCAGCACGTCGCGCACGGGGACGCCGTCGCGGGCCGCCATCGTCATCAGCTCGGTGCGCAGCGGGCCCTGCTCCATCGGGGTGAACCTGTTGAACACCGGCTCCACCAGCACCGGCAGCACGAAGGAGAGCAGCACCACCAGGGTCGCCGCGCCGGCCGCGCCGAACGCCCACCACCAGCGCGGCGACAGCCGGATGACGGTGTAGAAGCCGAGCAGCGCCACCGCGCCGATGACGGCGCTGACCGCGTACGACTTGAGCAGGTCGACGGTCCAGCCGCTCCAGCCGTTGGTGGCGAGCCCGTAGCGGGTGAGCACGCTCTGGCGCCAGGCGGCGAACGGAAGGGTGACCAGGTCGGCGACGAGCACCACGGCGAGCCCGCCGAGCACGGCCTGGGCGATCCAGTGGCCGCCGAAGGGGCGGCCGGCCAGCTCGACCAGCCGGCTGCCCAGCGGGGTGAGGCCGAGCGCCAGGGCGACCAGCAGGCCGACGCCCAGCGCGGCCCAGCCGGCGGGGCGCAGCGCCGAGCGGAACTCCCGGCCGCGGGCCACCTGGTCGGTGGGGAGGTCGCCCAGCGCGGCGAGCTGGTCGGCGCGGGGTGCCGGCGGTCGGTGCCACGGGATCAGCAGCGCCGCCGCGACCACCAGGGCCACGGTGAGCCCGACGAGGCTCAGCACCGCCCAGCCGCGCGGAGTCACCTGGTCACCCCGCCGCGCCGTACCCGCGTCATCCCACCGCTCCTCCCGCCGTGAGCGCTCATCCTATTGCCCGCGCGTCTCCTCCCTCCGGCCGCGCCGTCATGGCGCCACATGACGCCATCGCGCTGGTCGGCTGTCTCCGGGCGCGGTTCAACGACCGCGAACTGTCCCGCTGGTCCCTCCTGCCCGCGCCCGACCCGGTCGAGGCGCGGACGGTGATCGATCGACCCGCGGGTCAGGCCACCCTGGGGCGGCCGCGCCGGGGGCGGCCGGCGGGACGCCGGGGCTCGGGCAGCACCTCCACGTCGAACCCGGCGCGCGCGAACACCTCGATCGCCCGGACCTCGGCGCCGCCCAGCCCGTCGGCCGGCGACGTGTCGAACAGGGCGGTCACCAGGCAGTCGGCGCAGCCGTCGCCCCGCACACCGCACCCGTCGCAGTCGATGAGCATCTCGCCTCCTGATGCGCAGCGGCGGCGGGCGGGACGCCGACGTCACCACCCGACCACCGTCGGTCATCCCGACGCTACGGGAGGGGTGCGACAGAAACGGACAACCGGTCGCGGACGCCCCCGAACCCGATCAAGCGGTCCGCCGCCAACCGCCGGGTCGCGGCTTTCGCCGAGCACGCGGCGAATCAGTAGGCACGCCGGACCGGGGACGCGCTGCCGGATGGTGCAGGGGCTCGCCCGGTCGGCGGGTTCACCACCACGGCGGTGGCGGCGGCGATCAGGAGCGGGCCAGGCGGCGCAGCAGCGAGTCGGCGCCGAGCGGGTACGCGCCATGCCGGCGTACGCCGTCGGCGACCTCCCGGTCGGAGGAGACCACCACCACCGGCCGGCCCGGCGGCTCGGCGCGGACCAGGCGCCGGATCAGCTCGTCGGCGGTCTCGCCCTTGCGGGAGAAGAGCACCCGGACCCCGCGCGGCGACGGGGGCAGCCCGTGCATCCGTTCCGCGCCGTCGAAGACCACGGTGACCTCGTCGCCGGTCTGCGCGGCGATCCCGCCCAGGCCGGTGATCAGCCGCTTGCGCTGCTGCTCCAGCGACATCTCGCCGAAGCCGCGCTTGGTGACGTTGTAGCCGTCGACGACGAGGTGCGCCCGGGGCAGGGCCAGCAACTGGTCGAGGCGGGCGGGGTCGTCGGTGTCCCGGGCGCGGGTGGCGGCGCCGGCCGCCGGAGCGGCGGTCTGGTCGGCGAAGGCGTCGGCGACGAAGTCGGCGGGCAGCTTGTCGACCGGGTCCAGCGCCAGCTCGCGGCGCAGCCCGACGGCCGCCTGCCCGATGGTCTCCAGCAGCAGCCACAGCCGGGCGTCGTCCACCGACCGGGCCTCCTTGGCGCTGGCCCGGGCGACCCCGGCCGCCGCCTCCGCCTCGGCCAGCCGGGCCCGGACCCGGCGCAGCTCGGCGTCGGCGTCCGCCGCCGCCCGGGCGGCCCGGCCCCGCTCGGTGGCCAGCAACTCGTTGGCCTTGCGCTCGCGGGCCTGCGTCTCGCGCAGCGACCGGCCCAGCTGCCGGCTCTCCTCGCGCAGCTGCCCGAGCTCCTCGCGCACCCGGGCCAGCTCGTCGCGGAGCTTCTCCGCCTCCACCCGGGCCACCGCCCGGTCGTGCTCGGCGCGGGTGGCCCGCTGCTCGGCCTCGCGGACCAGCTCGGCGACGACCGCGCTGTCGGCCTCCGCGCGGACCGCCGCGCCGCTGGCCTCGATCAGCTCCCGCCACCCCCGGGGCCGGGCCAGGTAGGCCAGCGCGGCCACCTCGACCGGGTCGGCGGCGGCGGGCGCGGTGCCTTCGAGCACCGCCGCACCCAGGTCGCCGGTGTCGGCGAGCACCCGGGCGGTGATCCGCTGCCGGAACAGCGGGTCACCGGTGAGCTGGGCGGCGATCGCCGGGGCGCCGAGCCGGGCCCGGCGGTTGGGGGCGAACTTGGCGACCCGGCGCAGCGGCACCGGCACCTCGTCGGCGGGCAGCCCGGGCAGCACGGCGGCGGTGAGCGCCACGATCCGCTGGCGGACCGGCTCGGGCAGCACGGGTTCCGGCTCGGGCGCGGACCCGTCGTCCGCCGACCCCTCGGGTGCGGATCCCTCACGCGCGGAACCGTCGTCCGCCGGCTGCTCGGGCGTGGACCCGTCGTCCGCCGGGCCGTCGGCGACGACCTCCTCGGCCGCCTCGCGACCGGGCTCGACACCGGCCGCCTCAGGCCCCGGCTCGACCGCCGCGGGCAGAGCGCCCTCGTCGGGGCCGGCCCCACCGGCGTCGCGCACGGTGTCGACCGGCTCCTCCTGCGGGAGGCGGTCGTCGTGCGGCTCGGTGAGGGGCATGTGGCAAGTCTCCCACCGCGACCGGGCCCACCGCCCGGTGAGTGAGCCGATCTCTCATCCTAGACCGGTGGCGACGGCTGGTGCCGGTGGGACGGGAGTGTCGGACCGGGACGCTAGCGTGCCGCCGATGGCACAGACGGAGTACGTCCAGGAGCCGCTGGCCGGCTTCGACCCGGGCGCGGGCGGGATCGATCCCGCGCTGCCGCTGTACGCGACGACGTTCGTGGTGGTCGACCTGGAGACCACCGGCGGCGCGCCGGACGGCGGCGGGATCACCGAGATCGGCGCGGTGAAGGTGCGCGGCGGCGAGGAGCTGGGCGTGCTGGCCACCCTGGTCAACCCGGGCGTGCCCATCCCACCGTTCATCACGGTGCTCACCGGCATCACGCAGGCGATGCTGGTCCCGGCCCCGCCGATCGAGCAGGTGCTGCCGAGCTTCCTCGAGTTCGTCTCCGACGCCGTGCTGGTCGCCCACAACGCCCCCTACGACGTCGGCTTCCTGAAGGCCGCGTGCGCGAAGCACGGCTACCGCTGGCCCAATCCCCGGGTGCTCGACACCGCCGCGCTGGCCCGCCGGGTGCTGACCCGCGACGAGGTGCCCAACCGCAAGCTCGGCACGCTCGCGGCCTACTTCCGCACCGCCACCCAGCCGACCCACCGGGCGCTCGACGACGCCAAGGCCACCGTCGACGTGCTGCACGGGTTGATCGCCCGGCTCGGCGGGCACCGGGTCGACACGATCGGCGACGCCATCGAGTTCGCCCGGGCGGTCACCCCGACCCAGCGGCGCAAACGGCACCTGGCGGAGGGGCTGCCCAAGGCACCTGGGGTCTACATCTTCCGGGCCGCCGACGACCGGCCGCTCTACGTCGGCACCTCCGGCGACATCGCCACCCGGGTGCGCAGCTACTTCACCGCCGCCGAGAAGCGGGCCCGGATCTCCGAGATGCTCGCCGCGGCCGAGCGGGTGGAGGCGGTCGAGTGCGCCCACTCGCTGGAGGCGGAGGTCCGCGAGCTGCGGCTGATCGGGGCGCACGCGCCGCCGTACAACCGGCGGTCGAAGTTTCCGGAGCGGGCGGTCTGGCTGAAGCTGACCGACGGTCCCTACCCCCGGCTCTCGGTGGTCCGGGACATCGCCCCCGGCGACGCCGGCTACCTCGGCCCGTTCAGCTCCCGCCGGGCGGCGGAGCTGGCCGCCGCCGGCTTCCACGACGCCGTCCCGCTGCGGCAGTGCACCCACCGGCTCTCGCTGCGCACGGTCACGCCGGCCTGCGCGCTGGCCGAGCTGGGCCGCTGCCCGGCGCCCTGCGAGCACCGGATCACCCCGGAGGAGTACGACGTCCGCGCCGTCGCGCCGTTCCGCACCGCCACCGCCAGCGACCCGCAGCCGGTGGTCGACGCGCTGCTGGCCCGGATCGAGGTGCTCTCGCGCGACCAGCGCTACGAGGAGGCGGCGGTGGTGCGTTCGCGGCTGGCCGCCGTGCTGCGGGCGACGGTGCGGATGCAGCGGCTGGCCGCGCTGACCGGGATCGCCGAGCTGGCCGCGGCCCGCCCGGCGGCCCGGGGCGGCTGGGAGCTGGCCCTCGTGCGGTACGGCCGGCTGGCCGGGGCGGGGGTGTCCCCGCCCGGCGTCCACCCTCGACCGACGATCGCCGCGATCCGGGCGACCGCCGAGACGGTGCCGCCCGGCCACGGCCCGGTCCCGCACGCCTCCGCGGAGGAGACCGAACGCATCCTGTCCTGGTTGGAACGGCCCGAGACCCGGCTGGTCGAGATGTCCTCCGGATGGGCTTCCCCGGTGGCGGGCGCGGCGCGTTTCCGCGACCTGTTGAGCAAGGCCGAGAGCGCCGCGTCCCACCAACTCTCGACCGAACGCTCATGACCAAGTGTCCGATCGGACGACGTCGACTCGCTTAGGCTGTTAGAGAAGTGCAGTCCTGCCCGTTTCGTGGGCCTGCTCCCGGTTGCCGGTTCCCGGCGGCCGTGGGGCCGGGGTGAGGAGGTGTCCCACGTGGACGTCGACGCCGGACGCGGCGCCGCCCTGGGGGGCGCCCTTCCGACCCAACCGGGCGAGCTGCCGTTGGCCCGCCGGCTCCGGTCGCTGCTGAGCTGGCCCACCGCCGACACCGACCCGGTGAACCACCTCGTCCGGACTCATCGGACGATCCACCCGGGCACCGAGCCCTCCGTGCTGCGTCGGGCCTACACCATCGCGGAGAACATGCACCGCGGGCAGTTCCGCAAGAGCGGCGAGCCCTACATCACCCATCCGCTGGCGGTGGCCCAGATCTGCGCCGAGATCGGCATGGACGCCACCACCCTGGTCGCCGCGCTGCTGCACGACACCGTGGAGGACACGCGCTACACGCTCCAGGCTCTCGCGGAGGACTTCGGGCGGGAGGTGGCGCACCTGGTCGACGGGGTGACCAAGTTCGACAAGGCGTTCTACGGCAAGGCCGCCGAGGCCGAGACGATCCGCAAGATGATCATCGCGGCCGGCAAGGACGTCCGGGTCCTGATCATCAAGCTGGCCGACCGGCTGCACAACATGCGCACCCTGGGCGTCCGGTCCGCCGCGTCCCGGGAGCGGATCGCCCGCAAGACGCAGGAGGTGCTGGTCCCGCTCTGCGACCGGCTGGGCATCCAGTTGCTCAAGCGGGAGCTCGACGACGTGGTGCTGCTGCACCTGGAGCCGGAGGAGCACGCCCGCATCGCCCGGCACGTGCACGACCGGCCGGGCTGGGACGCGTACCTCGACGAGGTGGTCGCCCGGGCGAAGTCGGTGCTGCGCCGAAACCGGGTCGACGCCGAGGTGACCCCCCGCCCCCGGCACCTCTACTCGATCTGGAAGGACACCGTGGCCGGCAGCCACGCCGCCCCCTACGACCTGCCCCGCATCGCGATCGTGGTGGACGGCCCGGCCACCGACTGCTACGCGGCGCTGGGCGCGGTCCACGGCCTTTGGCGGCCGGTCCCCGGCCGGTTCAAGGACTTCATCGCCTCCCCGAAGAACAATCTCTACCGCTCCCTGCACACCAGCGTCTGCGGGCCGAGGGACCGCACCGTGGAGGTGCTGATCCGCACCGAGGAGATGCACCGCTCGGCCGAGTACGGCGTCGCCGCCGACTTCCGCTTCCCCCGGCCGGGCGGCACGGCCGCCTGCGCGGAGCAGCTCGACTGGCTGCGCCGGGTGCTCGACTGGGAGCAGGACGCGGCCGACCCGGCACAGTTCCTCGAGTCGCTGCGCTGCGACCTCGCCGAGACCCAGATCCAGGTCTTCGCCGACGGGCGGCAGATCGTGCTGCCGGCCGGGGCGACCCCGGTCGACCTCGCGTACGAGCTGGGCACCGACCGTGGCGACCACTGCCTGGCGGCGCGGATCAACGGCCGGCTGGCTCCGCTCTCCTCCGCGCTGGAGGAGGGCGACGTGGTGGAGATCTTCACCGAGACCGACGCGGCGAACGGCTTCGACGCCGACGTCGCCCCCCGCGGCCCGCGCCGGGAGTGGCTCGGCTTCGTCAAGTCGCCGCACGCGCAGATGCAGATCAGCCGGTGGTTCGCCGAGCACACCGAGCCGGGCATCTCCATCACCGACAAGGTCCGCCTCGGCCGGGCCACCATCGGGCTGGCGCTGCGCAAGCACGACCGCGGGCTGGCCAGCGACCTGCCGCTGCTGCGGCTGTCGGAGGAGCTGGGCTACCCCGACCTGGAGACGCTGCTGGTCGCGGTCTTCGACCGGGTCATCGAGCCGGACACGGTCGTACGCCAACTCATCGACCTGGTGGACCACCGGCAGTGACCGCCCGTCGGGCCCGGGTCGTCCGAACGTTCCTCGGGGCCACTAGCCTGGAGTCATGATCCCCCGCTCGCGCGCCACCGGCCGGGCCGTCGCCTACCAGGTCTTCTACCGGCTGCCGCTGCCGGTGCGCCGCCGCCTGGTCCGGCTGGCCGTGCCGAAGTACATCGTCGGCGCGGTCACCCTCGTCCGCGACGCCGAGGCCGAGGGGGCGGGGCGGCTGCTGCTGCTGCGCCAGCCGCCCGGCCGGGGCTGGGGGCTGCCCGCCGGCCTGTTGCAGAAGGGCGAGGCGCCAGTCGTCGGAGCCGCCCGGGAGTTGTACGAGGAGTCCGGCATCCGGCTCTCCCCCCGCCAGCTGAGCCCCGCCGTCCCCAACGCGATCGTGCACGCCAAGGGCTGGGTGGACGTGGTGTTCACCGCCGAGGTGCCGGCGTCGACCACCGAGCTGAAGGTCGACGGCGCCGAGGTCTTCGAGGCCGCCTGGCACCCGCTGGACGACCTGCCCAAGCTGACCTGGCCGACCGCCCGGCTGCTCGCGTACTACGACATCGGGCCGCTGGCCGGACAGTTCCCGCCCCCGGTGCCCGACACGCGGCCGTGAACGCCGACCGGGCCGACCGAGCGGCCGCCACGGCCGACCGGGCCTACGCCGCCGCCGTCCCGGTCGACGTCTGCGCGGTGGTGCTCGCCGCCGGCGAGGGCACCCGGCTGCGGCCGCTGACCGAGCGGCTGCCGAAGGCGCTCTGCCCGGTGGGCAACGTGCCGCTGCTGGACCGGGCGCTGGGCCGGCTGGCCGGGCTCGGCCTGTTCGGGCCGGCCCGGGTCGCGGTCAACGCCTGCTACCTCGGCGCACAGGTCGTCGCGCACGTCGGGGACCGCGCCCACCTGTCGGTCGAGCCGGGCGCGCCGCTGGGCACCGCCGGCGGGGTGGCGAACCTGCGGGACTGGATCGCCGGGCGCGGGGTGCTGGTCGGCAACGCCGACGCCTACCTCGCCGACCCCGCGCGACCCCCGGGGCCGGACATCGCCGCGCTGCTGCGCGACTGGGACGGCGACTCCGTACGCCTGCTCGGCCAGCCCGCCGCCGACCCGCGGGCGCCGGGCACCTTCGACGGCCACGTGTTCACCGGCTTCTCGCTGCTGCCGTGGCGGCTGGTGCGGGAGCTGCCGATCGGGTTCGGCGACCTCGTCCGGGCGGTCTGGCGCCCGGCGGAGGCGGCCGGCGCGCTGACCGTCGTGCCCTATTCCGGCACGTTCTACGACACCGGCACCCCGGCCGACTACCTGGCGGCCAACCTGCACGCGGCCGGCGGCGGCAGCCTGGTGGCGCCCACGGCCACGGTGACCGGGCGCTGCCGGGCGGCGGTGGTCGGCGCCGACGCGGTCGTCCAGGGCGACGTGGAGCGTGCCGTCATCTGGCCGGGCGCCACCGTCGGCCCCGGCGAGCGCCTGCGCGACGCGATCCGCGCGGGCGCCGCCCTCACCGTCCCCGCCACACCCCCCGTCCCGGGGCCCGGGAACATCTAGCATGGGCGACGACGCCGACGAACGGAGAAATGTCCCGTGATCACCGCGATCGTGCTGATCGACTGCGCCACCGACTCCATCCCCGAGGTGGCCGAGGCCCTGGCCGCCCTCCCCGGCGTCAGCGAGGTCTACTCGGTGGCCGGCCACGTCGACCTGATCGCCGTGGTCCGGGTGCGGGAGTTCGACCAGATCGCCAAGGTGATCGCCGGCAGCATCTCCAAGGTGCCGGGGGTGCTGAACACCGAGTCGCACATCGCGTTCCGGGCGTACTCCCAGCACGACCTGGAGGAGGCGTTCGCGATCGGGCTCGCGAACGCCGACTGACCACGGACGCCGGCCGGGCCGGGGCGGGCGTGCGACGGCCGGTCCACCCACTGGTGGACCGGCCGTCGTGGTACGGCGACGTCAGCTCTGCGTGGGAGCCGGCGTCTCGGTGGTGGTGCCGCCCGGAGCCGGCGACTCGGTGGTGCCGCCCGGAGCCGGGGTCCCGGTGGTGCCACCCGGGCTCGGCGTGGCGGTGCCGCTGGCCTGCGGAACCGGGATGCCCAGCTGCTCGGCGAGCTGGACCAGCGCGTCGTAGTGCGCCTGCAGGGTCGGCAGGGCGGTCTGGGCCAGCTGGACCACCGTCTGGTCGGAGCCCTGCGAGATCTCCGTCTGGGTGGCCTGGATGGCCTGGACGTGGCCGGCCAGCTCGCTGGTCACCCAGATCCGGTCGAACTCCTCGCCGCTGGCGTTGTTGAGCTGGTCGAGTACGGACTGCTGGTCCGCGGTGGGCTCGGCCGGCAACTGCACCCCGAGCTGGGACGCGGTCTGCTGCACCGTCTGGTCGAGCTGCGTGTGGTCCGTCTTGAACCGGGCACCCAGGTCCTTGACCCCCTGGTTCTGACCCTTCTGCTGGGCCAGGTCACCCGCGGTGATCTCGAACATGTTCACCTGGTGCATGGCCTGCAGGTACTGGGTGTCCTGCTGCGACGGCTGCACCGCGGCCTGCGCCGCCGCTGCCGGCGCGATTCCCACCAGCACCAGCGCGGCCAGCAGGCCGAGGCGTTTGATACCCAACATGCTTCCTCCCCCTCGAGACGTTGGACCGCACGGATACCCGGCTGACCGGGGTTATTCCTGCGATCCCCGCCCCCGGGGGCGACGGACGACACGCCACGCGCGGACCCGTGGGAGGGGCGGAAACGGACGTGGCGCCCACCGGAGGACTCCGGTGGACGCCACGTCGGGTGTCGCGAGATCAGCGACGGCTCTCGCCGCTGCCGACCTGCTCCCGGTCGGGCCGCGGCTCGACCGGCGGGTGGCCCGGCGAGACCGGCGCCTCGGCCGGCTTCTCGATCGGGTAGAAGAAGCCCCGGATGGCCGGGCCGAGGGCCCCGAGCCGGTTCATCTTCTTCGGCACGACCCAGCCGGCGTACTCGAGCCCGCCGTGGCCGTCGTGGTCCCCCGCGCTGAGCGGCTGGTGCACCTCTTCGAACCGGCCGTCGGGCAGCCGCCGGATGATGCCGGTCTCGACGCCGTGGGCGAGCACCTCACGGTCGTGCTGCTGCAGACCGAGGCAGATCCGGTAGGTGAAGTAGTACGCCAGCGGCGGGAGCACCAGCAGGCCGATCCGGCCGGCCCAGGTCATCGCGTTCAGGCTGATCATGAACTTGTCGGCGATGACGTCGTTGGCGCCGGAGAGGGTCAGCACGATGAAGAACGCGATGGCCATGGCGCCCGCCGCGGTGCGCGCCGGCACGTCCCGGGGCCGCTGGAGCAGGTTGTGGCTGCGGGTGTCCTTGAGGCGCCGGGCCTCCAGGAACGGGTAGAGCGTGGAGAGCCCGACCAGGATGCCCGGCAGCACCACCGTCGGCCAGAACAGCGGCGGGATCACGTACCCGTCGCCGATCGGGATGTTGATCTCCCAGGCCGGCATCAGGCGGGTCGAGCCGTCGAGGAACATGACGTACCAGTCGGGCTGGCTGGCGGCCGAGACCACCCACGCCTCGTACGGGCCGAACAGCCAGATCGGGTTGATCTGGAACAGACCGCCCATCAGCGCGATCACGCCGAAGACGACCATGAAGAAGCCGCCCTGCTTGATCGCGTAGCGGGGGAACATCCGCTCGCCGACCACGTTGCCGTTGGTCCGGCCGGGACCGGGCCACTGGGTGTGCTTCTGCTTGAAGACCAGGCCCAGGTGGACGCTGATCAGCGCGACCAGCAGACCCGGGATGAGCAGCACGTGGGCGATGTAGAACCGGCTGATGATGATGGTGCCGGGGAACTCCCCGCCGAAGATCGACGAGGTGACCCAGGAGCCGATCACCGGGATGGAGAGCATGATCGCCGAGGCGATCCGCAGGCCGGTGCCGGAGAGGCCGTCGTCCGGCAGCGAGTAGCCGGTGAAGCCGGCCAGGAAGCCGACCCAGAACAGCAGCGAGCCGATGATCCAGTTCGTCTCACGCGGCTTGCGGAACGCGCCGGTGAAGAAGACCCGGAGCATGTGCACCACGATCGCGGCCATGAACAGCAGCGCCGACCAGTGGTGCATCTGCCGCATGATCAGGCCGCCGCGGACGTCGAACGAGATGTCCAGGCTGGAGGCGTACGCGGCTGACATCGGCGTGCCCCGCAGCGGGGCGTAGCTGCCGTTGTAGACCACCTCGGTCATCGCCGGCTCGAAGAAGAAGGTCAGGAAGACACCGGTCAGCAGCAGGACGATGAACGAGAAGAGCGCGATCTCGCCGAGCAGGAAGGACCAGTGGTCCGGGAAGACCTTGTTCAGCAGCCGGCGGAGCGGGGTGGCCACCTGGAAGCGGTCGTCCACTCCCCGGGCGGCGTTGCCCGGCACAGCTGCCATGTCAAACTTGCGCCGCTTCACGGCCGCTCCCAGAAGTCGGGCCCGACGGTCTCGGTGTAGTCGGACTTGGCCACGAAGTAGCCCTCGGAGTCCACCTCGATCGGCAACTGCGGCAGTCGCCGGCTGGCCGGACCGAAGATGGGCCGGGCGTTGTCGGTGATCAGGAACTGCGACTGGTGGCACGGGCAGAGCAGACGGTTGGTCTGCTGCTCGTACAGGCTCGCCGGGCAGCCGGCGTGCGTGCAGATCTTCGAGTAGGCGGCGTAGTTGCCCCACATGTAGTCGCCGTGCCCGACCCGCTCGTTGGCCCGGCGCGACTCCTGCGCGTCGCTGTCCCGCAGGTGGATCAGCAGGGTCGGCGAGTCGGCGTGCAGGTTGCTCACGCCGTGGTCGATGCCGGGGAAGACCGTGATCTGGCCGCCGGTGCTGATGTCCGCCGGGCGGACCGGACGGCCGTCCTCGCGGACCAGCCGGACCTTGCCGCCGCCCTCGGTCGGGGCGAACCCGGTGGTGAACATCTGGTTGTTCTTGTGCGGCTGGGAGATCAGGCCACCGACCAGGGGCGCGGCGACCACCGCGCCGACCGGCGCGAGACCGGCCAGCAGCGAGATGCCGAGCAGCGGCCGGCGCTTCACGCCCAGCTCGTCGGCCATGTAGAGCATGGTCTGGCCGGTGATGATCCGGTCGTCCTCGCTGACGGCGCCCTCGTGCCGGTCCTGGATCGAGACCTCCTTGGGCAGCAGCTTCTTGCCCCAGGTCAGGATGCCGAAGCCGACGCCGAGCAGGGCCACGCCGAGGGTGACGCCGAGCAGCGGGGTGTACCACGTGTCGCCGCCGCGGCCGGGAGCGTACTCCCAGGGCCACCAGATGTAGACCACCAGGAAGGCGGTCGCCGCCAGCCCGGTCAGCAGGAAGAACGACGCGACCGTGCGGGTCAGCCGGCGCTCGGCCTTGCTGCCCGGGGCGACCTGCGGCTCGTAGTGGACGATCTCGATGTCGTCCCGGCGCGCGCCCTCGCGGACGATGTCGAACTGGCTGAGCCCGGGGGTCGTCACGTCGAGCGGTTCCCGGCCCTGCTGGGCCTGGTGCTCGGTGTGCGTGGTCATGCCGTCACCTCGCTACGGGCGGTGCCGGACCCCGGCACCACAGCACTGAATCGAATGATCCGCCCGGTCACGACTTCCCCGCGATCCACAGGCTCGCGAAGACGAGCGCGACGATGCCGACCAGGAAGATCGCCAAGCCCTCGGTGGACGGCCCGTACCGACCGAGGTTGAAGCCACCCGGGTCCTGGTCGTGCTTCAGGGTCTGCTGGATGTAGGCGATGATGTCCGCCTTCTGCTCCGGGGAGATCTGGTTGTCGCCGAAGACCGGCATGTTCTGCGGGCCGCTCAGCATCGCGGCGTAGATCTGCCGGTCGCTGGCCGGGTGCAGGCTCGGGGCGTACTTGCCGGAGGACAGGGCGCCGCCGCTACCGCCGAAGGCGTGGCACTGCGCGCAGTTGATCCGGAACAGCTCGCCGCCGGCGGCGACGTTGCCGTCGGCGTGGAGGTTCTCGCCGTCGGGCAGGACCGGACCGCCACCGAGCTCCTGGATGTACTGCGCGAGCTGGCGGGTCTCCTCGTCGGTGAACAGCTCCGGCTTGCGCTCCGCCTGGGCCTCCTGGCGGGCCATCGGCATCCGGCCGGAGCTGACCTGGAACTCGACCGAGGCCGCGCCGACGCCGATCAGGCTCGGCCCACGGCCCTCGACGCCCTGGGCGTTGCGACCGTGACAGGTCACGCAGCTCACGTCGAACAGCGCCTTGCCTTCCGCGGCGGCGCCGGTGAGCGGGGCGTCCTGCGCCTGCACGCCGGGGGCGAAGACGGTGTAGGCGCCGCCGGCCAGCATCAGCGCGGCGAGCAGCCGGACCGCGGCACCCAGCCGGCGGCGGCCCCTGCTGCGCGCCGCGGGCCGCTCGCGCAGCCGCGCGAGCAGACCGCGTCGGCGGTCGTTGTCAGAAGTCATGACCTGTGTCCTTAACCGGTTGGACCTTGTCTCAGGGGACGGAGCAGCGGCGCGGTTCGTGACGCGCCAAGATCACTGAAGCCAGTAGATCATGGCGTAGAGCCCGATCCACACGACGTCGACGAAGTGCCAGTAGTAGGACACGACGATCGCCGACGTGGCCTGCGCCGGGGTGAACCGGCCCATGGTCGTGCGGATCATGAAGATGATGAAGGCGATCAGACCGCCGGTCACGTGCAGACCGTGGAACCCGGTGGTCAGGTAGAACATCGACCCGTACCCGTCCGAGTTGATCTTGATGCCCTCGTGCACCAGCTCGCGGTACTCGTTGACCTGACCGAGCACGAAGATCAGGCCCATCACGAAGGTGATCGTGAACCAGCGCCGCAGGGCGTGGACGTCACCCTTCTCGGCAGCGAAGACACCGAGCTGGCAGGTCACCGACGACAACACCAGGATCACCGTGAAGGTGGTCGCGTACGGGATGTTGAGCACCTCGGTGTGCTTCGCCCACAGCTCGGGCGCCGCCGCGCGGATGGAGAAGTACATCGCGAACAGCGCCGCGAAGAACATGAGTTCACTGGAGAGCCACACGATCGTCCCGACGCTGACCATGTTGGGTCGGGTCAGGGAGTGGATCCGGCTCTTGTCAATGGCTGGGGCCGCAGTCACGCGGTCATTATTGCCCTTGACCGGGGCCGGCGATCAGCGGGGTGGCAAACCCGTGGCATCGGCAGCCCGATCGGGGTCGTCCGGTTCGCCTGACCTAGGCTGAAAAGCGTGCTGCACGTCGATCCGATCTCCACCGCAACCTCGGCCGCCGCGCCGACGGTGCTCGCGGCCACCCCGCCGCCGTTCACCGTCACCTCCGTGTTCACCGAGACCCGGCTGGACAGTTGGCTGGCCGTCGGCCTGGTGCTGGCCGCCGGCATCTACCTCTACGGGGTGCACCGGCTCCGGCTCCGGGGCGACCGGTGGCCGGTGGCCCGGACGGTGTTCTTCCTCGGCCCCGGCCTCGGCGGGATCGCGGCGGTCACCGTCAGCGGCCTGCACGCGTACGACACGGCGCTGCTGTCGGTGCACATGGTCCAGCACATGGTGCTCTCCATGATCTCGCCGATCTTCCTCGCGCTGGGCGCGCCGGTGACGCTGGCCCTGCGCACCCTGCCGCTGCGACCACGCAAGCGGCTGCTGGCGATCGTGCACAGCCGGGTCGCGCGGATCTACAGCTACCCGCTGGTGGCGTTCACCATCTTCGTGGTCAACCCGTTCGCGCTCTACTTCACCGACCTGTACCGCTACACGCTCGAGCACGCGTGGGCGCACGAGGTCGTGCACGCGCACTTCATCATGACCGGCTGCGTGTTCTTCTGGCCGCTGCTCGGCCTCGACCCGCTGCCGGGGCGCTGGCCGTACCCGGGCCGGGCGCTGCTGATGCTGCTCTCCGTGCCGTTCCACACGGTGCTCGGGCTCACCATCATGCAGAGCAGCACGCTCTTCGGCGGCGACTGGTACCCGTCGCTCGGGCTGACCTGGTCCGACCCCTGGGAGGACCAGGTGGTCGCCGGCGGCATCCTCTGGGCCGGCGGCGAGTTCGTCAGCGTCACGATGCTGGCCGTGCTGGTCGTGCAGTGGATGCGCCACGCCGAGCGGGAGACCCGCCGGATCGACCGCGAGCTGGATCGCCAGGAGGCCCGCCAGCGCGCCGCGGAGTCCGCCGCCTGACCTGCGCGGACGGTACGCCCCGGCGCCCCCGACGGGCGGACGTCACGCACCTCACACCGACGGGTAGGATCAGCGGGCAGTAACGAGGTGGGAGCCTGTCCAGGCAATGAGTGAGCGCAGCGAGCGAATCACCAAGCGCAGTGCGACGGTGCCTCATGACGGCACCGCTCACAGTCCGATCCCCGGCCGAGGCCGTGGCGGCGCTGTGGGATCCACCGGCGCGGCCTGGACTCGGACCGTTCGGCGAAGCGGAGTGTCGGCATGAGTGATCGTCTTTGCACCGTCCTGCTCTACAGCGACGACCCGCAGGTCCGTGACCGGATGCGGCTCGCCGTCGGCACGCGTCCCGCGCCCGGTCTGCGGATCGAGTTCGTCGACGCGTCCACCTACGCGGAGTGCGTCCGGCTCGTCGACGACTACGAGATCGACCTGCTGCTGCTCGACGGCGAGGCGACCCCGGGCGGCGGCATCGGCATCGCCCGGCAGATCAAGGACGACCGCGACGACGCTCCCCCGACCTGCGTGGTGATCGCCCGCGCCGCCGACCGATGGCTCGCGGCCTACGCCGAGGTCGACGCCACCCTGGTGCACCCGCTCGACCCGGTGACCACCGGCACCACGGTGGCCGAGCTGCTGCGGACGCACGCCCCCGCCTGACGTCCCCCGCTCCGGCCCCATCTCGGCGCCGGACCACCCGGCGCCGGTTCCATCCCACCCGCTTCGCACGCTCGGGAGGCCCGCCATGGGCGATCGGACCTGGCCGCACCTGCTCGCCGCGCTGCTGCGCGGGGAGGAGCTCTCCACCGCCGACACCGCCTGGGCGATGGGCGAGATCATGTCCGGCGCGGCCGCCCCGGCGCAGATCGCGGGCTTCGCCGTCGCGCTGCGCGCCAAGGGCGAGACCTCAGCCGAGCTGGCCGGCCTGGTGCAGGCGATGCTCGGCCGGGCGGTCGCGGTCGAGCTGCCCGAGGCGCTGCGGGACACCGCCCTCGACGTGGTCGGCACCGGCGGTGATCTCGCGCACACGGTCAACATCTCCACCATGGCCTCCCTCGTGGTGGCCGGCGCCGGGGTCCGGGTGGTCAAGCACGGCAACCGGGCGGCGTCCTCCTCCTGCGGCACGGCGGACGTGCTGGAATTCCTCGGCGTGCCGCTGGACCTGGGGCCGGAGGGGGTGGCCCGGTGCGTCGCGGAGGCCGGCATCGGCTTCTGCTTCGCGGCCCGGTACCACCCCGGCATGCGCCACGCCGGCCCGGTACGCCGGGAGATGGGCGTGCCCACCTTCTTCAACTTCCTCGGCCCGCTGACCAACCCGGCCCGGCCGCGGGCCGCCGCGGTCGGCTGCTTCGACCTCCGGATGGCCCCGGTGATGGCGGGCGTCTTCGCCGCCCGGGGCGACTCGGCTCTGGTGATGCGCGGCGAGGACGGGCTGGACGAGTTCACCACCGCCGCGCCGACCCGCGTCTGGGCCATCCAGGCAGGCACCGTCAGGGAGGCGCTGCTGGACGCGACCGACCTCGGGGTGCCCAGGGCCACCCTGGCCGACCTGCGGGGCGGAGACGCCGCGTACAACGCCGGCGTGGTGCGCCGGCTGCTGGCCGGCGAGACCGGCCCGGTGCGCGACGCCGTCCTGGTCAACGCGGCGGCGGCGCTGGCCACCCAGGGTCCGCTCGACGGCGACCTCACCGAGGCGTTGCGTGTCGGGATGGACCGGGCCGCCGAGTCCGTCGACTCCGGGGCCGCCGCCCGCGTCCTGGACCGCTGGATCGAGGCCGCCCGCGCCGACTGACCGCCGGCGGCCACCCCGGCGGCGCCGGGTGGCGTGCGGAAGTTGTCGGACCCGCGTGGGAAACTACAACTGAGTAGTTTTCCACTTCCATCATGCGCTGTTCACCACAGCACATCCGTCGTGCGCCGTGCGGCGCGGCAGTTCCGCCGTGCGCCCCCGACGGGATCGGAGCGAGAGGAGACGCCCGTGTCGGAGCGCGAGCTCTACTGCGCCACCTGCGAGGGCGTTCAGCCGTTCGAGGCACCGCCGTGCGTCGACGGCCACGGCGCCGACTGCCCCGAGCTGGCCTGCACGGGCTGCGGCGAGGCGCTGCTCGTCGCCACGTTCACCTTCCGGGCCCCGCGCTTGGCGCCGCGGCACCGCCAGCCGTCGCCCCACCGCCGCGCCGCCTGACCCGGCCCGCACCGCCTGAACTGTCGCCGCCCGACCCGGCCCGCGCCACTTGGGCTATCGCCGCCCGCGCCACATGGGCCACCGCCGCGCCGCCTGACCCGGCCCGCGCCGGCCCCACCGCCCCGACCGAGAGCGCGGCGCACACACGACCGGCCCCGGGCCCCCGGCCCTCGGAACCCCGCGCATCGGCGATCACGACACGAAGGCCCGCCTCCCCGAGGGGAGGCGGGCCTTCGTCACGTGCAGGAGGCCGTCGTCGGCCGCCGGTCAGTGCTCGGCGGTGCGCCGGGTGCCGCTGTAGTACTCGAACAGCAGGCCGCAGGCCGCGAAGATGACCGCCACGGCACCGACGCCCATCAGCCAGAACTGCCAGAACACCAGGCCGAAGCCGGAGATCGCGGCGGCCAGCGCCAGGCCGAACGGCCAGTAGCTGCCCGGGCTGAAGAAGCCGATCTCGCCCGCGCCGTCGGCGATCTCACCGTCCGGCCGGTCCTCCGGCCGCAGGTCGATCCGGCGCGAGACGAACCAGAAGAAGCCGCCGCACATCGCGCAGAGCAGGAAGCTCAGCAGCAGTGCGACCGTGCCGACCCACTCGACGTGGCCACCGGAGTCAGCGGCGGTCCAGCCCCCGTAGAGGGCGGTGGCGAAGAGCAGGAACCCGGCGATGACCAGGAAGATGCGCCACTCGGTCTTCATGCCAGCCCCCTCAGCTTCCCGTACCGGCCGGCGCGGTGTCCGGGTTGAAGTTGGCCTCGGTGCGACGGGTCTCGAACGGCCGCGTGGTCTGCGCGTACGGCTCCTCGCCGATGGCCGTCAGGGCCTCCTGCGTGGACTTGCCGTCCCGCTTGGCCGCCAGGAACTGGTCGTACTTCTCCGGCGAGACGACCCGCAGCTCGAAGTTCATGAACGCGTGGTAGCTGCCGCACAGCTCGGCGCAGCGGCCGACGAAGGCGCCCTCGGTGTCGAGCTTGGAGACCTCGAACACGTTGCGGATCTTGCCCGGCATGACGTCCCGCTTGAACAGCAGCTCCGGCACCCAGAAGGAGTGGATGACGTCGCGGCTGGTCTCCTCGAACCGGATGGACCGGTCGGTCGGGAGCACCAGGATCGGGATGACCTCGCTGGTGCCGAGCACCGAGGCGACGGTGTTGGCGTCCTTGCCCTGGCCGTCGCGGTAGTTGAACTGCCAGTTCCACTTGAACGCGACCACCTCGACCGTGACGTCGGGGTTCTTGGTCGTCCGCACCACGTCGGTCTGCACGACCGCCGTGTAGTAGAAGAGCACGGAGACGATCAGGATCGGCGCGATGGTGTAGAGGAACTCCATCGGCATGTTGTAACGGGTCTGCACCGGCAGCTCGTTGCCCCGCTTGCGGTAGCGCACGATGCACCAGAAGATCAGGCCCCACACGAACACGCCGACCGCGAGCGCCGCGATGCACGAGGCGATCCACAGGTCGTACATCCGGTGGGACTCGGGCGAGATGCCGCCCTGCGGCCAGCCGAAGCCGCCGAACGCGGCACCGACGTCGCAGCCCGTGAGCAGGACCAGCAGCGCCGCCCCGCCGAGACCGAGCCCGGCGATCCGACCAGCACCACGCCCCCGGCGCCCACCGGCTCCTGGGGAAGCGCTGTGCCGTACGGCCGACGGCCGTACCTCCGAACTCCTTGCGACCACCTGGTCCTGCCTCCCTAGCGCGCCGCGGTGTCTGTTCTGTTCTGTTGGCCTCCGCCGGGGCGGAGCGACAGCACCGGCGGCAAAGGCGTCACCGACGGTCGCAGATTACTCGACCATGGCGGGCTCGACCGTCTTGGGGTCACTCTCCGCCCCCATCGGGGGGATCTTGGGCGTGCCGGCGCGATAGCGTTGGCTTCCGTGAGCGCTTCCCCGGTCTACCTGGACGCGGCCACCGCCGCGCCGCTGCACCCGGTCGCCCGACAGGCGCTGCTGGCCGCCCTCGACGACGGCTGGGCCGACCCCGGCAGGCTCTACACCCAGGCCCGCCGCGCCCGCCAACTGCTCGACGCCGCCCGCGAGGCCACCGCGCAGACGCTCGGCGTGCGCGCCGACGAGGTCTCCTTCACCCCCAGCGGTACGACGGCCGCGCACGCCGCCGTGCTCGGCGGCCTGGCCGGCCGGCGGCGGGTCGGCCCGGCCCTGGTGCACTCCGCGATCGAGCACTCGGCGGTGCTGCACGCCGCCGAGCAGCACGTCGCGGCCGGCGGCACGGCGACGTCGGTGCCGGTGGACCGGTGGGGCCGGCTGGACCTGGACGGCTGGGCGGCGGCGGTGCGGGCGCCGGGGGTGGCGCTGGGCGCGCTGATCGCCGCCAGCCACGAGGTCGGCACGCGCCAACCGGTCGCCGAGGCCGCGCGGGAGTGCGCCGAGGCCGGGGTGCCGCTGTTCGTGGACGCCGCCCAGGTGGTCGGCCGGGAGCCCGTGCCGGCGGGCTGGTCGGTGCTGACCGCCAGCGCGCACAAGTGGGGCGGCCCGCCCGGGGTGGGGCTGCTGGTGGTACGCAAGGGCACCCGGTGGGAGTCGCCCTGGCCGGCCGACGAGCGGGAGTCCGGGCGTACGCCGGGAACGCTCAACCTGCCGGCGGTGGTCGCGGCGGCGGCGAGCCTGCGCGCGGCGGCGGCCGACGCGACGGCCGAGGCGGCCCGGCTGGCGCCGCTGGTGGACCGGATCCGGGCCCGGGTGGCGGCGGAGGTGCCCGACGTGGAGGTGGTGGGTGATCCCGACGACCGCCTCCCGCACCTGGTGACGTTCTCCTGCCTGTACGTCGACGGCGAGGCCCTGCTGCACGCGCTGGACCGGCGCGGGTTCGCCGTCTCCTCCGGCTCCTCCTGCACCTCCTCCACGCTGCGCCCGTCGCACGTGCTGGAGGCGATGGGGGTGCTCTCGCACGGCAACGTGCGGGTCTCGCTGCACCGGGAGACGACGGAGACGGACGTGGAGCGGTTCCTCGCCGAGTTGCCCGACGTCGTGGCGCGGCTGCGCGCCGAGGCGGGGGTGGTGGGGCTGTGACGGCGCCGGCGGAGATCCTCGACTGCCGTGGTCAGCGCTGCCCGCTGCCCGTGATCGCGGTGGCCCGGCGGCTGCCCGAGCTGCCCGTCGGCACGGTGGTGCGGCTGCTGGCCGACGACCCGGCGGCGGCGGTGGACGTCCCGGCCTGGTGCCGGATGCGCGGCCACGAGTTCCTCGGCACGGTCACCGGCCCCGACGGCCCCGCCTTCGACGTCCGCCGCCTCCACTGAGCGGTGTCAGGAAGGGCACCCGGTCAACGCGGAAGGGCCCTTCCCGACACCGGGGGCGGGGGTTACGGCAACAGGTGCGGCCGGACGTCCTCGGCGGCCACGTCGCCGTACGACTCGGCCATCCGCTTGACGAACAGGTCGCGGCGGACCTCGTACTCCTGCGTGCCCACGGTCTCCAGCACCAGCGTGGCGAGCAGGGAGCCCACCTGGGCGGCCCGCTCCAGCCCGAGGCCCCAGGACAGCGCGGTGAAGAAGCCGGCCCGGAAGCCGTCGCCGACCCCGGTGGGGTCGACCGCCCGGATCTCCCGCGCGATCGGCACGTGGATCGGGTCGATGTCGCGCCCGGCGATCTCCACGCCGTGCTTGCCCAGCGTGGTGACCCGGACCTTGACCCGGTCGAGCAGCTGCGCGTCGCTCAGCCCGGCCTTGCTCTGCAGCAGCGACTTCTCGTAGTCGTTGGTCATCAGGTAGTCGGCGCCCTCGATCAGCGCGACGACGTCCTCGCCGTCCATCCGGGCGAGCTGCTGGGACGGGTCGGCGGCGAAGGGGTATCCCCGCTCCCGGCACTCGGCGGAGTGCCGCAGCATCGCCGCCGGGTCGTTCGCGCCGACCAGGACCAGGTCGAGCCCGTCGAGGCGGCGGGCCACCGGCTCCAGCTCGATGTTGCGGGCCTCGCTCATCGCGCCGGCGTAGAACGAGGCGATCTGGCACATGTCGGTGTCCGTGGTGCAGACGAACCGGGCGGTGTGCGCCACCTCGCTGACGTGCACCGAGTCGCAGTCGACCCCGTGCCGCTCCAGCCAGGAGCGGTAGTCGGCGAAGTCCGCGCCGACCGCGCCGACCAGCACCGGGCGCAGGCCGAGCTGTCCCATGCCGAAGGCGATGTTCGCCGCCACGCCGCCGCGACGCAGCACCAGGTCGTCCACCAGGAAGGAGAGCGACACCTTGTGCAGCTGGTCGGCGATGAACTGGTCGGCGAAGCGGCCGGGGAAGCTCATCAGGTGGTCGGTGGCGATCGAGCCGGTCACGGCGATCTTCATGTCAACCCTCGGGGTCGGGAGCAGGGCGCCGGTCAGCCTACCGGTCCGGCCCCCTCAGGATGACCCGTCGGTCCGGCCCCGGTCATCTTCTCGGCTTGCGCTACCGCGCCCGAACGCGGCAGCGGGGCCGCCCCGAGGGGACGGCCCCGCTGGTCGCGAGCGGAGGTGGGCGGCTCAGCTGAACGAGTCGCCACAGGCGCAGGAGTTGCCCGCGTTGGGGTTGTCGATGGTGAAGCCCTGGGCGTCGATGCGGTCGGCGAAGTCGATGGTGGCGCCGGCCAGGTAGGGGGCGCTCATCCGGTCGACGACGACCTCGACGCCGTCGAAGTCGGTGACGACGTCACCGTCGAGCGAGCGCTCGTCGAAGAAGAGCTGGTACCGCAGGCCGGAGCAGCCACCCGGCTGCACGGCGACCCGGAGCCGCAGGTCGTCGCGGCCCTCCTGCTCGATCAGGGCCTTGACCTTCTGCGCCGCGACGTCGGTGAGGACGACGGACGTGGGGGCCTTGGCCTCGGTCGACTCGGTCTGCGCTGGCGTGGTCACGTGAAATCTCCCTGCGCGGTTGGGTCCGGACGCACTGGCCAACATCTCACGTCGCCCAGCCATTCCCGGTGTGGTCCAGATCCGATGGTACGCCGCTGCGACCGGCCTCACCCGCCGCCGTGACACGGGCCGCCGCAGCCGGCGCGCCGACGGACCCGATCGGGCGGCGGGCGAGCGACTCCCGGCCGCGCGACGCGCACGGCGGGCCCGCCCGTCAGGTCACGCCCGCGGGCCGGTCAGCGGCTCCACTGCCGGGCCAGCCGGGCGCCGAGCGCCCGCAGCCCCTCGGCCGGGCGCTCCAGCGCGGCGGCCAGCCCGCCGCGCTCCTCGCCCCCGAAGTGCTCCACCAGGCTGTACGCGTCGGTCACCCCGGCCGCGCCCGCCTCCCGCCGGCCGGTGCTCACCTGGCCGGCCAGCACCACGCAGGGCAGGCCCCGGTCCCGGGCGGCGCCGGCCACCCCGGCCACCACCTTGCCGCGCAGCGACTGGTGGTCGAACGAGCCCTCCCCGGTGACCACCAGGTCGACGGCGTCCAGGGCGGCGTCCAGCCCGATCGCCCGGGTGACCAGGCCGATGCCCGACTCGCAGTGCCCGCCCAGCGCCAGGACGGCCGCGCCGAGGCCCCCGGCCGCGCCGCCGCCGGGCAGGGCGCCCAGCCGGTCGGGGCAGCCGGGCAGGTCCCGCTCCAGCACGGCGGCGAAGCGCTCCAGCGCGGCGTCGAGCAGCAGCACGTCCGCCCGGTCGGCGCCCTTCTGCGGGCCGAACACGTTACTCGCCCCGTGCAGGCCGAGCAGCGGATTGTCCACGTCGGTGGCGGCCACCAGCCGGGCGTCGCGCAGCCGGGGCGCCCCGTCGAGCGCGACCGCGGCGGCCAGCGCCGCGCCGCCGTACGGCAGCGCCCGGCCCCCGTCGTCCAGCGGGGTCACGCCGAGCGCGGTGAGCATCCCCGCGCCGCCGTCGTTGGTGCCGGAGCCGCCCAGGCCGATCACCACCGTGCGGGCGCCGGCCTCCACGGCGGCGGCGACCAGCACCCCCAGGCCGTACGAGGTGGTGGTCTTCGGGTCGCGCTCGCCCGCGTCGAGCAGGTGCAGGCCGCACGCCTGGGCGCTCTCCAGCCAGGCGGTCGTCCCGCCGTCGGTGAGCAGGATCTCACCGGCCACCGGGCGGCCCAGCGGGTCGACGGTCGGCACCGGGATCCGGCGCCCGCCGAGCGCGTCGCCGAGCACGTCGAGGAAGCCCGGCCCGCCGTCGGACAGCGGCCGGACGTGCAGGTCGTCGCCGGGAGCCACCTCGCGCCAGCCGGCGGCCACGGCGTCGGCGACCTCCGGGGCCGACAGGGTGCCGGCGAACTTGTCCGGGCAGAGCAGCACGCGCATGCCGAGCAGTGTGGCAGCCCACACCGGTGGAGGCTGCGCTCAGGCCACCCTGTGGGACCATGGGGTACGTGACTTCGACCTGGGTGGAACCCTCCAACACGGCAACGGCACTGCTGCTGCTCGGCCGGGGCAGCGACCCCGCCACCGAGCGTGGCGTCGAGTGTCCGGGTGACCTTCCGGCGCCCAGCGACCCGGACCTGGTGGCCCGGGCGGCGGCGGCGAAGGCGAAGCTGGGCAGCAAGGTCTTCGTGCTGGGGCACCACTACCAGCGCGACGAGGTGATCCAGTTCGCCGACGTCACCGGCGACTCGTTCAAGCTGGCCCGCGAGGCGGCGGCCCGCCCCGACGCGGAGTACATCGTCTTCTGCGGCGTGCACTTCATGGCCGAGAGCGCCGACATCCTCACCTCGGACGCGCAGAAGGTCGTCCTGCCGGACCTGGCCGCCGGCTGCTCGATGGCGGACATGGCGGTGCTGTCGCAGGTCGAGAAGGCCTGGGACGTGCTGACCGACCTGGGCATCGCGGAGCAGACCGTCCCGGTCACCTACATGAACTCCTCGGCGGACATCAAGGGCTTCGTCGGCCGCAACGGCGGCGTGGTCTGCACCTCGTCGAACGCGAAGCGGGCGCTGGACTGGGCGTACCAGCAGGGGTCGAAGGTGCTCTTCCTGCCCGACCAGCACCTGGGCCGCAACACGGCGGTGCGGGAGATGGGCTTCGCGCTGGACGACTGCGTGCTCTACGACCCGCACAAGCCGAACGGCGGGCTCACCCCGGAGCAGCTGCGCGACGCGAAGATGATCCTGTGGCGGGGGCACTGCTCGGTGCACGGCCGGTTCACCCTCGACAGCGTGAACGACGTGCGGGAGCGGGTGCCGGGGGTGAACGTGCTGGTCCACCCGGAGTGCCGGCACGAGGTGGTCAGCGCCGCGGACTTCGTCGGCTCGACGGAATACATCATCAAGGCCATCGAGGCGGCCCCGGCCGGCTCGGCGTGGGCGGTCGGCACCGAGCTGAACCTGGTCCGCCGGCTCGCGCTGGCCCACCCCGACAAGCAGATCATGTTCCTGGACAAGGCGGTCTGCTACTGCTCGACGATGAACCGGATCGACCTGCCCCACCTGGTCTGGGCGCTGGAGGAGCTGGTGGCCGGCCGGGTGGTGAACCAGATCACGGTCGACCCGGACACCGCGCACCACGCCCGGGTGGCGCTGGACCAGATGCTCGCCCTGCCCGGGGCCGACACCCCGCCGCCCGCGGCGAGCTGATCACTCTCGGTAGCACCACTGGTACGGAAATGGGCCCGATCACCGATTAGTGCCCTCAGGGGCGATCTGACCGGGTCCATTTACGTCACGGAGGGCTATGCTGCCGGGGCGACGACGCACGCGGCCGTTTCGACATGACCGCATTCCGGGTAGCGAAGACCTCGCGAGCCCACCATCAACACGGCAGCACCGACGCGCTGGAGGTTGCGTTGACCGACGACGTCCTGGTCGTACACGGAGGCACTCCGCTGGAAGGGCGGATCCGCGTGCGCGGCGCGAAGAACCTGGTCTCGAAGGCGATGGTCGCCGCACTGCTGGGCGACAGCCCGAGCCGACTGTTCGACGTGCCGAAGATCCGTGACGTCGAGGTCGTCCGGGGCCTGCTCGGCCTGCACGGCGTGAAGGTCAGCGACGGCGAGGAGGACGGCGAGCTCGTCTTCGACCCCGCGAACGTGGAGAGCGCGAGCACGGACCAGATCAACGTGCACGCGGGCTCCAGCCGGATCCCGATCCTGTTCTGCGGGCCGCTGCTGCACCGCCTCGGCCACGCCTTCATCCCGGACCTGGGCGGCTGCCACATCGGGCCGCGCCCGATCGACTTCCACCTCCAGGCGCTGCGCGAGTTCGGGGCGACGGTCGAGAAGACCCCGGAGGGCCTGCACCTGTCGGCGCCGAACGGGCTGCACGGCACCAAGTTCTCGCTGCCGTACCCGAGCGTCGGGGCGACCGAGCAGGTGCTGCTGACGGCGGTGATGGCCGAGGGCGTCACCGAGCTGCGCAACGCGGCGGTGGAGCCGGAGATCATCGACCTGATCTGCGTCCTGCAGAAGATGGGCGCGATCATCAAGGTGCACACCGACCGGGTGATCGAGATCCAGGGTGTGCCGAAGCTGCACGGCTACACGCACCGGCCGATCCCGGACCGGATCGAGGCGGCGAGCTGGGCCGCGGCGGCGCTGGCGACCCGCGGTCACGTCGAGGTCCTCGGCGCGCAGCAGGCCGACATGATGACGTTCCTGAACATCTTCCGCTCGGTCGGCGGCGAGTACGAGGTCACCGACGCCCGGCCGCCGAAGCTGGGCGACCCTGGCCAGGAGGGCGGCATCCGGTTCTGGCACCCGGGCGGCGAGCTGAAGTCGGTGGCCCTGGAGACCGACGTGCACCCGGGCTTCATGACCGACTGGCAGCAGCCCCTGGTGGTGGCGCTCACCCAGGCCCGGGGCCTGTCCATCGTCCACGAGACGGTCTACGAGCAGCGACTGGGCTACACCGAGGCGCTCAACTCGATGGGCGCGAACATCCAGGTCTACCGGGACTGCCTGGGCGGCACCCCGTGCCGCTTCGGCCGGCGCAACTTCAAGCACTCCGCGGTGATCGCGGGGCCGAGCAAGCTGCACGCCGCCGACCTGGTCATCCCTGACCTGCGGGCCGGTTTCAGCCACCTGATCGCCGCGCTGGCGGCCGAGGGCACCTCCCGGGTCTACGGCGTCGACCTGATCAACCGGGGCTACGAGGACTTCGAGGCGAAGCTCGCCGACCTCGGCGCGCACGTCGAGCGTCCGTAACGTCGACCACTCCCGACCGCGCCCGGTGCACCGCGATGTGCACCGGGCGCCGTCGTTTGGCTACCCTTTCCGCGTGCCGTCGCTGTTTCGCCGCAAGTCCACCGACCTCGTCGACGAGGCCGTCACCCCGGTGACGCCCGACGAGGAGTCCTCGACCGCCCAGCCCCGGGGCTACACCCCGAGCAAGAAGGAGCTGGGCAAGGTCACGCCGAAGCGGCCCAGCGCCGGCCGCCGACCGGCCGCGGCCACCAAGCCGCTGACCAAGGAGGAGGCGCGGGAGCGCCGGCGCCAACTGCGCGCGGAGTCGGCGGCGGAGTTCCGCCGCGAGGGTGGGCCCCGTGACCGCGGCCCCGAGCGGCTGCTGGCCCGCAACGTGGTCGACTCCCGGCGTACGGTCGGCACCTGGTTCTTCGGCGGCGCGCTGATCGTGCTGATCGGCTCGAACGCGGCGATGCCCCCGATCGTCCGCCTGGTCTCCAACATCCTCTGGGGCGCGCTCGCGCTAGGTGTGGTGGTCGACTCGTTCCTGATCTCCCGCAAGATCCGCAAGCTGGTCCGGGAGCGCTTCCCGAACACCGGGCAGCGGATGGGCTCGCTCTACCTCTACGCCATCATGCGGTCGATCACCTTCCGCCGGATGCGCGCGCCCGAGCCCCGGGTCAACATCGGCGACCCGGTCTGACCCGCCGCACCGACGGCCCCTCCCGCACCGCGGCGAGGGGCCGTTCGTCGTCAGCGGACCGGGTAGGGCCTACGGCACGCCGAGCAGGCGGAGCAGCGCGGTGGTGCCGGCGGCGGCAAGCACCACCAGCACGAACGGCGCCCGCCGCCAGGCCAGCAGCACGCCGACCAGCACGCCCAGCGGCCGGGCCCAGCCGGCGAACCGGCCGGCCTCGGTCAGCGCGGCGGTGGCGCCCAGCGCGGCCAGCAGGGCGGCGGCGCCGACCGGCAGCAGCCGCCGGGACCACTCCGGCAGGTCGAGCCGGTCGCGCAGCAGCACCCCGGCGACCCGGAAGCCGTACGTCCCGGCGGCCAGCGCCACGATCACGGCGATCAGCACGGCCCCTCCCCCGCCCGGCCGACCCGCACGGACCCGCCCCGCGGTGTCCGCTCCCCCGCCCGCACCGGCTCCCCCACCCCGCCCGGCGGCTCGACGGCGGCCCCCGGGACCGTTCCGCCGCCCGCGACCGGCGCGTTCGGCGTCCGGCTGCCGCCCACGACCGGCGCGTTCGGCGTGGCGCTGCCGCTCGCGTTCGCGGCCCGCCGACCACGGCGTACGGCGGCGACGGCCAGCACGGCCGGGCCGGCGAGCGCCAGCAGCACCGGCAGCCCGGCCGGCAGCAGCGGGGTGGCCAGCACCGCCAGCACCGCGCCGGCCAGCGCCACCCGCCGGGTGTCGCGGTCGCGCAGCGCCGGCAGCAGCAGCGCGATCAGTCCGGCCGGGAACGCCGCGTCCAGGCCGAACGCGGCGGGGTCGCCGACCACGCCGCCGGCGAGCACCCCGAGCACGGTCCCCACGTTCCAGGCCAGGAAGAGCAGGGTGCCGGCGAGCCAGAACGCCCGCCGGCGCGCGTTCCCGGCGGGGCGGGCCAGCGCGAAGGCGGTCGCCTCGTCGGTCATCAGGTGGCTGCCGAGCAGCCGGCGCCACAGCGGGCGGCCGATGCTGTCGGCCAGCGCCAGCCCGAACGGCAGGTGCCGCGCGTTGAGCAGCAGGCCGGCGAGGACCGCCGCGAGCGGACTCCCGGTGGCCACCAGCCCGACCGCCATGAACTGCGCGCCGCCGGCGTAGACCAGCACGGACATGACGACGGCCGCCCAGCCCGGCAGGCCGGCGGCCACCGCCACCGCGCCGAACGAGGCGCCGACCGCGACCATCGCCGCCCCGATGGCGGCGACGTCGCGGACTGCCGCGCCCTCGACCGTTCGCTGTACCGTACGCATGGTCCATCATGATGAACGCGCCGCATCTGTTCGTCAAACCGAACAGACGGAACATTGGAGCGAACAATGTCCGCCGACCCGACTCCCCCGCTGGCCACCATCGCCGTCGCGCTCCGCCGCGAGCGCGACCGCGTCGGCATCTCGCTCACCGAGCTCGCCCGCCGGGCCGGCATCGCCAAGTCCACCCTCTCCCAGCTGGAATCCGGGGTCGGGAACCCCAGCGTGGAGACCCTCTGGGCGCTTGGGGTGGCGCTCGGCGTGCCGTTCAGCCGGCTGGTCGAGCCGCCGGCGGCCGCCGTCCGGGTCGTGCGGGCCGGCGACGGCCCCCGGATCCGCTCCGAGCACGCCGACCTCACCGCGACGCTGCTCGCCGCCGGCACGGCCCACATCCGCCGCGACGTCTACCTGCTCGAGCTGGAGCCCGGGACGGTGCGCACCGCCGAGTCGCACACCCCACGCAGCGTCGAGCACATCGTGGTGGGCGCCGGGCGGCTGCGCGTCGGGCCGGAGGGCGACCTGGTGGAGCTCGGTCCGGGCGACTACGTGACCTTCCCCGGTGACGTGCCGCACCGCTACGAGGCGCTGGCCCCCGGCACCTTCGCCGTCCTGGTGATGGAACACCCCTGACCGCCCGGCCCGCCTCGCCTCCCGCGGCAGGAGCGGCCGCGGGCTCCCCGGCATCGGGCTCCGCTCACCCGGAGGCAGTCTCCACCGCGCGGAGGGGCTCAGCCACCCCGGTAGAGCCGGGCCACCACGTCCTCGATGTCCGGCTCGACGATCGAGACGTCCCGCAGCGAGCCCCGGGCGGCCAGGGCGGCCACCACCTCGGCCACACCCGCCGACTCCAGCGCGAAGGTCAACCGGTGCCCGTCGGCCTCCACCCGGTGCAGCGGCGCGCCGGGCAGCGCCGGCGGCTCGGGCAGCGGAGCCTCCAGGTCGGCGACGAGCAGCCGACGGGAGCCGTACCGCTCGTGCAACGCGGCGATCGACCCGTCGTGCACCACCCGGCCGTGGTCGACCACCACCAGGCGACGGCAGAGCCGCTCGATGTCGGCCAGGTCGTGGGTGGTGAGCACCAGCGTGGTGTCCCCGGCCCGGCCCAGCTCGCCGAGAAAGCCACGGACCGCCTGCTTGCTCACCACGTCCAGGCCGATCGTCGGCTCGTCGAGGAAGAGCACCTCGGGGCCGTGCAGCAGGGCGGCCGTCAGCTCGCCGCGCATCCGCTGCCCCAGGGACAACTGCCGGACCGGGGTGTCCAGGAAGGCGTCCAGGTCGAGCAGGCTCCGGCAGCGGCGCAGCCGGGCGGCGTGCGCGGCGGCCGGCACCCGGTAGACGTGCCGCAGCAAGGCGAACGACTCCCGCAGCGGCAGGTCCCACCAGAGCTGCGAGCGCTGGCCGAAGACGACGCCGATGCGCAGCGCGAGCCGGGTGCGCTGGGCGACCGGGCGCAGGCCGCAGACGCGTACCTCGCCGGCGGAGGGCGTCAGCACCCCGGTGAGCATCTTGAGCGTGGTGGACTTGCCCGCGCCGTTGGGCCCGATGTAGCCGAGCATCTCGCCCCGGGGCACCCGCAGGTCGACCCCGTCCACGGCGGTGACCCGACGCTTCTCCCGGCGCAGCCGGCCGGCCCGCACCCGGACCGTGAACTCCTTGCGCAGCCCGTCGGCCACGATGACGTCGTCGCTCACGACCCCGTACTCCGGTAGTGGCGGACGCCGGTGCGCCAGGCCGCCGCGGCCCCGGCGGCGGCGACCAGCGCGACGGCCGGCGCGGCCCAGCCGACCCAGGCCGGCAGGCCGAGCGGGTCGGCGCGGCCGAGCAGCGCCAGCGCCGGGTGGTAGCTGACGAAGGCGAAGCCCAGGCCGTACGCGAACACGGCGCGGAACCACCCACCGAACACGGTGACCGGGTACGAGGTGAAGTCCCGGCCGCCGTAGGTGACCGAATTGGCCAGCTCGCCCGAGTCGACCCACCAGAAGGAGACGGTGGCGGTGGCGACGAAGACCGCCCCGAAGAAGACCACGCCGGCCAGCGGGGCGAGGACCACCAGCAGCGCCCGCGCCGGGGTCCACTCGACGCCGGCCGAGCCGACCGCGACGACCAGCACGGCGAGCCCGAAGACCGCCCGGGACACCTTGCGCAGCGGCAGGTCCATGAGCAGCAGCTGCGGCAGCGCGCCGAGCGGGCGGACCAGCACGGCGTCGAACAGCCCCGTGCGCACGTAGCGGGGCAGTCGCTCGATGTTGCCCACCAGCAGGTCGGCGGTGGCGAACGCGCAGGTCGAGAGGCCGACGATCACCAGCGTCTCGCGGAGCGTGAAGCCGCCCAGTTCCCGCGTGACGCCGAAGATCACCAGCACGGTCAGCACGTCGAAGACGGTGGACCCGACGTTGCCGAGCACGTCGACCACGAACGAGGTCCGGTACGCCGTCTGCGACCGCGCCTGCGCCCCCAGCAGCGCCCGGTACGCGGCCAGCGCCCCGCCGCCGCGGCGCCGGACGGTCGGCGCCAGGGCCCCGTCAGCCACCCTGCACCACCAGGCGGCGTTCGGCGCGGCGCTGCACGAGCCGGCAGGCGGCCAGGACCAGCACCGCCCAGGCGAGCTGGAGGCCGACCAGCCCGACCTGGGTGCCGGTCGGGTCCCGCTCGACGAGCACGTCGAGCGGGGTCTGGAGCAGGCTCGGGAAGGGCGTGCCCAGCCAGAGGACGTGCTGGAGCCCCTCCGGCAGGAATCGCAGCGGGAAGTAGAGCCCGGCGAGCACCCCCGAGGCGAGGGTCCAGAGGATCATCGGCCCCCGGACGTCCTGCAACCAGTACGCGGTCGCGTTGACCAGGAACCGGCAGCCGAAGCAGAGCACCACGGCGGCGACGGCGGAGAGCGCGAAGAGTGGCAGGGTGGACCAGCGCCGGGGCACGTACACCTCGAAGAAGAGCGGCCCGACCAGCACCGGCGGGAGCAGCCGGACCAGGGCGGCGTGGCCGGCGCGGCCCAGGTCGGTGGCGAGGTGGCTGGTCACCGGGTGCACCGGCCGGAGCAGGTCGCTGGCGACGTCGCCGGTGCGGATCCGGTCCGCCAGGTCCGTCCACCCCCAGAGCAGGACGACGGCGAGCAGGCCCTGACCGACCCAGACGAAACTGGCGAGCTGGGTCCGGTCGTACCCGGCCACCGTGCCGGCGGCACCGGCCGCGGCGAGGAGGACGTAGCAGCGCAGGAAGCCGAAGACCGTGTTGGTGACGACGCCCGCCACGGTCGCCTGCCGATACGTGGCGTAACGTCGGAAGCCTGATCCGGTTATAGCCCTAAATGTCCGGAACCATAGGATAACGTTTGGGGCGGTGGGCAGTGCCACAGTGGCGGTGAGCGAGCCCACGCCGCTACCCTCCTTCCGCAGCCACGCCATGCCGGGACGGGCGACTCTACCGGCACGTGGGGCGCCCAGCGCGACAATTTGCAACGAGGTGACATCGCCGTGAGCGAGCGGACGCGAGCCGGCCACCGGGGCGCCGCCGTGAGCGAGCGGACGCGAGCCGGCCACCCCGGCGCGCCCGTTCACCGACGGCGCGTTACGGCCGTTCCGCTCACCCGCTGTGGCGACAGGTCGCCACGATGAGCCGCTACGCCGACCGGTGGCACGACACCGGCGAACCGTCCTGGATGGTCGAACCGACCAACGAGTGGCACCCCCAGTTCCCGGGCCAGCGCTACCCCGGCGACATCGGCATCCAGCACGCCCCGCCCGCGCCCCGGGGCCGGGCGGCCGCCGTCGGCCGCGCCGAGGTGCCCCCGCTCGCGCCGACCCGACCCGACGGGACCTACCTCGGCCGGTCCTGGGACGACGACCCCGACGGCTGGACCGGCCGGCAGGAAAGCTGGAGCGGCCCCCTTGGCGGCCCCGGCGGGCGGCGGCGCGACGACGAGCCGTACCGCCGGCCACACGCGGAGCCGACCTGGCCGGACGACCGGCAGCCGCCGCACCGGCAGGAGCCGCCGCACCGCAACGCCCGGGGCGGCTTCGACGGGCCCGGCCGCTCCGGCGCGGGCCGGCCGGTCGACTCCCCCCGGCCGCGCGACCACGCCGGCCACGACCGCTACGACGCCCGCCCGCCACGGCACGAGCCGGCCGGACGGGACCGCCCCGTCTCGCCCGCCGGCCACTCGGAGCCGGGCTGGCTGCCCGAGCCGGGCGAGGACCCGCGCCGGTCGCCGGCGTACCAGCGGCCGGAACCGGGCTACGACCGGGGGCCGGAGCCAGGTCACGACCGCCGGCCGGGCCCGGGCCACGACCGCCGGCCGGAACCCGGTCACGACGACCGGAGCGAACGCGGTCACGACGACCGGACACAGCGCGGCCACGACAACCGCTCCGAGCGCGACCACGACGACCGGACGCGACGCGACCACGACGGCCGTTCCGAGCACGGCCACGATCCGCGAGTCGGACCAGGGCAGGACCGCCGGCCGGAGACCGACGACGACCGCTGGACGGGCGACGGGGCCCGCCGGCCCCGGTACCAGTGGGATGCCCCCACCGAACACCGCCCCTCGAACGCGCCGCGGGACCGTTCCCCAGACGCGCGGTTGGGCGGTTCCTCGGACGAGCGGCGGGAGCACGCCGGCGACGGGCCGTGGGAGCACGCCGCGTCGGGGCAGTGGGAACGGCGCTCCGACGGGCGGGAGGAACGCGCCCCGGGCGGACGGGGCCGCGAGCCGGGCGTACCCGCCGACGGGTGGCAGCGCCCCGACCGGGTCGCGAGCGGGCAGCCGTACCGTGACGGGGAACGGCGCCAGCCGGAGCCGGACGGGCGGTGGCAGGCACGCGAGGCGGCGGCACGCGCCGAGGCGTACCCGGACCGGCGTCCGCGCGAGGCCGCCCGGCCGGAGGCGTACCGGCCTGACGCGTACCGGGAGCAGCGGGGGCACCCGCAGCAGGACGGGTTGCCCTGGCCGTCGTCCGGCCCGGCGCAGCCCGGTGTCGACCGGGACACACGCCACACCGCACCCCGCCCCGAACACCGGCGGCCGGCCGAGCCGGCCGAGCGTCCCCACCACCACGGGGGCCCGTACGAGGCCGCCGCCCCACCGGCCCGGCCCCGGTACGACGAACCGCGCCCGTACCCGCCGTCGCGGGTTCCCGCTGGCGGCGACCGCCCGGTGTCCGGCGCGCCGGTCTCGGTACCGCCGGTCTCCGGTCCGCCGGTCTCCGGCCCGCCGGTCTCCGGCCCGCCGGTCTCCGGCCCGCCGATTTCCGGCCCGCCGATCTCGGTGCCGCCTGCCGCCGGCCCGCCCGCCTCGGTACCGCCCGGCTCCGGCCCTCGGGGCTTCCTGACCCCGCGTGACGAGCTTGCGGACCCTGGCCGGCCGGTCTCCCCCGCGCCGTCCCGCGACATGCCGCCCACGGACCGAACCGGCCCGGTCGCGCCGTCCCGCGACCTGCCCGTGTCGCCCGCTGGTCCCGTCCCGCGCCCGGTCCCCGCTGCGGGTCCCCCCACCGGCCCGCCGTCACCGGCCGGTCCGGCCACCGCCCGCCCGGTGTCGCCGGCAGCCCGGGTGTCGCCGGCAAGCCCGGTGTCGCCAGCAGGCCCGGCAAGGGGTGACGCGGTACCGCCAGCAGGCCCGACCGCCGGCCGCCCCGTGCCACCCGCAGCTCCGGTCACCAGCCGGCCGGTGTCACCCGCGGGCCCGACCACCAGCCGACCGATCTCCCCGGCAGGCCCGCCCGCCAGCCGGCCGGTGTCGCCGGGGGGTCCGCTCGGCGAGCCACCGGCTGCTGGCTCTCGGCCCCCGCTGCCCGTCGAGGAGCAGTTCCAGTCGACCGGCCATGTGCCGCGACCTGCTCCCGAGGACGACGTCACGCCGGTCCCGGCGCCGCCCGCCGCCCGACTGCGGCTGGAGTTCCTGCCGGCACCGGGGGCCACGTCCAGCACCGGGTCCTCCGGCCCGGCCCCGGCGCGCCCCGAGCCGGTCCCGCCGCCTCACCCGTACTCGCCCACACCGCAGCAGGGCCTCGGTACCGAACTTCGCGGCGCCGAGCCCGTGATCGGCCCACCGGCCACCACGCCACCGGCCGACCGTCCGGCGAACGCCCACCCGGCCGGTCCGCGCCCCGCTTCCGAGGACAGGGGTGCGGCGACCACGCCAGCGGTTCCGTCGGAGACGCCAGCGGCCGCGATGCCGCTCGCAGCGGGCACGCCCAGGGTGTACGTTCCGCCGCCACCGAGCGATCCGCCGGCACCGGCGGCCCCGCCCCGACCACAGCCGGCCGCGCCGAGCGGCGCGGACGCCTGGTTCCGGCCCTCCAAGCCCATGACGCCTTCCGCAGAGACGGACGACGCCCGTCCCGCGGATGCGGACAACCCCCGCCCCACTGCCCCGGCCGACGCTTCCCCCAACGCCATGTCGACACCCCCGGTCGACGCGGCGGCCCCGAAGCCCGTCCAGGACGACCTCCCATCGCCCGAGCCCATCCACGACCACCTCGACGGGGCGGCTGGGACCGATCCGGTGACACCCGCACCGGCCTCGCCGGGGACCTCGTCGACGGCCGCCCCGTCGGTCACCTCGCCCGGGTCCTCGCCGCCGGCTACGCCGCCTGTCTCCGGTCCGCCTGCCGGAGCGGTATCCGTGCCGCCCACGGCGCCCGCCCCGACGACCCCTGCGGCGGGCGACCCGGCTCCCCCGAGTCACTCGGCCGCCACACGGTCGGAGCCGGCCGATCCCCACCTCGCCTCCGCACCGGCACGCCCTGTCTCCGGACCACCTGTCCCCCGCCCTGTCTCCATGCCTCCTGCCCCGCACGTGTCGGCATCACCCGCCGGGCCGGAGTCGGCGCCGCCCGCCCGGACGGAGGTCGTGTCCCCGGCCCCGCCAGAGTCGACACCGCCAACCCAGACGGGCTCGGCACCCCCGGCCCCGTCGGAGTCGACACCGCCAACCCAGACGGAATCAGCACCCCCGGCCCCGCCGGGGTCGACACCGCCTGCCGCGTCGGATCCGGTGCCACGGGAGCACGCCGCTCCTGCCCCGGTCACGCTTGACGGCCTTCAGACCGGCCAGTCCAGGCCCGAGAACCTGGCACAGACCGTGTCGGCGCCTGCCCCGGGCGCTTCTGCCCCGCCGTCCGCAACGGGCGTTGCCCCCCTGCGCACCCCCGCCGCGACCACGGCTGGGCCCACCGGTGGAACACCATGGCTGTCACCGAAGGGTTTTGACATCCATAGCGTTCCACTCGACGCGACCGATCCGCGCTCAGCGTCCGCGACGCCGCCGGATACGGCAGTGCGGGCAACCGCACCGCTGAGCGGCGCAACCGGAACGGTTCCTCCCGCGCGACCGGTCGACGCGTCCCCGAGCGACTTCGTCCCTGGAACGGCGGCTGTGAGCAGCGCGCCCGACGCCGTTCCATCGGCTGCGGTGCCGGCCTCGGCCACGCCGATTCCCGGGCCATCCGCCCGGCCCGTGTCCGCGCCCCCGGCGGGGCCCACTGCCTCGCCCACGGCGCGGCCCGTGTCCACGCCGCCCGCTGCGACCCCAGCACAGGCTGCTTCCGTGCCGCCCCTCGCGACCCCGACACAGGCCGCACCCGTGCCGCCCCTCGCGCCCCCGACACAGGCCGCACCCGTGCCGCCCCTCGCGGATACGGCGGCCGGGGGTGTCTTGCCGGCTCCGGCGGCCTTCCCCGCCCTGCCGGTGGACGGGCCCTTGCCCGCGCCACCCGGAGGGCACACCCCGGTGCCCGAAGACCACCAGGAGGACGGTTCCGCGTCCGTTGCCGCGCCGGCCGGCGCACCAGTCACCGCGCCGTTGGCACAGGCCCTGCCCACTCCGCCCGTCGCGCCCGTATCGGCCCCGCCGACCCGACCCGCCGCCGCAACCACCGGCAGCACGCCGATGCCGGCTCAGCCGGTCACCACGCCACCCTCCGAAACACCGGCAGCGTCACCAGGCGTCCCCGAGGTCGCGCTGCCGGGACAGGGGGTACCCGCGCCGCCAGCACCGCCTGCCGACGCGCCGCCGGCATCGCCCCTTCCCATGTCACCGGCGCAACCGGCATCCGCGCTGCCCGTCTCCGAGTCAGCCGCGCCGCCTGTCTCCGCGCCGCCGGCGCAACCGATGCCAGCGCCCACACCGCCGGCGCAACCGGTGCCAGCGTCACCCGCGCCGACCGTTGCCGAACCGCTGGCTCCTTCCGCCACCGAGCCGGTACCGCCCGATCCGGTAGCGCCAGCACAAGCCGGACCGCTGACGCCGGCCGTCACCGAGCCCGAATCACCCGTCTCGGTGCCGCCAGCTGCACAAGCCGAACCGCTGGCACCGGCTGTCGCCGTCCCGGCACCGCCCGCCCCGACACCGCCCATCTCGGCAGCTCCCGCCCCGACACCGCCCATCTCGGCAGCGCCCGCCCCGACACCGCCCATCTCGGCAGCGCCCGCCCCGACACCGCCCGTCTCGGCAGCGCCCGGGCAGCCGGTGTCGGCGCCGCCCGTCTCGGCGCCGTCGGCACAGCCGGCTTCCGCAGCGTCCGCGCCGGCCGTAGCGACGCCGGTCGGGCAGGGTCCGCCGACTGCCGGTGAACGGCACGAACGCGCCCAGGAACAGCGCAGCCCAGAACAACGCAGCCCCGAGCAGCGCGGCCCGGAATCGCGGGACGTCGACCGGACGAGTGCCGCGCAGGGCGACCCGGAGCAGGTGCTGGCGGCCTACCGCTGGCGGCTCGACCCGGAGACCCTGCGCGAGGTGGTGGAGGCGCCGGAGGAGTTCCGGACGATCCGCCGACGGCTCACCGAGAAGCTGGGCGCCGCCGTGGACAACCGGTCGCGCGCCCGGCTGCTGAGTTTGCGGGCGGTGGTCTCGCGGCTGCTCGGCGAACTGGACGACGCGCTCGCCGACGGTCGGCTCGCGCTCACGTACGCGGAGGCGACCGGGGAGTTGCGGCGTACGGCGGTCGCGCAGGCACGGCTGGCGCACGTGCTGCGCTGGCGGGGCGAGTTCGTGGAGGCCGACCGGCTCTTCGCCGAGGCCAATTCGACGGAACTGCCCGACCGGCTGCGCGCGGCGCTGCACGAGCACGCGGGGCGGTCGTGCTACGACCAGGGCCGGTTGATGGAGGCGTGCCACCACTTCGAGCGGGCTCTCGACCTGCGCGGCGACGGGGACCCCGAACTCCAGGCGCGGATCCGGCTCAGTCTGGACTCGGTGGCCCAGCGGGTGGCGGAGACGGGCTTCGGGCCGTACCCCCGGAGTCGGGACGAGGTGCTGGAGCGTGACCGGCCCCCGGTGCCGGCGCGCGACGGCGACCTGTGGGGTTTCGCCGACCCGGACGGCGACATGGCCATCGCGGCCGAGTACGCCGAGGCGCAGGCGTTCCGCGAGGGGCTGGCCTGGGTGCGGCGGCCGGAGACGGAGCGGTGGTCGCTGGTCGACCTCGCCGGCGCCACCGTGCTCGGGCCGTCCTACCCGGTGGTCCGCCCGTTCAGCGACGGGCTGGCCTGGGTGTCGGACGGCGCCTCCGGATGGGTGGCGATCGACGCCGTCGGCGAGGTGGTCGTGCCGCACGGCTTCGCGGACGTACGCCCGTTCCACCACGGCGTGGCGGTGGTCCGCCGGGAGGGCTGGGGGGCGGTCGACCGCAACGGCCGCATCGTGGTGCCCACCCGGTACCACGGGTTCGCCACGGTGCTGGCCGACGGCCGGTACGTCGACGGTTTCACCGACGAGGGGCTGGCCGTGGTGGACGTGGCCGGCCGGCGGGGCGTGGTGGACCGCACCGGGAAGGTGCTGGTCCCGCCCGCCCATCCGGCGCTGGTCATCCACCCCGTCGCGTTCCTGGTCGACGACGGCACCGGGCACTGGGGCGCGCTCGACCGGCGGGGCGAGCCGCTGATCGAGCCGGTGCACCGCGACCGCGACGAGGTCGTCGCCGAGATCGAGCGGCTGCTCGTCGACACCCACCCGGTGCTCTGAGCCGCGTCTCCGCCGGTCATGATCGGCGGGAGTAGGGTCGTGAGCATGGAATTCCGTCACCTGGGCCGTTCCGGCCTGATGGTCAGCGAGATCTCGTACGGCAACTGGATCACCCACGGCTCGCAGGTCGAGGAGGACGCGGCGTTCGCCTGCGTCCGGGCCGCCCTGGACGCCGGCATCACCACCTTCGATACGGCCGACGTGTACGCGGGCACCCGCGCCGAGGACGTGCTGGGCCGCGCGCTGGAGAACGAGCGGCGCGAGGGGCTGGAGATCTTCACCAAGGTGTTCTGGCCCACGGGGCCGGGCCGCAACGACCGGGGCCTGTCCCGCAAGCACATCATGGAGTCGATCGACGGCTCGCTGCGCCGGCTCCGCACCGACTACGTGGACCTCTACCAGGCCCACCGGTACGACTACAGCACCCCACTGGAGGAGACGATGGAGGCGTTCGCCGACGTCGTGCACTCCGGCAAGGCGCTCTACATCGGCGTCTCGGAGTGGAAGGCGTCGCAGATCCGCGAGGCCCACCAGCTCGCCCGGGAGCTGCGCATCCCGCTGGTCTCCAACCAGCCGCAGTACTCGATGCTCTGGCGGGTCATCGAGTCCGAGGTCGTCCCCACCAGCGAGGAGCTGGGCGTCGGGCAGATCGTGTGGTCGCCGATCGCGCAGGGCGTGCTCTCCGGCAAGTACCTGCCGGGTCAGCCGCCGCCGGCCGGCTCCCGCGCCACCGACGAGAAGTCGGGCGCGGGCTTCATCGCCAAGTTCATGACCGACGACGTGCTGACGCGGGTGCAGCGGCTCAAGCCGCTGGCCGAGCAGGCGGGCCTGAGCATGGCGCAGCTCGCCATCGCCTGGGTGCTGCAGAACCCGAACGTCTCCTCGGCGATCGTCGGCGCGTCCCGCCCCGAGCAGGTACACGACAACGTCAAGGCCGCCGGCGTGCAGCTCGACGCCGGCCTGCTCAAGGCGATCGACGAGATCATCGACCCGATCGTCGAGCGCGACCCGGCCCGGACCGAGTCCCCCGCCGAGCGTCCGTGACACCCCCGGCCCGGCCGGCCCCCACGGAGGGGACCGGCCGGGCCGGGCAGGGCAGCGCCGGGCCGACGAACGGGCTCGGCCGGGCGACGGCGGGCCGACGAACAGGCCGGGGCGACGGCGGGCCGACGAACGGGCCGGGGCGACGGCGGGCCGGGTGCGACGCGCCGGTCAGCTCTGCCAGAAGCGGATCAGGTCCAGGCCGAGCGCGTAGAGCCACGGCGGCAGGCCGAGGACGTCGCCCACGGCGAAGACCGCCCCGAAGAACCAGCCGCTGATCCGCGGGTTCCACAGCAGCGCGAACAGCAGGATGAAGCCGAACGGGGCGAACAGGTCGTACATCTTGCGCCACTGCGCGTTCAGCCACGGCTGGATCATGTTGCCGCCGTCGAGGCCGGGCACCGGGAGCAGGTTGAGCACGCTCGCGGTGAGCTGGAGGAACGCCAGCAGCGCCACGCCCGCCCAGAACTCGACCGGGCCGCCGCCGGCCGCGCCGAGGCGTACGGCGGCCACCAGCACCAGCGTGAACAGCACGTTGGTGGCCGGGCCCGCGAGGCTGACCAGCGTGTGCCGCAGCCGCCCCGGGATGGCGTGCCGGTCCACCCAGACCGCCCCGCCGGGCAGGCCGATGCCGCCGAGCAGCACCACCAGCACCGGCAGCCCGATCGACAGCAGCGGGTGGCTGTACTTCAGCGGGTTCAGCGTCAGGTAGCCCCGGTGGGCCACGCTGCGGTCGCCGGCCCGGAACGCGACGATCGCGTGGGCGTACTCGTGCAGGCAGAGCGACACCAACCAGCCGGACACGACGAAGAGGAACACGTCGAGCCGCACGTTGCCGAACCCGTGCCAGGTCAGCACGCCGCTCGTGGCGAAGAGCGCGACCAGGGCGAGGAAGACCGGGCTGGGCCGGAACGCCGCCCGGGGCACGCCGAGCACCAGCGGCTCGCCCCCCGGGCGGTCGCCGACCATCACTCCGCCGGGGGCAGCAGGCTCATCCGGTATTCCACCCGGTCGTCCTCGACGAGCGCGACCGAGGTGACGCCGGACGCCGCGAGCTCGCGCCAGGTCTGGCCGATCCAGGATTCGGCGTCCGCCTGACTGCCGAACGACTCCGCCGGCCCCTCGACCGACTCGCCGTTCGTGCCCTCGTACCGCCAGCTCCACGCCATGCCGCGTCTCCCCTCGCCGCTGATGTCCCGTGGGACGAACCCCCGCCAGCGTAGTCGGCCGCGCCCGTACGGGCGCGACGCTCCGCGGCCGGGGCTCCGACGGGCTGATCACCCGGCGGAGACGTGCCGGTACCGTGGCCCGGTGCTGACTCAAGGAGTGGTGCTGAGCGAGCGGTACCGGCTGGGCGAACGGGTGGCGACCGGCGGCATGGGCGCGGTCTGGCGGTGCACCGACGTCATGCTGGAGCGCGAGGTCGCGGTGAAGGTGCTGCTCCCGGCGCTGACCGCCGATCCCGAGTTCACCGCCCGGTTCCGGGCCGAGGCCCGAATGCTGGCGGCGCTGCGTCACCCGGGCGTGGTCGCCGTGCACGACGTCGGCCGGTCCACCCTCGCCGACGGCAGCCAGGCCGACTACCTGGTGATGGAGTACGTCGACAGCCAGCCGCTGAGCTCCTGGCTGCGGCGGGCGGGGCGGCTCGACCCGGCGTCCACGATGTCCGTGGTGGCGCAGGCCGCCGACGCGCTGCACACGGCCCATCTCGCCGGCATCGTGCACCGGGACGTGAAGCCCGGCAACCTGCTGGTGAAGTCCGACGGCCGGGTGGTGCTGGTGGACTTCGGCATCGCCCGCTCGGGCACCACGGCGGGCATCACCGCCGCCAACGTGATGCTCGGCACCGCCTCGTACATGTCCCCCGAGCAGGCCGCGAACCAGCCGGTCTCCCCGGCGACGGACATCTACGCGCTCGGCGCGGTGGCGTACGTCTGCCTGGCGGGGCAGCCGCCGTTCGACGGCGACAACCCGCTCCAGGTGGCGTTGCGCCACGTCCAGGAGGAGCCGCCGCCGCTGCCGCCCGGCACCCCGCCGCCGGTGGTCGCGCTGGTGGAGCGGGCGATGGCCAAGCGCCCCGGCGACCGGTACCCGGACGCGGCGGCGCTCGCCGACGCGGCGGCCGAGGCGCGGGACGCGACGCTGGCCGTCGTCCCGGCCACCGCCCGCCCGCCGTGGGCCGTCGCCGGGCCGGCTCCCGCCGCGCTCGCGTCCCTGCCCGGCGGGGGCACCGACCCGGGCGGCAGCTCTCTCCCCGGCGCGGGAACCGGCCCGGGCGGCACGGCCCTTCCCGGCGCGGGGACCGGCCCGGGCGGCAACTCCTGGCGTCACGCCGGGCCGGGCGCCCCCGCCGCGCCCGCGCCGCCCACCGCCGGGGCCGACGCGGGCCGCATACCCCCCATCGACCCGTTCGGCGCGCTGCCGCCCGCTCCAGCCGGGCACCGGCCGGTCGCGCCGGCTGCGGAGACCGGCTCCGGCGCGCCGCTACCGCCCGCCTTCGCCGGGCCCCCGCCGGCGCCGCCCGTGCCGGTGCCTGGCACCCCCGGCGGTACGCCGCCTCCCGGCCACCCGCCGTTCCCGCCCGCCGGCCCGCTGCCGTTCGGGGCCGGACCGTTCGGCCAGGCCAGTGCCCCGCCGGCCGGAGCCGGACCGCTCGGGCACGTGAGCGCCCCGCCGGCCGGGGCGGCCCCGTTCGGGCGCCCGGGTCATCCGGCGGCCGGAGGCGACACGTGGGGCGGGCTGCCGCCGACCCGGGAGGACCCGGTCGAAGCGCGGCCGTCGCGGCGGCGCAGGGCCGCGCTGGTCGGCGCGGCGGCCACCGTGTTCGTGGTGCTGGCCGGGGTGGTGGGGGCGACGGCCCTCTTCTCCGGCGGGGACCCGGCCGGTGGGGACACGCCAACGACGCTGACCGGCAAGTCCGTGGCGGCGGGGACTTCGGAGCCGGAGGGCGGCGACGGCACGGGGCAGTTCCAGGTCGAGCCGTCGTCGGGCGTCACCCGGTCGGCGGCCCCGTCGTCCGGGGCGCCCTCGTCGACGCCCGACCACTCCTCGGCCCCCACCACCGGCGGCGAGCCGACCGTCACCCCGTCGGGGCGGCCCAGCTCCGCCCCGACGACCAGCCAGTCGGCGAAGCCGAACCCGTACACGCCGGTCGAGGCGTGCGGCAGCGGGTACAAGGTGATCGACTCGGCCTCGCTGACCGCCTCGGGCGCCCGCAAGGGCCGGGTCTACCTGCTCTACCACGCGGGCACCGGCACCAACTGTGTGGTGACGATGAAGGAGTCGGCGGTGGGCACGGCCACGTCCGCCTCGGCGTGGCTGGAGGTGCAGGGGCGGGAACGCAGCACCGACAGCGGGTCGTTCTCCTACTACGCCGGGCCGGTGCGGGCGAAGGCCGCCGGGGTCTGCGTGAAGTGGGGCGGGTCGACCGGCGGGGCCAGCTACGGCAGCGGCTTCGAGCACTGCGGCTGAGCGGGCCCGCGGCGCCTCACCCGCCGTGGGCGGGCCCGCGGCGGCTGACCGCACCCGCCCGCCCGGCGCCGGCCGGGCCCGCCGGCCGCCGGCCGGGGCGCCGCCGGCCGCTCGCCCGCCGGGGCCGCCGGCTCCTCGCACCTCCGGGGGCCACGCCCCGGGGGCTGGCTCTAAAGTACGGGCATGTCGGTTGACGGGTGGAACACGGTCCTGGTGCTCGGCGGCATCCGGTCCGGGAAGTCGGAGTTCGCCGAGTCCCTGGTCGCCGAGGCGCCGACGGTCCGCTACGTGGCCACCGCCGCCGACGCGCCCGCCGACGACGCGGAGTGGGCGGCCCGGCTGGCGGCGCACCGCGCCCGCCGACCGGAGACCTGGACCACCGAGGAGACCGCGGACGACCCGCGCCGCCTGGCGGACGTGATCGCCGCCGCCGGCCCGAACGAGACGCTGCTCGTCGACGACCTCGGCGGCTGGGTGACGGTGCTGCTCGACCCGGCCCACCAACCGGCCGACGACACCGCCACCGTCGCCGAACTGGCGGCGGCGGTACGCGGCTGCGCGGCCCGGCTGGTGCTGGTCAGCCCCGAGGTCGGGCTCTCGCTGGTGCCGACCACCCCGCTCGGCCGGGCGTTCACCGACGCGCTCGGCGCGGCCAACCGGGCGGTCGCCGACGCCTGCGACGCGGTCGTGCTGGTGGTCGCCGGGCAGGCGGCCTGGCTGAAGCCCGGCGCCCCGCAGCCGGGCGTCGTGCCGGCCCAGGCCGGCCCGGCCCCGCTCACCGCGACGGGTGCGCCGGCCGCCGCCACGACCATCACCGGCGCGACGACCGAGCCGACCGCCACTGGCGCGGCGGGCGGGCCGGTGGGCGCCGCGGAGCCCGCTGCGGGGGTGCCCGCCCCCGCGTCGGCCGAGCCCGACGGCACCGCCTGGGCCGCACCGACCATGGCGCTGCCGGTGGTCGCCACCGGCCTGGTCATCCAGCCCGGGATGGAACTGCCCATGCCCGACGAGCACGCCGGCCCGCAGGCGATCGAGCGGCTCGCCACGCTGGACGTGCCCGGGGCGGGGCTGGGCGCCCTGGAGCGGGTGGTCGGGTTCGCCGCCGCCACCCAGGGCACCGCCACGCCGGCCCCGTGGGGCTCCGTACGGGTGCTGCTGCTGCACGGCGACCACCTCGGCGGCGCCGCCGCCGGCAGCGTGGACGGCGAGTCGGCGCGCCGGGCCCGGCAGGCCCGCGCCGGCAGGGGGGTGCTGGCCCGGCTGGCCGCCGAGAGCGGCGCCGACGTCCAGGTCGTGGAGACCCCCGCATCGGCACCGATGGAGGACGAGCCGGCGCTGACCGGCGAGCAGGTCGAGGCGGCCCTGCGGGAGGGCTGGCGGCTCGCCGAGGAGGCCGCCGACGCGGGCGTACACCTGCTGGTGCTGGGGGCGTGCGGCGCCGGCACCGAGGCCGCCGCGGCGGCGGTGCTGGCCGCGACGGCCGGCGCCGAGACGCCCGCGGTGCTCGGCCGCGTGGTCACCGGCTCGGGCGAGATCGACGACGCGGCCTGGATGCGGCGGTGCGCCGCCGTGCGGGACGCGCTGCACCGGACCCGGCGCTCGCCGCGCGGCGCCAAGGACGTGCTGGCCGAGCTGGGCGGCGGGGACGTCGCCGTGGCCACCGGCGTCCTGCTCGGCGCGACCGCCCGCCGGCTGCCGGTCATGCTCGACGGGCCGGTCGGCGTGGCCGCCGCCATGGTCAGCCGCGACCTGGCCGGGCAGGCCCGGCACTGGTGCCTGCTGGCCGACCACCGCGGGGATCCCGCCGTCCGGCTCGCCGCCGACGTGCTGGGCCTGACCCCGCTGCTCGACGTGCACCTCGATCTCGGCGAGGGCGCCAACGCGCTGGCCGCGCTGCCGCTGCTGCGATCGGTGCTGGCGCTGGCCGCCGCGCTGCCGGCCCGCCCGTCGCCCGGCGGCGGGGAGGACGGCGACGACGACGGGGACGGCGAGCGGGAGCCCGGTGTCGACACCGACGAGCCCGACTTCCGCGAGCCGGAGCCGGCCGGCCCCGGGCCGACCAGCACGGAGCCGGAGACGGAGCCGGTGGACCCGTCCGGCCGGCGTGCCGGCTGAGTCGCGGCTCGCCGACGGGGCGCGGCTGGCGCTGACCACCTTCACCACCCTGCCGGTGCGCGCCGGGCGCATCGACCGGCCGGTGGCGGGGACGGCGATGGCCCTCGCCCCGGTGGTCGGCGCGCTGCTCGGCGCCGTCCTGGCCGCGATCCTGCTGCTCCCGGGCGCGCTCGTGCCCCCGCTGGTCGCGGCGGCCGTGACCGTCGGCGCCGGCGCGCTGCTGACCCGCGGGCTGCACCTGGACGGGCTGGCCGACACCGTGGACGCCCTGGGGTCGTACCGGCGGGGGGCGGCCGCGCTGGAGATCATGAAGAAGCCGGACGTGGGCCCGTTCGGGGTGGTCGCGCTGGTGGTCGTGCTCCTGGTGCAGACGGCGGCCCTCGCGGAGCTGGCCGGCCGGTCGTGGCCGGCGGCGCTCGCGGCGGTGGTGGCGGCGACCGCCGCGGGCCGGCTCGGGGTGGCGGTGGCCTGCCGGCGCGGGGTGCCGGCGGCCCGCCCTGAGGGGCTCGGCGCGCTGGTCGCCGGTACCGTCGGGCCCGTCGCGCTGGTGAGCGGGACGGTCGCCGTCGCGCTGCCGGCCCTCGCGGCCGTGCCGGGCCGCCCGTGGCAGGGGCCGCTCGCCGTCGCCGCCGCCCTCGCCGTCGCGGTGGGGCTGCTGCGGCACGTGGTACGCCGGCTCGGCGGCGTCACGGGCGACGTGCTCGGCGCGACCGTGGAGGTGGTCACCACGCTGGTCTACCTGGGACTGGTGCTGTCCGGCTGAACGGGGCACGCTGCGGCGGGTAGCGTTCTCCCACGACAGCACCGGCGCGGCCATCCGGGGGACGACATGCTCATCACGGACGACTTCCTGCCCGTACCGGTCCCGGAGTCGCTGAGCGCGACCTATCTGGTGCCCATGACGGGGCTGCCGAAGGTGAGCACGAAGACGGCCGTGCAGCGGCTCAGCGGCCGGCTGGCCGAGCCGGTGCACGGGCTGGCCCGGCAGATGCTGGACAGCCCGCTGATGACCGTGGACACCCGCCCGATCGGCGAGTTCCCCGCGCTGCCGCCGGACCTGCTCACCGCGTTCGGCGCCACGGAGGCGCAGCTGGCCCGGCTGGCCGCCGCGAGCCACCTGGTGGTGGTGCAGGCCGAGTACCGCCCCGGCTGGCCGCCGGCCCACGAGTGGGCGGCGCGGGCGGTGGCAGCGGCCGTCGCCGAAACCGTTGACGGCGACGTGGTGGACGTCTTCGGCCTGCAGTTCCTCGACCCGGCGACGGCGCTGCGCTCGCTGCCCGACGAGCAGGGGCGCATCCGGCTGGTCGACTGGGTGCTGGTGCCCTACTCCTCGGACGCCGAGGGCCTCTGGTTCACCACGAAGGGGCTGCGTCGCTTCGGGCTGCTGGAGCTGCAGACCCAGGGCGTGCCGGACCACCTGACCCGGGCGTGGGGCGCGGTGATGACCGGCGCGGCGCGGCGGCTGCTGCGGGACTGGACCGACGGGCTCTCCGGCGAGGAGGTGCCCGCGTTCGTGCAACTGCCGGTGCTGGCCACGGTGACGGGGCACGACATCGCGGTGGCGTACGGCAATCCGGAGCAGCACGGGGCGACGGCGCCGGTGCTGCTGCGGCTGGAGCTGGATCCGGCCACCGACCCGGACGCCGACTCGTTCCTCAGCCTGCGTCCGCCGCCCGGGCACCCGGGGCCGGACGGCCGCTACTACGCCGCCGCCTGCGCGACCCTCTTCGCCGGCATCCAGCCAGACGTGCGCTACGCCCGCCCGGGCGACGCGATGAGCAGGGCGATCGCCACCGCGCGCGCCGGGCTGGGCGCCGTCCGGGCCCGGTTCCTCGCCGGCCAGCTCCCGCCGGAGACGCAGCTCGTGGTGAAGTACGGGCTGCCGGGCGACGACGGCCCGGAGTACGTCTGGGCCGGGGTGACGTCGTGGGACGCGGCGGAACGGATCGTCGGCGCGAGCGCCAGCGACGCCAACACCGACCCCACCGTGCGCATCGGCTCCCCCGTCGTGGTGGAGGCGGCGGACGTGGTCGACTGGGCGGTGCTCGACGGCACCGGCGTCATCGAGGGCGGCTGGACCCAGGCCGTCCTGGACGCCGGCGAGCGCCCCCCGCCCCCGGTCTGACCACGCCAGGCCTCCCGTTGATCATGAAGTTGCCGCCGGGACACACCGGCCCGGCGGCAGCAACTTCATGATCAACAGGTCGCGGTCACTTCACCGAGGGGGTGACGAACGGGGGGCGGGTGACGCGCATCTGGGCGCGGCGACCGCGGATGTCGACCTCCACCAGGTCGCCGTCGGCGAGGTTCGCGGCGGTGTCCAGCAGCGCCAGGGCGATGCCCTGCTTCTTCGTCGGGGAGAACGTGCCGCTGGTGATCGTGCCGACCTGCCCGTCGCCGACGAACACCGCCATGCCGGGGCGCGGGATCGCCCGGTCGACGGCCGCCAGGCCGCGCAGCGTACGCCTCGGGCCGGCGGCCTTCTCGGCGAGCAGCGCGTCGCGGCCCCAGAAGGCCGCCTTGTCCCAGCCGACCGCCCAGCCGGAGCGGGCCTGCACCGGGGTGATCTCCGGCGACAGGTCCTGCCCGTGCAGCGGGTACCCCATCTCGGTGCGCAGGGTGTCCCGGGCGGCCAGCCCGCAGGCGCGCAGCTCGAAGGGCTCCCCGGCGGCGAAGAGCGCGTCCCAGACCGCGACGGCGTGCTCCGCCGGCGCCACCAGCTCGAAGCCCAGCTCGCCGGTGTAGCCGGTGCGGCACACGGTCAGCTCGACCGGCCCGGACGCCACGTCCAGGGTCGCGGTGGAGAAGCTCATGTAGCCGTGGTCGGTCGGCAGGCCCAGCGCGCCGAGCAGCTCCGCCGAGCGCGGCCCCTGCACGGCGAGGACGGCGTACGCCTCGTGCTCGTCGGTGACCGTGACCGACGCGGGCGCGGCGGCGCGGAGCCGGCGCACCACCTCGGCGGTGTTCGCCGCGTTCGGGATGAGGAAGACGTGGTCGTCGGCGTGCAGGTAGGCGATGATGTCGTCCACCACGCCGCCGGTGGCGTCGTCGCAGCACAGCGTGTACTGCGCCTGGCCCGGCCCGATGCGGCGGAGGTCGTTGCTCAGGCAGGCGTTGACGAACTCCGCCGCGCCCGGCCCGGTCACCCGCGCCTTGCCGAGGTGGGAGACGTCGAAGACGCCGACCCCGTCCCGCACCGCGGTGTGCTCCTTGAGCACGCCGCCTCCGGCGTACTCCAGCGGCATCTCCCAGCCGCCGAACGGGGCGAACTTGGCGCCCGCAGCGGTGTGCCGCTCGTGCAGGGGGGAACGGCGCAGCCGGGTCGCGGCGGCGTCGGAGGTCACGTCGGTCATGGGTGGGAACTTACCGGGGTCTGAACGGCTGGTTAGCATCGGCGGGACCCGCCGGAGCCGTCGGCGGGACAGCCCCGACCTCCGACGGGTACGTTCCGCCGGAGACCTTCATCGCCGGTACGCCACGACGCGACCGGCCCGGCCCGCCCGGAGTAGCTTCAGTGACATCGCCCAGCACCACCCTGAGCCTGGTCGACACCGACCCCGCCGAGCTTGCCGTCGACGCGATCGTGATCGGCGTGCACAGCCAGACCGGAGAGCAGGACGCCACCAGCGGCCCCGCCGGGACCCTGCTGCTGGCCAGCGGCGCGGAGAGCATCGCCGCCGCCTTCGACGGCAAGCTGACCGAGACGCTGGCCCTGTTGGGCGCGACCGGCGGCCCCGGCGAGGTGATCAAGCTGGCCACGCTGGGCACCGTGACGGCCCCGGTGGTCGCGGCGGTCGGGCTCGGCCCGGAGCCGACCGGCGCCGCCCCGGCCCCGGAGACCCTGCGCCGGGCGGCCGGCGCGGCCGTCCGGGCGCTCGCCGGCGCGCCGCGGGTGGCGCTGGCCCTGCCGCTGCCGGACGACGCCGACGCGCCGGCCGCGCTGCGGGCCGTGGCGGAGGGGGCGCTGCTCGGCGGGTACCGGTTCGCCGGCTACAAGACCCGGCCGCAGCCGGCCCGGCGGGAGCCGGTGGCCGAGGTGCTGGTGGCCGTCCCGGACGCCGGTGACGCCGGCGCCCAGGCCGAGATCGCCCGCGCCCAGGCGGTCGGCGGCGCGGTCCGGCGCAGCCGGGACTGGGTCAACACCGCCCCCAACGAGCTGCGCCCGCCGTCCTTCGCCGACTCGGTGGCGGACGCCGCCCGCGAGGCCGGCCTCGAGGTCGAGGTCCTCGACGAGGCCGCGCTGGCCGCCGGCGGCTACGGCGGCATCATCGCCGTCGGGCAGGGCTCGGAGGCCCCGCCGCGCCTGGTGAAGCTGAGCTACACGCCGGCCGGCGGCGGCAACGGCAAGCGGGTCGCGCTGGTCGGCAAGGGCATCACCTTCGACACCGGCGGCATCTCGATCAAGCCGGCGCAGGGCATGTGGGAGATGAAGTCCGACATGGCGGGCGCCGCCGCGGTCGGCGCCACCATGCTGGCGATCGCCGCGCTCAAGCCGTCGGTGGCGGTGACCGCGTACCTGCCGATGGCGGAGAACATGCCGTCCGGGCGGTCGTACCGGCCGGGTGACGTGATCAGCATGTACAACGGCAAGAAGGTCGAGGTGCTCAACACCGACGCCGAGGGCCGGATGATCCTGGCCGACGCCATGTCGCGGGCCTGCGAGGACGGCTGCGACTACCTCTTCGAGACCTCCACCCTGACCGGCGGGCAGGTCATCGCGCTGGGCAAGAAGATCGCCGGTGTGATGGGCAGCCCGGAGCTGTGCGAGCGGGTCAGGGTCGCCGGCGACGCCGTCGGCGAGCCGGCCTGGCCGATGCCGCTGCCGGACGACGTGCGCAAGGGCATGGACTCCGACGTGGCCGACATCTCGCAGGTCAACGCCGGCATGGACCGGGCCGGTCACATGCTCCAGGGCGGGGTGTTCCTGCGCGAGTTCGTCACCGAGGACGTGGCCTGGGCGCACATCGACATCGCCGGGCCGGGCTACCACTCGGGCGAGCCGACCGGCTACTGGACCAAGGGCGGCACCGGCGTCCCGGTCCGCACGCTCGTCCAGCTCGTCGAGGACGTCGCCGCCAACGGCTGAGGTGTATGTAAGGAGGGGCCCCTCGTGACGAGGGGCCCCTCCTTCGTTCCACGTGGCGGCGCGGCCGCCGGGTCAGAACAGCTCGGGGCGGCGCTTGCGGCGCTCGTTGTAGTCCCGCATCCGCTGCGGGTAGCCCATCAGCCGGACGTCGTAGACGGGGATGCCCATCCGGTACGCGAAGCGGCGGGCGCCCTCCGGGCCGTCGACGCGGCGGCGGGTCCACTCGCCGTCGTCGGCGATCAGCATGACGGTGGTCTCGGTCACGGTCGTGCGGGGCTCGATGTACGCCTCGACCCCGCGCCGACTCCGGACGAAGTTCTCCAGATGGTCCAGATCGGCGCGGTCGGGGGCGCGGTCCAGGCTCACGGCGCGCGCCTTCTTGCGTCGTCGGAACAGTCCCACCGGCCGTCTCCCCCAGGCTCCGTCATCGAAGGCAGTGCCCAGCGTACGTGTCTCGGACGTGTCGTTGGGCACCTCACTACGCGGCCTGTGTCCGGTGGTGACAAGATGACCGAGGTGGGGTGTGTCCGTGGCCCCCCGCCGTGACCCCCCGAAGCAGTGACGCGACCTGGGAGTTGGACGTGAGCGAGCCGAATGACGCAACCTTCGACATCGTCATCCTCGGAGGTGGCAGCGGCGGCTACGCGACCGCCCTGCGCGCCGTCCAGCTGGGCCTGACGGTCGCGCTGGTCGAGAAGGGCAAGCTCGGCGGGACCTGCCTGCACAACGGCTGCATCCCGACCAAGGCGCTGCTGCACGCCGCCGAGATCGCCGACCAGACCCGCGAGTCGGAGCAGTTCGGCGTGAAGGCCGAGCTGGTCGGGATCGACATGGCCGCGGTCAACTCGTACAAGGACGGCGTGGTCTCCCGCCTGTACAAGGGCCTGCAGGGCATGCTCAAGGGCAACAAGGCGATCACCATCGTCGAGGGCCACGGCAAGCTGGTCGGCAGCAACGTCGTCGAGGTCGACGGCAAGCGCTACACCGGCCGCAACGTCGTGCTGGCCTCCGGCTCGTACGCGAAGAGCCTGCCGGGCCTGGAGGTCGACGGCGAGCGGGTCATCACGAGCGACCACGCGCTGGTCCTGGACCGGGTGCCGTCCTCCGCGATCGTGCTCGGCGGCGGCGTGATCGGCGTCGAGTTCGCCAGCGTCTGGAAGTCCTTCGGGGTGGACGTCACGATCATCGAGGCGCTCCCCCGGCTGGTCGCCGCCGAGGACGAGGAGTCGTCGAAGGCGCTGGAGCGGGCCTTCCGCAAGCGGAAGATCAACTTCAAGGTCGGCAAGCCGTTCGAGAAGGTCGAGAAGACCGACAGCGGCGTCAAGGTGACCATCGCCGGTGGCGAGACCGTCGAGGCGGAGCTGCTGCTGGTCGCCGTCGGCCGTGGCCCGAACACGGCCGGCCTCGGCTACGAGGAGCAGGGCGTCAAGATGGACCGCGGCTACGTGCTGACCGACGAGCGGCTGCGCACCAGCGTGCCGAACGTCTACGCGGTCGGCGACATCGTGCCCGGCCTCCAGCTCGCCCACCGTGGCTTCCAGCAGGGCATCTTCGTCGCCGAGGAGATCGCCGGCCAGAACCCGGCCGTGATCGACGAGGCCGGCATCCCGCGGGTCACCTACTCCGACCCGGAGCTGGCGTCGGTCGGCCTGACCGAGGCGAAGGCCAAGGAGCAGTACGGCGCCGACAAGGTGAAGAGCTACAACTACAACCTGGGCGGCAACGGCAAGAGCCAGATCCTCAAGACGGCCGGCTTCGTCAAGCTCGTCCGGGTGGAGGACGGCCCCGTCGTCGGCGTGCACATGGTCGGCGCCCGGGTCGGCGAGATGGTCGGCGAGGCGCAGCTCATCTACAACTGGGAGGCGTACCCGGCCGAGGTGGCGCAGCTCGTGCACGCCCACCCGACGCAGAACGAGGCCCTGGGCGAGGCGCACCTGGCGCTCGCCGGCAAGCCGCTGCACGCACACGCCTGACCACGACAACCGCGGCGTCCGGCGACGGGCGATGATCCCACCAGGGGAATGAAGGAGTCTTAGAAGATGCCGGTATCGGTCACCATGCCCCGGCTCGGCGAGAGCGTCACCGAGGGCACCGTCACGCGCTGGCTCAAGCAGGAGGGCGACACCGTCGAGGTCGACGAGCCCCTGCTCGAGGTGTCGACCGACAAGGTCGACACCGAGATCCCGTCCCCGGCGGCGGGCGTGCTGAGCCGGATCGTGGTCGGCGAGGACGAGACCGCCGAGGTCGGCAGCGAGCTGGCCGTGATCGCCGGTGAGGGCGAGGCCGCCGGCGGCGAGGCCGCCCCGCAGCAGGAGGAGCCGGCCGAGGAGGCCGCCGAGGCCGCCGCGGAGCCGCAGGCCGAGGCGGAGCAGCCGGCCGTCGAGGAGCCGCGGGCGCAGGCCGCCCCGGCGCCGTCGGGCGAGGGCACCCCGGTCAAGATGCCGGCTCTCGGCGAGAGCGTCACCGAGGGTACGGTCACCCGCTGGCTCAAGCAGGTCGGCGAGACCGTCGAGGTGGACGAGCCGCTGCTGGAGGTCTCCACCGACAAGGTCGACACCGAGATCCCGTCGCCGGTCGCCGGCACCGTCCTGGAGATCAAGGTCGCCGAGGACGAGACCGCCGCGGTCGGCGCGGACCTGGCCGTGATCGGTGCCGCCGGCGCGGCCCCGGCGGAGGCCAAGCCCGAGCCGAAGCCGGAGCCCAAGGCAGAGGCCAAGCCGGAGCCGAAGCCGGAGCCCAAGGTCGAGGAGCCGACCCCGGGCCTGTCGTACAACGAGCCGGCGGCGGAGGCCGAGGTCTCGGCGCGGCCGGCGCAGGCCGAGCAGAAGGCGGTGCCGGCGGCCCCGGCCCCGCAGCGCCCGTCGGCGCCCGTCCAGGGCGGCGAGGAGGCGGCCGGCTACGTGACCCCGCTGGTGCGCAAGCTCGCCAGCGAGCACGGCGTCGACCTGGCCTCGGTCAACGGCACCGGCGTCGGCGGTCGGATCCGTAAGCAGGACGTGCTGGACGCGGCGGAGAAGGCCAAGGCGGCCAAGGCCGCGCCGGCCCCGGCGCCGCAGCCCGCCGCCGCGGCGGCCCCGGCCAAGCCGGCCGCCAGGCCGCAGCCGAGCGCGAAGCGCGGCACCACCGAGAAGCTGCCCCGGATCCGCGCCACCATCGCCAAGCGGATGCAGCAGTCGCTGCACGAGATGGCGCAGCTCACCACCGTGGTCGAGGTGGACGTCACCAGGATCGCCAAGCTGCGGGCCCGCGCCAAGGACGCGTTCCAGCAGCGGCACGGCGTGAAGCTGTCGTTCCTGCCGTTCTTCGCCTTGGCGGCCGTGGAGGCGTTGCAGACCTACCCGATCGTCAACGCCAGCATGGACCTGGAGGCGGGCACGATCACCTACCCCGACGCCGAGCACCTCGGCATCGCGGTGGACACGGAGCGCGGCCTGATGGTCCCGGTCATCCACGGCGCCGGCGACCTGAACCTGGGCGGCATCGCCAAGCGGATCGCCGACCTGGCCGAGCGCACCCGCACCAACAAGATCAGCCCGGACGAGATCGCGGGCGCGACCTTCACGCTGACCAACACCGGCAGCCGGGGCGCGCTGTTCGACACCCCGATCGTGCCGTCGCCGCAGTCGGCGATGCTCGGCACGGGTGCCGTGGTCAAGCGCCCGGTCGTGGTCAACGACCCGGAGCTGGGCGAGGTGGTCGCCGTCCGGTCGATGGTCTACCTGGCCCTGTCGTACGACCACCGGCTGATCGACGGCGCGGACGCCGCCCGCTTCCTGGTCGCGGTCAAGGAGCGGCTGGAGGCCGGCAGCTTCGAGGCCGAGCTGGGGCTGTAGTCCCGCACGACGCACAGAGGGCGCCCCGGTCACGGACCGGGGCGCCCTCGTCGTTGTCGACCCGCTCCACCGTCGGCCTGATCCTGGCCGCGCTGTCCCTCGCACCTGCACGCCGCCGCCCCGCCAGCCCACCCGCTCCCGACGCGCCGCCCGCCCTGCCGATCCGGGAGCCGCCCTGCCGGTCCCAGGGCCGGCCCTGGCCCGATTCCGGCGCGGCGCGGCCGGGGCGCTGCAAGAGTGGGTTGGTGGGCGGCTTCCGGTGGCGCGAGCGGTTGGGACCCGCCGTCTCGATCGCCCCCGGCGCCCGGGTCGACCGCTTCGAGGTCTTCTTCGACCTGGTCTTCGTCTTCTCGTTCTTCATCATCACCCGGACGACCGCCGCCAACATCTCCGGCCGTCAGCTGCTGCACGCCCTGCTGGTGCTCGCCGTGCTCTGGTGGTGCTGGGTGGTGCACTGCGTGGTGGCCACCCGGGTCCGGCTGGGCGAGGGCTTCGTGCCGGTGCTGATGGTCGTCGGCATGGCCGCGCTGTTCTGCTTCGCGCTGTCCCTGCCGCAGGCGTTCGGCGACACGGAGGACGTGGCCGCCGGGCCGATGGTGGTCGCGTTGAGCTACGTGGTGATCCGCGGCGTGCACCTGTTGCTGTACTGGCACATCGCGCGGGAGAGGCCCGGCGAGCGCCGGCTGCTGCTGAAGTACTCCCCCGAGCTGACGATCAGCACCCTGCTGCTCACGGCAGCCGCGCTGATCCCGCCGCAGATCGACGACCCGGGCCGGGCCGTACTGGTGCGGGACGGGCTCTGGATCAGCGTCGTCCTGCTCCAGTACGGCATGGGCCTGGTGGCCGGCGCCTGGGGCTGGACGGTGACCTCCGCCGAGCACTGGACCGAGCGGTACGACCTCATCCTGATCATCGCGCTGGGCGAGTCGGTCATCTCGGTCGGCGTCGGCAGCAACCTGCTCGGCCAGCCCCCGACCTGGCCCGCGGTGGCGGCGGCGGTGCTCGGCATATTCTTCACCGCCGCGCTGTGGTGGGCGCACTACGACGTGGTCGGCCCGGCCGCCCGGATCGCCCTGCACACGGCCGAGGGCCGGAGCCGGGTGGCGATGGCCCGGGACGCGTACGCCTATCTCCACCTTCCGATGATCGCCGGGATCATCCTGTTCGCCCTCGGCGCGGAGGAGGTCGTGCGCGACATCGCCGACCCCCATGTGCCGTACGCCGAGCCGACGCACGGGCCGGGCGTCCCGCTGCTGTTCGGCGGGGTGATCTGCTATCTCGCCTCGAACATGCTGTTCCAGGCGCGCACCCTGCACACCGTCTACTGGACCAGGGTCGGCGCGGTGCTGCTGCTCGCCGCCGCCATCCCGGTGGGCCTGATGCTGCCGGGGCTGGCCACCCTCGCCCTGCTCACCACCATCTGCGTCGGGCTGGTGGGGGTGGAGGTGGTGGTCAAGGCGAAGGACCGCCGCGCGCTGCGCGAGAGGGTCTTCGAGGAGAAGACCAGCCACGAGGCGTACGAGGCCGCCTGGCGCGCCCGCTGGCGCGAGCCCACCCGCGAGGAGCCGTCAACCTGACACCGCAAGGAATCCTGCCGGTCGTAGCACTTCGTAGCACACCGACCTAGAATTGCTCCGTGGCAGAGCACGCTCATCGGGAGATCACGCAACGAGAGCTGCGCAACGAATCGGGCGCGATCATGCGTAACGTCGAGCGTGGCGAATCCTTCGTCATCACACGAAACGGCACGCCGATCGGAAAGCTCATCCCGCTGCGCCGTCGCACCTTCGTGCCGCGGGCCGAGGTGCTCGCGGCCTTCGCCACGGCCCCTGTGCTCGACGCCGAGGCCTTCCGCGCAGACATCGACTCGTCGGTGGAGCAGGACCCGTTCAGCCGTGAGTGGTGAGCCGCCGGTTCGTGGCCTGGTCGACACGAACATCGTGATCCACCTCAGCGCCCTGGGTCCCGAGGAACTGCCGGACGAGATGGTCATCAGTGCAGTGACACTCGCGGAACTGTCCGCAGGCCCGCACCACACCGACGACCGCGCCGAGCGGGCCCGACGGACCAGCGTTCTGCAACACGCCGAGGCCATGTTCGAGCCGTTACCCTTCGACGCCGAGGCGGCGCGGGCCTTCGGCATGATCACCAGTGCGGTGCTGGCGACCGGGCGCACCACCCGCCGTCGGCTGGCGGACCTGATGATCGCTTCCATCGCGTACGCGAACGGCCTGTCGCTCTACACCACCAACCCGAGCGACTTCGTGGGGCTGGAGGAGCTGGTCAGGATCATGCCCGTCCGGCGTCCCTGAACGGTTTCGTCGCACCCGCCCTCACTGTCGTAGGCTGGCCGCAGCGTCGCGGTGCACCCGGCAAGGAGACCGCCGAGGGCATGGAGGCGCGGGACAGCATGGGACACGCGTGCATCCATCCACGCCGGACGAGCGCCTGCGGGCCTTCGGCAACCAACTGATCGAGATCCACCTCTGGCTCCGCGAGGAGCTCACCCGCATCCGCGACGGGCTGGGCGAGCCCGGCGTACGCCCCCGGGACCTGCGGACCCACTGCCTGGCCTTCTGCGCGGCGCTGACCCGGCACCACACCGGCGAGGACACCGGGGCGTTCCGGGTGCTGGCCGACCGCGTCCCCGAGCTGGCCCCGGTGCTGCGCGAGCTGGAGGCCGACCACCACGTGGTGGCCGGGATCCTGCGCCGGGTCGAGGAGCTGGCCGAGGCCGCCGCGCCGCCGGCCGAGGTGCGGGCCGAGCTGGACACGCTCGCCGCGCTGCTCGAATCGCACTTCGTCTACGAGGAGAAGAAGCTGGTCGACGCGCTCAACGCGCTGACCGACGGCACCACCGAAGGGCTCCTCGGGGTACCCGTCCCGCCGCCCGACCCCGAGTAGGTCTGCCGGTAGCAGAATTGTCGGCGTCGGGTTGGCCTGCCGGCCCCGGGGCCGGCAGGGTGGGCGTATGGCGATCTTCTCCCTCCAGGCGACCCCGTCCGACGGCCCGGGCTGGCTGGACCTGGCCCGGCGGGCCGAGGCGGCCGGTTTCGAGACCCTGTCCACCGCCGACCACCCCGGTAAGACGACGTCGCCGTTCGTCGCCCTGGCCGCCGCGGCGGCGGTGACGTCGACGATCAAGCTGGGCTCGTACGTCTCCAACGCCGGGATCCGGGAGCCCATGCTGCTCGCCTCGGACGTGGCCACCCTCGACCTGCTCTCCGGCGGTCGGGCCCGGCTCGGCCTCGGCGCCGGCCACACCCCGGCGGAGTGGCACGCGGTCGGGCGGGAGCGCCCCGACGTCGCCGGTCGGGTGCGCCGCTGCCTGGCCGTCGCCGAGGCCGTCCGCGCGCTGCTCGACGGCGAGGAGGTCACCGTCGACTCCCCCGACCTGGTCGTGCGGGCCGCGCGGCTGGAGACACCACGACCAGTGCAGCGGCATGTCCCGCTCACCCTCGGCACGGCGAACTCCACGATGCTGCGCTGGGCCGGCGCGCACGCCGACATCGTCGGGCTGGCCGGCCTGGGGCGCACCCTGCCCGACGGCTACATGCACGAGGTGCGCTGGCGCGAGGCGGACATCGAGGCACAGCTCGCCTGCGTCGCGGCCGGGGCGGCCGGGCGGGCCGAGCCGCCGGCACTGGAGGCGCTCGTGCAGCTGGTCGCCGTCACCGACGACGCCGAGGCCGCCACCGCCCAGTTCGCCGAGCAGACCGGCCTGACCGCCGCCGAGCTGCTGGCCACGCCGTTCGTGCTGGTCGGCACCGAGGACGAGATCGTCGCGGCGGTCGCCGAACACCGGCACCGCTGGGGCGTCACCCGGTTCGTCGTCCGCGCCGACGCCCTCGACCCGCTCACGCCGGTGCTGGCCCGCCTGGCCGCCGCCGGCTGAGCCACCGACTTTCGGTACGGGTGAGGCGAGGTCAGGTCGTCGGGTGCTCGGCGACGAACACGCCGACGCCGTGCACTCCCTCCACGAGCCCCTGCATCTGGAGCACGAGGATCGCCTGACGCACGACCGTCTGCGACACACCGTGCTCTTCCTTGAGCTGCGCGGTGGACGGCAGCTTGTCTCCCGGCGCCCACTCGCCTGACTCGATCCGGGCACGGATGTGGTCGGCGAGCTGCGCCCATTTCGGCTTGGCGGGCATTCACACTCCCGGCTTTCGCCGCCCTGCTCGCTACGGCCGGACCGCTCGCAAAGGCTTAGGTCTCGGCCCGCTCGGTAACGAAGACGCCGAGGCCGTGGACGCCCTCGACGAGGCCCTCAGTCTTGAGCACGATCATGGCATGGTTGACCACACCGGCTGACACGTCGTGCTCACGGCACAGCTGAGCCGTCGACGGCAACTTGTCGCCGGGTGCGAGTTCTCCGGACGCGATCTGCTGTCGGATGAGATCCGCCAGCTGCGCCCACTTCGGTTTGGCGGGCATGTTGACTCCCTGGTCTGCACCGCCATTTGATCACGCCTCGCTTCTATCGACAAGTAAGAGGTAGTCGGTAGTTGACCTATGAACAGTACTAAGTATAAGTTCGTGACGGCTGGCTCCCTGGTCTGCAAACCCGGAGTTGGTCGTCCCGTGAAACGCACCCGGCCGGCCCAATCCCCCGAGGTCGGCCGGGTGCCACGCCCTGCCCGCCGCACGCTGGCGGGCCCGCCCGCGGGCCCGGGGCGGGTGCCGGGCTCCAGCCGCCCGCGCAACGGCTGCCCCCGCCCGCCTCGGCGCCGCGACCACCCAGAAGGAGACGACGTGCCCGTAACCGGCCAGCCCGTGGACGCTGTGGAGAGGGTGCTCGGCGAGCTGCCGGTGCCCTGGTTCGTAACCGCCGAAGACCTCGAACTCGCCATCCGGGCGGAGCCGGCGCACGCCCCCGAGTCGTGGCCGGCGGTACCGCTGTGCCGCAGCGACCGGACCCCGTACCCCTGTCGGCTGCATCGCTGGGGGCGGCGCGTGCTGCGCACCCGAGGGCTCACCGACCAGGCCGTCGACGGGTTGGTGGCGCACGGCGGCCGGCTCATCCGCGTACCCGATGGGAGGCGCTGACGTGGCGACGAGCCGGCAGCGGAACGCGGAGCCGGTGCCACTCGCGCCTCGGCACCGGCGGACGTGGCGGGGCTGGCGGCGCTGGTGCTCGTGCGGCCTACGCTGGCGCGCGTGCCCCGACCGGCACCAGCCCGTGCCGACCGAGCCACCCGCCCCGCCGCCGCGCAACACCCGGTGGCGGGACGAGGCGACCCGGGCGAGGCCGCAGATGGGACGGGTGGGCCGCTTGACGCCCGCGCAAACCTGGCGGGCCAACGGCGGGCGCTGGTGACCGGCCGTCCGCACACGCCGCTGCACCCCTTGTGGCTGTGCCGGGCCTGCGCCGCGCCGTGGCCGTGCGGGTCCGCGCGGGTGACGCTGCTACGGGAGTACGCGCACGACCGGGTAGCGCTGCTCGTGTATCTGGGCGGGCTGCTGCACGACGCGGCCGGCCAACTCCACGCCCTCAACCCGCACGCCGGGCCGGACCCGGCGCAGCTCTTCGACCGTTTCCTCGGCTGGGCAGTCGTCCGTCGCCCAGGCTGACGTGCGCGCTGCCGCTCTCATGACTCCTTGTCGGATCTGCTGCGGTTTCTGCCCTGATGAGGGCGCACGATCCGCCGCGACACCCCGCTCAACCAGGTTCCGTCGCAGTTCGATCAGCACGTCGTCTGCCCAGAGGGGCCGGTACGCCGCGGCTTCGGCCAGATGCAGCAACGTGCCGCAGAGGTAGGCCGGGTAAAGCACACGGGTGTCAAGGAAGGCCGGGAACGCCACGCCGTCCGATCCTGGTAGTCCAGGACATCCCGGAGCAGCCTTGACCTGCAGCCCTCTGCAGAGATGTCCTTCCTCGTAGCCTTCATCCGAATCAATCCCGCCGCGTACCTCAAGATATGAGCATGCGGATCCTCATGGCCGGCGCGTCCGGCTTCCTCGGCACCCGGCTGGTCGACCGGCTCACGGCGGACGGGCACCAGGTCACCCGACTGGTCCGCCGGCCGCCGCGCACCCCCGACGAGCGGCAGTGGGACCCGGCCGCCGCACAGCTCGACCCGGCGACGGTGGCGGAGGCGGACGCGGTGGTCAACCTGGCCGGCGCGGGCGTCGGCGACCGGCGGTGGAACGACGCGTACCGGCAGGTGATCCGGTCGAGCCGGGTCGACACGACCACCGCCCTGGCGAGCGCCATCGCCGGGCTGCCCGACGGCGACCGGCCGCGGGTGCTGCTCAACTCCTCGGCGGTCGGCTGGTACGGCAACACCGGCGACCGGACGGTCGAGGAGGACGCCCCGGCCGGCGAGGGCTTCCTGGCCGACGTCTGCCGGGTCTGGGAGGCCGCGACGCGCCCGGCCGAGGACGCGGGCGTACGCGTGGTGCGGCTGCGCACCGGGCTGCCGCTGCACCGCGACGGCGGGCTGCTGAAGCCGCAGTTGCTGCCGTTCCGGCTGGGGATCGCCGGCCGGCTCGGCAGCGGCCGGCAGTGGCTGCCGTGGATCTCGCTGGTCGACTGGCTGGACGCCGCGCTGTTCCTGCTGGCCCGCGACGACGTCGCCGGGCCGGTCAACGTGGTCGGACCGGCCCCGGTGACCAACGCCGACTTCACCCGCGAGCTGGCCCGGCAGCTGCGCCGGCCGGCGATCATCCCGATCCCGGCGCTGGCGTTGAAGGTGGCGCTCGGCGGCTTCGCCCACGAGGCGCTGACCAGCACCCGGGTCCTCCCCGGCGTGCTCACCGAGGCCGGCTTCGCGTTCCGCCACCCCGATCTGGCCGGCGCGCTGCGCGCCGCGCTGCGCGACTAGGGCTGTCTCAAACTCCGGCTTATTTGATCTTGTGGCAGGATCGCCGGATGCTGCGACTCACCGATTTCATCATCGACTGCCCGGACCCGATGGAGCTGGCAGCTTTCTATTCAGAGGTGACGGGTCGCCCGGTCAAGGGGGGCAGCCACGGCAACTGGGCCGGTATCCGGTTCGGCGAGATCGAGCTGGCCTTCATCCGGGTGGAGGACTACCGCGCCCCGCAGTGGCCCGACGGCGAGCACCCCAAGCAGTTCCATCTCGACTTCGAAGTTGACGACATCGAGGCCGAACAGAGCCGCGTCCTGGCCCTCGGCGCGACCCTGCAGCAGGACTCCGTCGGCCCCGACGGCTACGGCTGGCGCGTCTACACCGACCCCGTCGGCCACCCGTTCTGCCTCTGCCGCAACAAGGGTGTCACCTGGACCGACCAGGGCCTCATCTGGCCCGAGAGCGAGTAGAGCGTGTATCCGAAGTGGGTCAAGGCCGTTCGTTGATCGCGGCGATGTGTACGACGGCCCCGTAGCGCACGGCAAGCTTGTCGAAGCGCGTGGCGACGCCGCGGTTGCGTTTGAGCCGGTTGATGCCGCACTCCACAGCGTGACGGTGCCCCAGGCCACGGCGCGGGCCGGACGCCCGGCGGGCGTCCGGCCACGGTCGGCGCGGCGGGGTCAGCAGCCGACGACCCAGTGGTTGGGGCCGGTCTGCTTGAGGGCGCTGGTGTAGAAGGTGTTGTAGAGGCCCATCCGCTGGTTCGAGCCGTTGGCGTAGGCGTAGCCGCCGGACTGGTAGGCGCGGCCGGCGCCGACGTGCGCGTAGTTGCTGGCGGTCACGCAGGTCGGCGCGGTGGTCGGGCTCGCCGTCGGGGAGGCCGTGGGGCTCGCCGTCGCCGTCGGGCTGGGGCTCGGCTCGGTCCCGCCGTTCAGGCCGAAAAAGACCGCGTCGTGGTACGCGGAGCAGATGGTGTCCAGGATGTACGGGGCGGTGGTGCCGCACTGGTCGGCGGCCGAGCCGGGGTCGACCGGGGTGCCGTGGCCCATGCCGGAGATCCGGTAGACCCGCACGTCGTTGTTGCCGTACACCTCGAGGCTGGTGTTGGCGGGCAGCGACGCGGTGCTGGTCGGGGTCTGCGAGACGCCCCGGACGTTGGTCCACTGGTCGCGCAGCTCGGTGGCGTTGGCCGGCACGACCGTGAAGTCCGAGGTGCCGTGCCAGATGGCGACCCGGGGGCGGGGGCCGGTGTGCCCGGGGTGGGCGGCCCGGACCAGGTTGCCCCACTCCTGCGGGGTCTTGTTCACCCCCTGGAACTGGCAGGCGTTGGTGGTGGCGGGCGGCGAGCAGCGGTACGGCAGGCCGGCGATGACGGAGCCGGCGGAGAAGACGTCCGGGTAGGTGGCGAGCATGACCGCGCTCATCCCCCCGCCGGCGGAGAGCCCGCTGACGAAGACCCGGCCCGGGTCGGTGCCGTAGTTGTTCCTGGCGTAGTCGACCATCTGCTTGATCGACAGCGCCTCGCCGGAGCCCCGCGTGATGTCCTGCTCCACGAACCAGTTGAAGCAGCTCAGCTGCTGGTTGGCGCTGGACTGCTGCGGCACGATCAGGGCGAACCTCCACTGGTCGGCGTACTTGCGCCAGCCGGAGTTGGCGAAGTAGCCGGAGGCGTCCTGGGTGCAGCCGTGCAGCAGCACGACCGCCGGCGCTCCGGCCGGGAGGTTGTCCGGCCGGTACGCGTACATGGCGAGGTTGCCGGGGTTGGAGCCGAAGCCGGTGACCTGGGTGAGGGTGGCGGCCTGGGCGGGGGCGGCGACGGTCACGACCGCGGTGGCGGCGAGGACCAGCCCGGCGACCGCACCGGTCAGCCGGGTGAGCAGGGACGAGGAGCGGCGCACGGGGGCCTCCTGGGGACGGGTTGTGAACTGGGTCACCCGCGAATTGCCGCGAGGTTACGTCGATGTGTCGATGCTGTGACATGGGCCACGGTCACACATTCGCTGTCGGGAGGATGTGCGTCCTGACCGGCGTGTCCAGGTCCGGTTGGTAACGTCCGCTGCGTGCCGACCTCCCCGTCCCTGGCGCCTTCGCCGGCCTCGCCGCCCCGTGTCGTCCGCGACCGCCGGGCCGACCTGATCGTGGCGCTGGTCGCGCTGGCGCTCGCCGTCTGGGTGACCAGCGGGCTGTGGCGGGACCCGAACGTCCGCGCCATCACGGTCAACTCCAGCGACCAGGCGCTCTTCGAGTGGTTGCTGGCCTTCGGCGGCCACGCGGTGACCCACGGCGACGACCCGCTCTTCACCCACCTGGTCAACGTCCCGGACGGGGTGAACCTCGCGGTCAACACCTCGATCACCGTGTACGCGGTGGTCTTCGCCCCCCTGACGTACCTGATCGGGCCGCCGGCCACGTTCCTGGTGATCCTCACCCTCAATCTGGCCGCCACCGCGCTCGCCTGGTACTGGCTGTTCTCCCGGCACCTAGCCCGCAGCCCGCTCGCCGCCGCGGTCGGCGGGTTGTTCATCGGCTTCTCCCCCGGCATGGTGTCGCACGCCAACGCCCACCTGAACTGGACCGCCGGCTGGTTGGTGCCGCTGCTGGTCTGGCGGACGTTCGCCCTGCGCCGCTCCCGGCGCCCGCTGCGCGACGGCGCGATCCTCGGCGCGCTCGTCGCCGTCGCCTTCTCCATCGCCGCCGAGGGGCTCTTCTTCACCGCGCTGGCGCTCGGCGTCTTCGTCGCCGTCTGGGCGCTGCACCCGGCCCACCGCGCCGAGGCCCGGGCGGTGCTGCCGACCTTCCTGCGCGGGCTCGGGGTGACCGCCGTGGTCGCCGGGGTGCTGCTGGCGTACCCGCTCTGGCTGCACTTCGCCGGCCCGCAGCGCTTCCACGGCACCGGCTTCGACGCGGTCATCCACTCCGAGGACGTCGTCGCGTTCGGGGCGTACCCGCGCCGCTCGCTGGCCGGCGAGGTGGGGCTGGGCACCCGGCTGGCGCCGAACCCGACCGAGGAGAACTCGTTCTTCGGGATCCCGCTGCTGCTGCTCGCCGTCGCCTGCTTCGTGGCGCTGTGGCGCCGGGCCGACGCGGGCCGGCGGGCGACGCTCTGGGCGCTGGGCGTGACCGCCGTGGTCTTCACGGTGCTCTCCTTCGGCCCCGAGGCCAAGGTCGACGGGCACCGCGCCGACCTGCCGATGCCGTTCGACCTGCTCGGGCACCTGCCGGTGATGAACGCCGCCCTGCCCGCCCGGCTGGCGCTGGTGGTGGCGCCGGTGATCGGGGTGCTGCTCGCGTACACCGTCGACCAGCTGCGGGCCGATCCGCCCCGACGCCGCCCGGCGCGGCTGGCCTGGTGGGCGGGGTTCGCGGTGGCGCTGGTGCCGCTGGTGCCGACCCCGCTGCTGACCATCGAACGCGAGCCGATCCCGCGCTTCATCACCGCCGGCACCTGGCGCGAGTACGTCTCCCCGGGCGGGGTGCTGACCCCCGTGCCGCTGACCCTCGACGTCTATCCCGACGGGCAGCGCTGGCAGGCGTACGCGCTGGCGCACCGGCAGGGCGAGTTCGCCATCCCCTCCGGCTTCTTCCTCGGCCCGGGCGGCCCGGACGGCCGGGGGCGGATCGGCCCGCCGCCGCGCCCGTTCAGCGCCATGCTCGACGAGGCCGGTCGGAGCGGGCTGGTGCCGATCATCACCGAGGGCAGCATCCAGGAGGCCCGCGCCGACCTGCGGCACTGGCGGATCGAGACGGTGGTGCTGGCCGACGAGGTGCACGGGGCGAAATGGCCGGTCGACGAGGACGCGATCCGCCGCACCGTGACCGCGTTGCTCGGCCCGCCCGAGCGGGTGGACGACGTCTGGCTGTGGCGGGTCCCGCAGGGATGAGCGCCGTGGTGACGTGGTGAGCCGCGTCACCGAAGGTGACTGGCCGGTACGGGTCTAGGCTTGGCGCGTGAGCACGACGACTTCCGGCCTCACGGCCGTCCGCGCCGGTCTCCTCGACTACCAGGCCGCCTGGGACGAGCAGCGCCGGCTGCACGAATCGGTGGTGGCCGGCGAGCGGGGCGACACGGTGCTGCTGCTGGAGCACCCGAGCGTCTACACCGCCGGCAAGCGCACCGAGCCGTGGGACCGGCCCATGGACGGCACGCCGGTGGTCGACGTCGACCGGGGCGGCAAGATCACCTGGCACGGCCCGGGGCAGCTCGTGGGCTACCCGATCGTGCGGCTGCCGGACCCGGTGGACGTGGTCGCCTACGTACGCCGCACCGAGCAGCTGCTGATCGACGTCTGCGCCGAGTTCGGGCTGGCCGCCGGCCGGGTCGACGGGCGCAGCGGGGTCTGGGTGCCGGAGGACGACCGGGGCCCGGCCCGCAAGGTGGCCGCCATCGGCATCCGGGTCGCCCGCGGGGTCACCCTGCACGGCTTCTCGATCAACTGCGACTGCGACCTGGGCCACTTCGACCGGATCGTGCCCTGCGGCATCCGCGACGCCGGCGTCACCTCGCTCACCGCCGAGCTGGGCCGCCCGGTCACCGTGGCCGACGTGCTGCCGGTGGTCGAGCGCCACCTGCCGGCCCTCGTCGCGGCCTGACCTCCGCCCGTGCGGATCGATCTCGTCACCGTCGTCGTCGCCGAGTACGACCCGGCCATCGACTTCTTCACCGAGGTGCTCGGCTTCGACCTGGTCGAGGACTCGCCGTCGCTGACCAACGACGGCCGCCCGAAGCGCTGGGTCGTCGTCCGACCGCCCGGCGCGCAGACCGGGCTGCTGCTGGCCCGCGCCGACGGCGAGCGGCAGGCGCAGGCCGTCGGCGACCAGGTCGCCGGCCGGGTCGGCTTCTTCCTCCAGGTCGACGACTTCGACGCCACCTACCGCCGGATGGTCGAGGCGCGCGTCGAGTTCGTGCGGCCGCCGCGCACCGAGCCGTACGGCCGGGTGGCGGTCTTCCGCGACATCGCCGGCAACCTCTGGGACCTCCTCGGCCCGGCCTGACCGGTAGCGGGACGCACCCCCGCTCACGCTGCCCCGGCCCGGCCTGACCGCCGACGGGCACCGGGCACCGGGCACCCGCTCACGCCCCGGCGGTCAGACCTGATCGGCCGGTTCGGGCGGGTGCTCCGGCGCACCGCCGCGGCGCCGGAGCCAGGGCTGGCACAGGACGACGGCCCCGCCGATGGCGGCGCCGATCACCGTCTCGACGCCCCGGTCGAAGAGCAGCGACCCCACCGGGCGGGCCGCCGCGAGCTGGCCCATCAGCAGGGCCATCGGCGTGATGAACAGCAGCGCCAGCCCGTAGTTGCGCCCCACCAGCAGCTCGGTGACGATCTGGAGCACCGCCACCACCAGGACGGTGGCGACCGGCGAGAACCCCGGCGCGAGCAGGGCCGCGCTGGTCAGCAGCCCGAGCAGGGTGCCGACGATCCGGTGCCCGGCGCGCACCAACTGGGCGGTGACGCCTTGGGCGCTGAGCGGCGCCACCGCCGCCACCATCGCCCAGTACGGGTGCCCGATCCCGATGGCCGTCGCCGCGCCGCCGGCCAGCACCACGGCGACGGCGTAGCGGACCGGCTCCCAGGTCCACACGTGGCGCAGCCGCGCGGGACGGCTCCGCTGCCGCCGCAGGACACTGCCGACGGCGCCGACGAGCAGCGCGAACAGGCTGCTGAGCCCGGCCACGGCCGCCGCAGTCGGCACGTCGGAGACCGCGTGCGGCACCGACGCCGCGGCGCCGAACCCGAAGACGAGGAAGAGCGGTCCCGGCGGGTGCCAGTCCTGCGCGGCGGCGAGCACGGCTCCCGCCGCCGCGACGGCCGCCGCGGCCGGCACCGCGACCCACGCGCGCGACTCCAGGGAGCCGACCAGCACCCCGAGGACCACCGACACCGTGAGCGCCGCCCCGGCGCTCGCCTGCATCGCCGCCCGGGACAGGTGCACGTGGTTGCGCCCGTAGAGCGAGGTGAACGCGCCGAACGCGGCGTACAGGGACCAGTCCGGGTGGCCGGCCGCCAGCACCGCGAGCAGCGGCACGAGGACGCTGACGCCGGCCCGCAACGCGACCCGGTGGGCGCCGTGTGCCTCGCGGAGGTGCAGCAGATCGCGCAGCGTCGGCCGGAACCGCTCGCCCATCACCCTCCTCCCACACCCCGCTGCCCGGCCACGGCTCAGGCCGTCCGGGTCTCGTCCGAGGCCCCGCTCCTTCATACCCCGGGACCCGGCCGCGGTTCGGTGGACGCGACTCCACGCACTTGAGCGGTCGCTCAAGCGTGAGGTACCGTCCCCCTTGAGCGACTGCTCAAAGTGGGGAGGATCCAGTGCGGGCTGTCTATGTCGAGGCGCTGATCGCCGCACCGGTCGAACGGGTGTGGTCTGCGACGCAGGACCCCACGGCGCATCGCCGGTGGGATGTCCGCTTCAGCCGGATCGACCCGGTGCCGGGCACCACGCCCGCCCGGTTCCGCTACTCCACCACCGTGTTGCCCGGGGTGCGGATCGGCGGCCACGGCGTGCACGCCGGTGAGCGGACGCGACCGGACGGCACGTGCACCTCGGCCCTGCACTTCGGCTCCGACGACCCGCGTTCGCTGATCGCGTCGGGCTCCGGCTACTGGCGATACGTGCCAGGCCCGGGCGGGGTGCGCTTCCTGACCGGCTACACGTACGCCACCCGCTGGGGTCCGCTGGGCCGGCTTGCCGATCTCGTGTTCCGCCCGCTGCTCGGCTGGGCGACCGCGTGGTCGTTCGACCGGCTGCGGCTGTGGCTGGAGCACGGCGTGCCCCCGGAGCGCGCACAGCGCAACGCCGGGCGGGAGCTGGCCCTGCGGGTGCTCGCGGTGACCGGCGTCGGCGCGCTGGTCACGTCGGTCACCGACGGGTCCGCGACCGCGGCCGGTGCGGTGCTCGCCGCGTCGGTGGTCGTGCTGGCGCTGCCTCCCCGTCCCCATACCCCGGCCGCCCGCCGCTGTCGACGCCGGCCGCCGGACCGTCTCGCCGCCCGTCCACCGTCCGTCCTGGAGAAGCTGTGACCTCCGTCTTCCAGCGCGCCCTGGGCGCCAACTTCGGCCGACTGCACCCGCAGTTGCAGCGCCGCTTCGGCGTCGACGGCGACACCGACGTGGGCTGCGTGGGCACCGGCATCATGGACCGCCTCTGGCGGGGGCCCGCCTTCACCGCGCCGTTCCTGCGGCTGGGCGCCCTGCGGCACATCCTGTTCCCGGAGACCGGCGTCGGCATTCCGTTCACCATCGAGAACTACGCCTACGCCGACTCGTACCGCCGACCCACGCTGACGTTCGTGCGGACCTTCCAGGTGTCGACGCACCGTCGCCGCCGCTTCGACGCCACCATGGTCTACAGCCCGCAGCGCCAGGTCCTGGTCGACTACCTCGGCACGCACCAGCACCTCGCGGTCGACCTGCACCTGGGCGTCGACGCGACCGGCGCGCTGACCATCCGCAGCGGTGCCCAGCGCTTCCGCGGCGGGGTGCCCTGCCCGGCGGTCCTGACAGGGCAGGCGCACCTACGGGAGTGGTACGACGACCACCACGGGCGATTCGGCATCGAGGTGCGGGTGAGCAATCCTCTCGTCGGGCCGCTGTTCGGATACTCGGGCAGCTTCACCGTCCAGTACGTCCGTTCCGGCCGGGCACCGGTGCCGGCAGCCGTGCGGCCGCTGCGGGAGAATCCCCGCCACTGACGAAAGGACAGCCATGGCCGCCACCCGCCAAAAGCTGATCGACGGCGCGCTCGCGGCGATCCGCACCCACGGCATCGCCGGCGTTTCGGCCCGCACCGTCGCGGCGGCGGCCGGGGTGAACCAGGCCCTGGTCTTCTACCACTTCGGCAGCGTCGACGCCCTGCTCGCCGAGGCCTGCCGCAGCGCGACAGCGGCCCGCGTCGCGGCATACCGGGAACGCTTCGCGGAGGTACGGTCGCTGCGCGAACTGCTCGACCTGGGTCGTGCCCTGCACGAGCAGGAGCGTGCCGAGGGCAACGTGGCGGTCCTGGCCCAGTTGCTCGCCGGCGCCCAGACCGACCAGCGGCTCGCCGAGTCGACGGCCGCCGCGCTCCGAATGTGGACGGCCGAGATCGAGACGGTGCTGCGCCGGGTGCTGCGCGACTCACCGGTCGCCACGGTCGCCGACCCGGCGGGGCTGGCGAGCGCGGTCTCGGCCGCGTTCGTCGGCCTGGAACTCTTCGAGGGGGTCGACCCCACCGGCGCACGGGACGCCTTCGACGCGCTGGAACGCCTCGCGGTGCTGATGGAGGTCGTCGAGGATCTGGGCCCGGTGGCCCGCCGGGCGCTGCGCGGCCGGCTGCGCGCCCGCGGCTGACATCCGGCCCGGGCTCAGGACGCCGCGGCCGGCCTCCGACACGGCCGAGGACGGCAACCGGGCCGGGTCGCTGTGGAGCGGGTCGTGATCGACACCGGCTCCACAGCGACCGAGAACGGCCTACGGGGTGAGCCGGTGCAGGTCGCGGGGGAAGGCGGTCACCTCCCGGACGTTGGCCGCACCGGTCAGCCGGGCCACGAAGCGTTCCAGCCCGATGGCGAAACCGCCGTGCGGCGGCATCCCGTGCCGGAACGCGTCGACGTAGCCGGCGTACGGCTCGACGGGCTCGCCGCGGGCCGCGAGCGCCGCCAGGTAGTCGGCGTGCCGGTGCAGCCGCTGCCCGCCCGTCACCAGCTCCAGTCCCCGGAACAGCAGGTCGAACCCGTTGGAGTACGCGGGCCGCGCCGGGTCGGGATGGGTGTAGAAGGGCCGCTTCGCCATCGGGTAGCCGGTGACGAAGAGGAACTCGGAGCCGTGCTCCCGCCGCGCCCACTCCCCCAGCGCCCGCTCGTGCGCCGGGGCGAGGTCCGGCTCGTCGGCCGGCGCGCCGGCGATCTCCAGGGCCTCGGTGAAGTGCACGGCGGGGATCTCCGCCGGCACCTCGGGGGCCTCGACGCCGAGCGTGGCGAGCGCGGAGCCGGCCCGCGCGCGTACCGCGTCGAGCATGCCGGCCACGGTGTGCCGCAGCACGGCCATCACGTCCCGGTGGTCGGTGACGAAGCCGAGTTCGGCGTCGAGCGAGGTGTACTGCGCCAGGTGCCGCACCGTGTCGTGCGGCTCCGCCCGGAACACCGGCCCGACCTCGTAGACCCGCTCGAAGACACCGACCATGAGCTGCTTGTAGAACTGCGGCGACTGGGCCAGGTACGCGGGCCGGCCGAACCAGTCCAGCGCGAACACGTTCGCCCCGCTCTCGGTGGACGAGCCGACCACCTTCGGCGTGTGGATCTCGACGAAGTCGCGGGCGTCGAGCGCGGCGCGGAAGCCGGCCACCGCCGCCGCCGAGACGCGCAGCGCCGCCGAACGGGTCGGGTGACGCAGCGCCACGGGCGCGTGGTCGAGCTGGGTGGGCAGGCTCGCGGTCAGCGCCGGCCGGTAGAGGTCGAACGGCGGCGGCACGGCGGGCGGGCCGAGCGGTCGTACGGTCGGCTCGGCGACCTCGACCCCGGCGGGAGCGGTCGGGTTCGCGACCACCGTGCCGGTGACCTCGACGACGGTCTCCTCGGTCAGTTTCTCCAGGCCCGCGCGGAGGGCCGGGTCGGCGACCACCACCTGGGCGAGGCCGGCCGCGTCCCGGACGATCAGGAACGCCACCGACTTGAGCAGCCGGCGGCGGTGAACCCAGCCGGCGATCCGGACGGTTGCGCCGACATGGGCGGAGAGCTGGTGGGAAAGGATGCGTTGCACGGCGGTTACCTCCTCGATCAATCGCAACGCGATCCCCGGGAGGTGTGGGCGAGCGGGAACCTCGCGGTGCCACCACACCTTCACCCCCGCTGGCGGGGGCCTCGTTCGTCGCCTTTTCACCGGGGCCAGCCGGGCGGGCTCTACTTGGCGCGCACGCGCCGTTCTTCCCGCAGCTCGGGAGGGTCTTCGCGGTCCGGCGCCAGACCGCCTCACAGCAACCGGCGGCTCTCTCGGCTGGCGGATCGGGCCGCTACTCGGCTCCGTCACAGCTCTGCCGGGAACCGTAGCACCCCGCCGACGCCTGCTGTGACGCGATTTTCCCGCCTCCGGTGTCCGGCGTCACAAGGCTATCGGCGTGACGCCGGTCGCCCGCGGTACATCGACGGCGGCCGTCGGGCGTAGGCTCGGTTTCGTGACGATCGAGCACTCCGCGCCGACGACCGGCCAGGTAGCGCGCACCGCGACGCCCGCCCCCGAGGGGCGGCGTCTGCTCCGCATCGAGGCGCGCAATGCCGAGACGCCGATCGAGCGCAAACCGCCGTGGATCAAGGTCAAGGCCAAGATGGGGCCGGAGTACACCCAGCTGCGCGGGCTCGTCTCGCGCGAGGGGCTGCACACCGTCTGCCAGGAGGCCGGCTGCCCCAACATCTACGAGTGCTGGGAGGACCGGGAGGCCACCTTCCTCATCGGTGGCGACCAGTGCACCCGGCGCTGTGACTTCTGCCAGATCGACACCGGCAAGCCGGCCGAGTTCGACGCCGACGAGCCGCGCCGGGTGGCCGAGTCGGTGGTCTCGATGGGCCTGCGCTACGCGACCATCACCGGCGTGGCCCGGGACGACCTGCCCGACGGCGGCGCCTGGCTCTACGCCGAGACCGTCCGGCAGATCCACGCCCTCCAGCCCGGCTGTGGCGTGGAGCTGCTGATCCCCGACTTCAACGCGGTCCCCGAGCAGCTCGCCGAGGTCTTCGGCGCCCGGCCGGAGGTGCTCGCGCACAACGTGGAGACCGTGCCGCGGATCTTCAAGCGGATCCGGCCGGCGTTCCGCTACGAGCGCTCGCTGGACGTGATCCGGCAGGCCCGCGCCGACGGGCTGGTCACCAAGTCCAACCTGATCCTGGGCATGGGCGAGGAACGCGCCGAGGTCTCCCAGGCGCTGCGTGACCTGCACGACGCCGGCTGCGAGCTGATCACCATCACGCAGTACCTGCGCCCCTCCCCGCGGCACCACCCGGTCACCCGCTGGGTCAAGCCGGAGGAGTTCGTCGAGCTGCGCGAGGAGGCCGAGGAGATCGGCTTCGCGGGCGTGATGAGCGGGCCGCTGGTGCGCTCGTCGTACCGGGCCGGCCGGCTCTACCGGCAGGCGCTGGAGGCCCGCGAGGGCACCCAGGTCACCGCGGGCTGACCCACCCCGGCCGGCGCGCCGGCACCGCCGCACGTCGCGACGAGCCTCCGCCCCTCGGGCGGCCCTCGATCGAGGGTCAGCGGGGGGCGGTGGGCTCGCCGAGCAGGCCGAGGCGGTGGGCCAGCGCGGCGGCCTCCACGCGGTTGCTCACGTCGAGCTTGGCGATGATCCGGGAGACGTGCACGCTGGCCGTCTTCGGCGAGATGAAGAGCTGCTCGGCGATCCGGCTGTTGCTGTGCCCCTGCGCGACCAGGCGCAGCACCTCCCGCTCGCGCAGGGTGAGCAGGTCCGCGCCGGGGCGGCCCCGGGTGGCCCCGCGCAGGCCGACCCGGCGGGCCAGCGTGGCGGCCTGCTCCGCGAGCGGCGCCGCGCCGAGCCGGTCGGCGATCGCGGCGGCCTCGCCGACCGCCGCCGCCACCTCGTCCCGCTCCCCCGCCGCGGCCGCCGCCTCGGCGAGCGCCAGCAGCGCGCGTCCGAGCGGGTACGGCTGCCCGTCCGCCCGCCACGCCGCGACCGCCGCCCGCCACGCCGCAAGCGCCTCGTCGCCGGCCGCCAGGAGGGCGCCCACCTGGGCGGCGTGCGCCCGCTCGGCCGGGCAGCGGGCCGGCAGGCCGGCGGCGAGCGCGGACACCGCGGCGGCCAGCTCGGGGTCGCCGGCCCGGGCGGCCGTGCGGGCGACGGCGCTGAGCACCGGCCAGCCCTCGCGGGGCAGCTGCGGCAGGCGCTCGTCGGCCAGCGCCGCGTGGGCCGCGCGTACGGCCTCGGCGCGGTCGTCGGCCGCCAGCGCCGCCTCGATCCGCAGCTCCCGCAGCGGCAGCCGGTGGTTCGGCCACAGGTAGGGCCGGCCCAGGAAGCCGAGGGCGCGGCCCACCAGCTCGTCCGCGGCGGGGTGGCCCCGGGCCAGCCGCAGACCGGCGCGGAGCTGGAGCCAGTGCAGCCCCGAGACGCCCGGCAGGTCGATCCGGGCGGCGTCCGCGCAGGCGGCGTCGGCCTCGTCCCAGCGGCCCAGGGCGATCAGCGCCTCGGCCTGGTTCGACAGCAGGTAGGCGCCGGTGGAGCGGCTGATGCCGACCCGCCGCGCCTCGGTCACCCCGGCGGCGGCCGCGTCGGCCGACTCGGCGTACCGGCCCAGCTCGAAGAGCACGTCGGAAAGGTGGACCAGGGCGCTCACCAGCGCCGGCGCGTTCCCTGCCGCGCGGGCCCGTTCCTCCACCCGGCGCAGCTCGGCCAGGCCGAGGTCGACCGAGGCCGCGGTGCGGCAGAGCAGCACGATCCGGGCCGGCAGCAGCCCCAGGTCCTCGCCGAGCGCCTCGGCCGCCGCCGTCGCCTCGGCCGCGAGCGCGTCGGCCTGCTCCGGGTCGATCCTGATCAGGTGCGCCGCGATGTCGGCGAGGAGCCGGACCCGCTCCGGCCCGTCCGGCACCCCCGAGGCCAGCCGGTACGCCTCCCGCAGCTCCGTCGTGCCGTCGCTCTTGCCGAGCATGGCCAGCATCCGGCCGCGCCGGTCCAGCAGCCGCGCGGCGCGCAGCGGCTCGGCGTCGGTGTCCACCTCGGCCAGGGCGGCCCGGGTGAGGGTGAGCGCGCGCTGGTAGTCGCCGGCGGTGGTGGCCGCCGCGATGGTCTCCTCCAGCACCGCGAGGTGGTCCATGTCGAGCCGGTCGGCCGCGTCGGGCACCAGCTCCCACAGCTCCAGCACCCGCTCCAGCAGCCGGCTCTGCTCCGCGTACGCGTACCGGTCGGCGGCGGCGCGGGCGGCGGTGCGGGCGGTCACCAGGGCGCGGGGGTGGTCGTGGGCGGCGTACCAGTGGTGGGCTATCTCGGCCGGGGCGCGACCGGCGACGACCAGGTGCGGCTGCGCCTCGATGGCCGCCGCGAAGCGGGCGTGCAGCCGGGCGTGCTCACCGGGCAGCAGCTCGTCGTGCACCGCCTCGCGGACCAGGGCGTGCCGGAACTCGTAGTCGCCCTCCGGGTCGGCCACGACGAGCTGGGCGGCGACGGTGGCGCGCAGCGCGTCCTCCAGCTCGGGCTCGGGCAGCCCGGCCACCTCGGCGATGAGCTGGTGGGCAAAGCGGGTGCCGCCGGCCGCCGCGATGCGCAGCACCCGCTGGGCCGGGTCGGGCAGCCGGTCCACCCGGGCCAGCAGCAGGTCGCGCAGCGTCTCGGGCAGCGCGGCGCAGCCGACCGGGCCGCCGGCCGCGGCCAGCTCCTCAATGAAGAACGGGTTGCCCTGGGTGCGGTCGTGGATGTGGTCGACCGCCCGGGCGAGCGGCTCGGCGCCGAGCAGGTCGGCCAGGATCGCGCCGGTGCCGTCCCGGTCGAGGCGGCCCAGCTCGATCCGTTCGACGCCGCGGGCCCGGTCCAGCTCGGCGAGGAAGGGCCGCAGCGGGTGCCCGCGGTGCAGCTCGTCGGTGCGGTAGGTGCAGACCAGCAGCAGCCGGGCGGTGCGGGCGGCCCGCACCAGGAAGGCGATGAGGTCGCGGGTGGACCGGTCGGCCCAGTGCAGGTCCTCGATCACCAGCACCAGGGGCTGCCCGGCGGCGAGCCGCTCGAACAGCTCGGCGACCAGGTCGAACAGGTAGCCGCGCGGGGCGTCCGAGACCGGCGCCGGGGCGGGCGCGGCAACACCGACCGGCCCCCGGGCCAGCTCCGGCAGGAGGCGGGCGAACTCCGCCTCGTACCCGTCGAAGACGCCGGGGCCGTCGCGGCGCAGCACCGCGCGCAGCGCCGCCGCGAACGGCGCGAAGGGCAGGCCGGCCTCGCCGAGTTCGAGGCACTGGCCGACCAGCAGGCGGGCCCCGGCGTCGGTGGCCGACCGGCCGAACTCCTCCGCCAGCCGGGTCTTGCCCACCCCCGCCTCGCCGCCGACCAGCACGGTGGTCGGCTCGCCGGCGCGGGCCCGGGCGAGGGCGTCGCGCAGGGCCGCGAGTTCCGGCTGTCGGCCCACGAGGACGGTGCTGGCGGCGCGTGCGGTCACGGCACCGAGCATGCCACGCCCCTCGCCGCCCTCGATTCCGCTGACCGGCCGGCCGGCGACCGACGGCCCGGCCGTCGCCGGGGCGGGCTGCCCGCCGGACGGTTGAGCGGGCCCGCCGGACGGCGCGGGTCCTGGCGGGGCGCCGGCCCCCGCCGGCACGGTGGCGGTCCCCGGCGGCACGGTGGCGACTCTCGACGGGTCGGCGGCGGCCCCCGGCGGCACGGTGGCGGCCGCCGGGGGCGCGGGGGCGCTCACCGGCGGACGTCGCCGGCGCGGCCCGGATGCTGCCGCCGGCCGAGCCAGCCGCGCGTGGAGCGGCGTGGCAGGGCGCGGGCGAGCCGGTCGGCCGCGGCCTCGGCGCGCAGCTCGGCGGCGTACGTACGGTGGATGGAGAGGATGAAGTCCGCGTCGGTGCCGAACATCTCGGGCTCCCTGAGGTCGTCGTCGCTGTCGACTCTGACTCTCCGCGCGAAGGTGCCCCCGGGGCATGGGTGCGCCGCCTGATCTTCGCCCGCTCCCCCGCCTTACTCCCGACCGCTGGGGGCGGTACGGCGACGTAAGGTACTCAGCCCGGCCGCGGGTGATCGCGGCGTGCGGCGACCACTAGACTCAGCGGCATGGCAAAGCCCCAGGAGAAGGTCTCGTTCGGCCAGCGGCTGAAGCAGATCGGGATGGTGTTCAAGTTCACCGCCAAGCAGGACAGGTGGTTCGCGCCGCTGGCCGCCGGCGCGGTGCTGATCCCGCTCGCGCTCACCGTGGTCGCGGTCCTGCTCTGGGGCTGGATCTGGCTGCCGCTGGGCATCCTGCTCGCCCTGCTCTGCCTGCTGATCGTGCTCAACCTGCGGTCCAACCGGGCGATGATGAACGCGGCCGAGGGGCAGCCGGGCGCGGCGGCCCAGATCATGGAGAGCATGCGCGGCGACTGGCGGGTCACCCCGGCCGTCAGCTCCACCACGCAGATGGACATGGTCCACCTGGTCATCGGCCGGCCCGGCGTGATCCTGCTGGCGGAGGGCAACCCGCAGCGGGTGCGCGGTCTGCTCGGCCAGGAGAAGCGGCGGCTTGCCAAGGTCATCGGCAACGCACCGCTGCACGACTACGTGATCGGGCAGGAGGAGGGCCAACTGCCGGTCCGCAAGTTGCGGATGACCCTGATGCGGCTGCCGCGCACGCTCAGTGGCAAGGACGTCAACTCCCTCGACAAGCGGCTCAAGGCGCTCACCGCCCGCCCGCAGATGCCCAAGGGCGCGATCCCGAAGAACATGCGACCCCCGCGCGGCGCGTTCCGCCAGTCGCGCGGTCGCTGACCCACCGGGACGTACGCAACGAGAGCCGGGCCCTGTCGGGCCCGGCTCTCGCGTCTCTCCCCCTCCCTCCCCGTTTCCCGCTCCTCGGTGATCTTGCGGTTTCGGCCCTACCGCTACCGCCGATGCCCCGTACGTCCGGGCAGGAAGTGCAAGATCGCGGGAGGGAGGCGGGACGAGCGGGGGTCAGGGGCGGGGGGCGTCGGTGACGACCGAGCCCGCGAGGCGGTCGTGCAGGCCGCGGCGGTGGTTGTCCATCAGCAGGGCCGGCACGACGAGGGCGAGCAGCACGCCGCGCAGCAGCGCCCGGACGAGGCCGATGCGCCCGCCGTCGGCCCACGCGACGCAGCGGATCTTCGTGATGAACATGCCCGGCGTCTGGGCGAACAGCCCGAGGAAGAAGCCGTACTCCAGGATCAGCACCAGCACGGGCGCCCACCCGTCGCGGACCGGATCGGCGAAGCCCCGGGCGGCGAGGAGGCAGAGCACCCAGTCGATCACCAGCGCGCCGAACCGGCGGCCCAGGCTGGGCGGGGTGAAGGCGGGATCGGACGCGGGCGGCACGGGGCGGTCAGGCGGGTTGCTCACAACGGTCAAGGGTATCCAGGGCGTACGGGCGGCTCGGGGACGGTCGCCGGCACCCCGGGCGCAAAAAGGGACCAAAGCGAGCAAGTGTCAATACACTGGCACAGCCGGCGGTGTTCCGTCGCCCGCTCACCCCCGCCGGAGCAGCGCGGATGACGCTCCGCGAGGGACGTAACACGGCAGAAACACTCAAGACATGGCCGGGCAACCACCCGGCCATAGCGTCGCCAAGAGCCTAGCCACCCGTGGACGTGCCAGGAGGACGTGTGTTCGCCAATCCCGAGGAACTCCTGCGATACCTCAAGAACGAGGACGTGAAGTTCGTCGACGTACGTTTCTGTGACCTGCCCGGCGTGATGCAGCACTTCAACCTGCCGGTCGAGTCCGTCGACGACGAATTCTTCACCGAGGGCCTGGCCTTCGACGGTTCGTCGATCCGCGGTTTCCAGGCGATCCACGAGTCGGACATGCTCCTGCTCCCGGACGTCGCCACCGCCTTCATCGACCCCTTCCGGGCGCAGAAGACCCTCGCGCTCAACTTCTTCATCCACGACCCGTTCACCCGCGAGGCCTACAGCCGGGACCCGCGCAACGTGGCGAAGAAGGCCGAGGCGTACCTGGCGGCCAGCGGCATCGCCGACACCGCCTACTTCGGCGCGGAGGCGGAGTTCTACATCTTCGACTCCATCCGCCACGAGACCTCGGCGCACCAGTCGTTCTACTACATCGACTCGATCGAGGGCGCCTGGAACTCCGGCCGCGAGGAGCCGGGCGGCAACCGCGGCTACAAGACCCCGTACAAGGGCGGCTACTTCCCGGTGCCGCCGGTGGACCACTACGCCGACCTGCGCGACAGCATCGTGCGCCGGCTGGTCGACACCGGGTTCACCGTGGAGCGCTCGCACCACGAGGTGGGCACCGCCGGCCAGTCCGAGATCAACTACCGGTTCTCGACCCTGCTGCACGCGGCCGACCAGCTCCAGCTCTTCAAGTACATCGTGAAGAACGAGGCGTGGGCCAACGGCAAGACCGCCACCTTCATGCCGAAGCCGCTCTTCGGCGACAACGGCTCCGGCATGCACACCCACCAGAGCCTGTGGCTGAACGGCGAGCCGCTGTTCTACGACGAGACCGGCTACGCCGGCCTGTCGGACATGGCCCGCTGGTACATCGGCGGCCTGCTGCACCACGCCCCGTCGCTGCTGGCCTTCACCAACCCGACGGTCAACTCGTTCCGCCGGCTGGTGCCGGGCTTCGAGGCGCCGGTCAACCTGGTCTACTCGCAGCGCAACCGCTCCGCCTGCACCCGCATCCCGGTGACCGGCAGCAACCGGAAGGCCAAGCGCGTCGAGTTCCGCGTGCCGGACCCGTCGGCCAACGTCTACCTGGCCTTCTCGGCGATGATGATGGCCGGCCTCGACGGCATCAAGAGCAAGATCGAGCCGCCGGCGCCGATCGACAAGGACCTGTACGACCTGCCGCCGGAGGAGTGGGGCGACGTCAAGCAGGTGCCGGGCTCGCTGCCCGAGGTGCTCGACGCGCTGGAGGCCGACCACGACTACCTGCTCGACGGCGGCGTCTTCACGCCCGACCTGATCTCCACCTGGGTCGAGTGGAAGCGGACCAACGAGGTCGACCCGGTGCGCCTGCGCCCGACCCCGCACGAGTTCGCCATGTACTTCGACTGCTGACCTGAGATCAGGAAGAAGGCCCTGGGTTCGCCCAGGGCCTTCTTTCTTGCCACCAGCGACTCCACGGTTCCACCCCGACCGGGCCGACTCCGCCACTCGGGGGTCAGTGGAACACCATGGGTGTTACCGGAGCTTCTTGACACCCATGGTGTTCCACTCGACGCGACCGATCCGCTGGGCAGCACGGCCGTCCAGGGCGGCGTGGGCGGCCAGGGCGGCGCGGGCGACCGCAGCGCGGGAGCCACCCTGGCCGCCGAGACCGAGCGCCTGCGGCGCAACGTGGAGGCCGCCACCGCCCGCTGCGCGCCTGCGCGGCGAAGACCCGGCCGGCGGCTCCCCTGCTCGCCGTCGGCGCCGCCGGCCTCACGGGTGTCAACCTGGTACCCCGCTACGACTTCTACGTCAGCTACTACGGCTGGACGGCGGAACAGATCCTGCCCGGCGCCGCCGTGGTGCTGCTCGTGGTGGTGCTGCTGCTCGGCGCGGGGCTCACCCTGCGGGCCGACCACCGGGGCGGCTGGGCGCTGCTGGTGCTGCTCACCCCGATCGGTCTGCTGTCGGTGCATGTGCTGGCCGGGGCGGCGGACGGTCTGCTGAACGCTGCGCCCCGGCCGGGGTGGACCGCGCTGGCCGCGACGGCCCTCGTGGTCGGGCTCGCCGGCCCCGCGCTGCTGCCGCTGGCGATCGCCCTGCGCCGTCGGGTGCGCGGGCCCGGCCCGGTCGGCCACCGTACCCGCTGCCCAACCTGCGGGGCGCACCGCTGAGCGCACCGTCCCGGTCGACCAGCACGACCCGTCAGCCGTGGCGCGCGCCACGGGCCCGGCGCAGCCGGAGCAGGCCCCACACCGCCAGCCCGACGACCAGCGCGGTCATCGCCAGCGCGCCCGGGGCCTTGCTGAACCGGGCCAGGCTGGCACCGTCGGGCAGGGTGAGGAAGGCCGCCGCCGCGCAGGGCAGCACGAACCAGGTGGTCCGGGCCGCGGCGACCGCGAGCAGGGCCAGCGGCCAGGTGGCGTACCAGGGGTGGAAGACCGGGGCGAGGAGGACCGTGGCGGCCAGCGCCAGCCCCGCGCCGAGCAGGGTCACCCGGGGGCGGGCAGCGTCCAGGCGGGCCACCCGCTGCCGGACGTCGTTCAGCCCGCGCAACTCCGACCAGGCCCGCCACCACAGCGCCGCCACGAGCACGGCGAGCAGCAGCAGCGCCACCGTGCGGGTCACCGGCACCGCGGCCGGGTCCCGGCCGACGAGCCCGCCCGCGTAGTCGACGACGAAGCCCACCGCCGTCGGCGGCGACGTCCACTGCTCGGAGTCGCCGCTGCGGGTCAGCCCGCGTATCCAGCCCAGCCCGAGGCCGGACAGCAGCGAGGCGACCGCCACCGCGCCGAGCGCCCCGCCGGCCAGCCAGCCGGCGTCGCGCAGCAGCGCCCGTACGGTGTAACGGCCCAGCACCGCGGCCAGCGCCGCGAAGGGGAGCACCACCACGGCGGTGGCCTTCACCGTCACCGCCAGCCCGAGCAGCGCCCCGGCCACCAGCAGCGGCTTCGGCTTGCCGGGCCGGCGGACCAGCACCAGCAGGCCCAGCAGCAGCAGACCGAGCATCGCCGCGTCGTTGTGCGCGCCGGCCACCAGGTGCACCCCGACCAGCGGGCAGGCCAGCACCAGCCAGGCCGCCCGGCGGGTGGGCACGCCGGCCGCCCGGGCCAGCCCCGGCAGGCAGAGGGCGGCCAGCAGCAGCCCGGCGACGGAGACCAGCCGGAGCGCCACGACCGTACCCACCAGGCCGCCGCCGAGGGTCACGGCGAGCGCGGCGAGCAGCACGAAGAACGGCCCGTACGGCGCGGGCGTGTCCCGCCAGAGCGGCGCGACCGACTCCACCCAGGGGCAGCCGGCCTCCGCCACCCCGGTCGCGTACGGGTCGAAGCCGTGCGCGTACGCCCAGCCCTGGCAGGCGTAGGAGTAGACGTCCCGGCTGCCCAGCGGCGGGGTGACCAGCAGCGGCAGCACCCACAGCCCGGCGGTCAGGTACGCCCACCGCGTCGACGGCGCGCCCCGGCGCAGCGCCCACCAGGCGCCGACCAGCAGGGCCGTGCCGACCAGCCAGGCGCCCAGCACCAGCGGCCCGGAGTCCGACCGCCAGCGGTCCGCCGGGGTGGCGTCCAGCGGGATCGACGGCAGCGCCCCGCCCCGCCAGCCGGCGACGGCCAGCAGCACCGCCCCGGCCAGGCCGGCGTACCGGGCCAGGCGGGCGGCGCCGGGCGTCGGCGGGGTGTCGGGCGAGGTGGGCCGCGAGGTGTCGGGCGGGGTCGGCGGCGGGGAGCCGGGAGTGGTCACCGGCGTCCTCTCCTCAGTCCACGGCGGCCGGCCGGCGGGCCGCCCGAGCCGACCGTACCAAGCGGACGGCCACCACGATCACCAACAACGTCATCAGCGGGGCGCCGACCGTCTTGCTGTACCGGGCCAGCCCGGTGCCGTCCGCGAGGACCAGGAACGCCGAGACCACCGCGACGACCGCGAACCAGCCGGTGCGCCGCGACGTGGCCGCGAGCACGGCCAGCGGCCACGTCCAGTACCAGGGGTGGAACAGCGGGGCGAGCGCGACGGTGGCGGCCAGCGCCAGGCCGGCGTGCCACAGCGGCTCCCGGGTGCGGGCCCGCCACCACAGCCAGACCAGCACCAGCGCGAGCACGGCCATCCCGATCCCCCGGGTGGCCGGCAGCGGGTCGCCGTGCCAGCCGAACGGCGCGGCGAGGTAGGCGACGGTCTGCCCCACCGCCGTCGGCGGCGAGGTCCAGGCGATCACCAGGCCGCCCTGCTCCAGCCCGGTGACCCAGCCGAAGCCCAGGCCGGTGGCGAGGGTCGCGCCGACGACCGCCGCGAGCGCCCCGCCGACCACCCACCCGCCGTCGCGGAGCAGCGCCCTGATCGAGTACGCCCCGACGATCGCGGCGAGCGCCGCGAACGGCACCACCACCAGCGCGGTGATCTTGACGGCGGCGGCGAGGCCGAGCAGCGCTCCCCCGGCCAGCAGCGGACCGGGGCGACCCGGCCGGGCCGCCACCACCGCCAGCCCGGCCACGAGCAGCCCCACCATCAGGGCGTCGTTGTGCGCCCCCGAGACGAGGTGCACCCCGATCAGCGGCGAGCCCAGCGCCAGCCAGACCGCCCGGCCGGCCGGCACGCCGCAGCGCCGGGCCAGCACCGGCAGGCAGGCCGCGGTCAGCCCCACCCCGGCCACCGCGAGCAGCCGGAACAGCACGATGCTGCCGTACAGCGCCCCGGTCGCCTCCACCACCGCCCCGGCGAGCAGCACGAACAGCGGCCCGTACGGGGCCGACGTGTCCCGCCAGATGTAGGAGATGGTGTCCAGCCACGGGCAGGGCAACGCCGAGACGCCCTGCTCGTACGGGTTGATGCCGGCGGAGTAGCTGGCGCCCTGGCAGGCGTACGCGTAGACGTCCCGGCTGCCCAGCGGCGGCGCGACCAGCAGCGGCAGCAGCCAGAGCCCGACGGTGACCAGGGCCCAGCGGGTCGACGGCACCCGGCCGCGCAGCGTCCACCAGGCGTACGCCATCAGCCCGGTGCCGACCGCCCAGGCGGCGATGATCAGCGGGCCGTGCGGACCCTGCCAGATGCTGACCGGGGTGGGGCGCAGATCGCCGTCGGGCAGCGCTCCGCCGAGGAACGCGGCCACGGCGAGCAGCGTCGAGCCGGCCAGGCCGATCCAGCGCGCGAGGTGGTGAGGCACGCCGGACATGCTGCCAGTACGGTGGTCGCGGTACGGAGGTGGGCATGCGGCGCAGTCGGGTGGTGGCGGTGGCCGCCGCGTCCGCCGTGCTCCTCGGCGTGACGTGTCTCGCCCTCCCGCCGACCGGTTCCGACCTCGCCGCGCAGGTCGCCCGGGCCGACTTCTTCGCCGCCCACGGCCTCGCCCCGGTCGACCTGCGCTGGTACGGCGGGGTCCAGCAGTTCGGCTACAGCCTGGTCTCCCAGCCGGTGATGGCGCTGCTCGGGGTGCGGGTCACCGGCGCGCTGGCGCTGGTGGCGGCGGCGACCGCGTTCGCGGCGCTGCTGGTGCGCACCGGGGTGCCCCGGCCGCTGCTCGGCAGCCTGGTCGGGGTCGTCACCATCGCCGGCAACCTGGTCTCGGGCCGGGTGACGTACGGCCTCGGGGTGGCCTTCGGCCTCGGCGCGCTGCTCGCCCTCACCCTTCCCCGCGGCCCGGCCGCACCGGCCGGCTCCGCCCCGGACCGGCGGGCGCGGCGACGGCGGCTCGCGCGGCTCGGGCTGGCGGTCGCCGGGGCGCTGCTGGCCTCGGCGACGAGCCCGGTCGCGGGCCTCTTCGTCGGCCTGGCCGGCGCGGCGCTGCTGCTCACCCGCCGGTACGCCGACGGCCTGGCGCTCGGCGTCGCCGCCGCGCTGCCGCTCGGGGCGACCGCGCTGCTCTTCGGCGACGGCGGCTGGATGAACATCAGCCGCACCGACACGCTGCGCGCCGTGCTGACCAGTTTGCTGGTCGCCGCGCTGGTGGCGTACCGGCCGGTGCGCGTGGGTGCGCTGCTCTCGGCGGCCGGGGTGCTGGCGGCGGCGCTGGCGCACACCCCGGTCGGGCTGAACGCCACGCGGCTGGCCGTCATGTTCGCCCTTCCGCTGCTGGCCGCCGCCGCCCGCCCCCCGGCCCGGCTGACGCGGTGGTGGGCCCGACGCGGCCGGGGCGGGGCGCAGCGGCGGGGCACGGTCCGGGGCCGGGTCGCGCTGGCCGCGCTGCTGGCGGCGGTGTGCTGGTGGCAGCCGCCGGCGCCCCCCGCCGACCTGCGCAGCGTCGACGACCCGACCGGGCGGGCCGCGTACTTCGCGCCGCTGCGGGAGTTCCTCGACGGGCAACGGCTCACCGGCCGGGTCGAGGTGCCGCCGACCCGCAACTACTGGGAGGCGGCGAGGCTGGGCGAGGTGCCGCTGGCCCGGGGCTGGCTGCGGCAGGCCGACATCGACCGGAACCCCCTCTTCTTCACCACCGTCCCGGGCGCGGCCGGCACCGGGGTGGAGCTGACCGCCGCGAGCTACCGGGACTGGCTGGCCGAGAACGCGGTGCAGTTCGTCGCGGTGCCGGACGCCCCGCTGTCGTGGGTGGGGCGGGCCGAGGCCGAGCTGGTCACGGGCGGCCTGCCGTATCTCACGCCCGTCTGGTCCGGCCCGCACTGGCGGGTCTGGGCGGTCGCCGAGCCGACCCCGATCGTCGGCGCGCCGGCCGGCCTCGTCGCGTGGGACGGCGCCTCGGTGACCTTCCGGGCGCCGGCCGCCGGCACGGTGCCGGTCCGGGTGCGGCACAGCCGCTGGCTGACCGCCTCCGGCGGCGCCACCGTCGCCGCCGACGGCGACTGGACCGCGGTGACCGTGCCGCGCGCCGGCACGTACCGCCTCGGCAGCTGACCGGGCGCCTCCCGCCTTTTTGCCATCTCGGCAACGTTCCTTGCTCCCTCCGCCGGCGCCGCGCACGATCGACGCGACAGGTCACCGAGGGCAGCGCACAGGAGGACGAGAGGTGCACCACGACGCGACGGCCGGAGACACCCGGCAGGGCCACCATCATCATCACCACCACCACGACGCTCCGGCGGCGCCGGTGGTCGCCCCGCGGCCGCACCCGGACGTGGACGACGAGACCGCGCGGTTCTGGGAGGAGCTCTACCAGCGGCGCGACCGGGTCTGGAGCGGCCGGGCGAACCCGGTCCTGGTCGAGGTCGCCGGGGCGCTGCCGGCCGGCACCGTGCTGGACCTCGGCTGCGGTGAGGGCGGCGACGCCATCTGGCTGGCCGGGCAGGGCTGGCGGGTGACCGCGGTCGACGTCGCCGAGACCGCTCTCGCCCGGGCGGCCGAGGAGGCGTCCGCCGCCGGGGTCGCCTCCCGCATCGAGTTCCGCCGGCACGACCTCACCCGAACCTTCCCGCCGGGCGAATACGACCTGGTCTCCGCCCAGTTCCTCCAGTCGCCGCTGGAGTTTCCCCGGGCACGGCTGCTCCAGTCGGCGGCCCGGGCCGTGGCCCCCGGCGGCCGGCTGCTCGTCGTCGAGCACGGCGAGATGCCGCCGTGGGGGCGCGCCCACCACCCGGACGTGCGCTGCCCCACCCCGCAGGAGACCTTCGCGTCGCTCGACCTCGACCCTGACCGGTGGCACACCGAACGGCGCGACACGTCGCGCCGCCAGGCCACCGGCCCGGACGGCGAGACCGGAATCCTGGTCGACAACGTGGTGCTGGTGCGCCGCACCCGGTAGCCCCGGCGGCGGCCGGAACACCCCGGCCGCGCGGCCGGCTCAGGCGTCGAGCACCCGTTCCATCGCCGCGCGGGAACGGCGGCCGGTGCGCAGGTACTCGTCGAGGAACTCGCCGGGATCGTCGCGGCCCAGCAGCCGGACCACCCCGGCCAACTCGACGCCGTGCCGGGGCAGTTGGTCACCGGCCCGGCCGCGCACCAGCATCAGCGCGTTGCGGACCTGCGCGGCCAGGGTCCAGCCGGCCGCCATCTCGGTGGCGTCCGTCGGGTCGACCAGGCCCGCGTCCCGGGCCGCCGCGAGGGCGTCGAGCGTACGCGTGCCGCGCAGCTCCGGGGCCGTCCCGGCGTGCCGGAGCTGGAGCAGCTGCACCGCCCACTCGACGTCGGCGAGGCCGCCCCGCCCGAGCTTGGTGTGGGTGGCCGGGTCGGCGCCCCGGGGCAGCCGCTCGTGCTCCACCCGCGCCTTGATCCGCCGGATCTCCACCACCTGCTCGCGGGTCAGCCCGTCGGCCGGGTAGCGGACCGGGTCGACCATCGCCTCGAACTCGGCGCCGAGGTCGGCGTCGCCGCAGACGAACCGGGCGCGCAGCAGCGCCTGCGCCTCCCACACCTTCGACCAGCGGGCGTAGTACTGCGCGTACGCGGCGAGGCTGCGCACCAGCGGGCCCTGCCGGCCCTCCGGGCGCAGGTCGGCGTCCACGCCCAGCGGCGGGTCGGGCGCGGGCATGCCGAGCAGCCGGCGCAGTTCCTCGGCGATCGCGTGGGCGGCGCTCGCCGCGCCGGCCGCGTTCTCGCCGGCGCCGGCCGGGGTGTCGTAGACGAAGAGCACGTCGGCGTCGGAGAGGTAGTTCGACTCGTACCCGCCCAGGCGGCCCATGCCGATCACGGCGAAGCGCAGCCCCGGCAGGGGCGGCTGGGCCGCCCGGGCGGCGCGCAGCGCCGCGGCCAGCGTGGCGTCGGTGACATCCGCCAGGGCAGCGCCGACGGCGGTGACGTCGGCGAGGCCGAGCGCGGCCCGCCCGCCGGCGGGCCGGGGCGGCGACGGGGCCAGCGAACCGGCCCGGCTCAGCAGGTCGGCGCAGGCGACGCGGACCAGCTCCCGGCGGCGCAGCGCGCGGATCGCCCGGGTGGCCTCGACGGGGTCGGCGTGCCGGGCCGCCGCGGCGGCGAAGCCCTCGCAGAGCACCCCCCTCGGCCGTGGGGTCAGCTCGCTCTCCTCGGCCAGCATCCGCAGCGCCTCCGGCTCGCGGGCCAGCAGGTCGGCGGCGTAGCGGGAGGAGGAGAGCACCCGGGCCAGCCGGCGGGCCACCGGCCCGGAGTCGCGCAGCAGGCGCAGATACCAGGGCGTGCTGCCGAGCTTGTCGGAGACCTGCCGGTAGTTGAGCAGGCCGCGGTCCGGCTCGGGGGCGTCGGCGAACTCGCTGAGCAGCACCGGCAGCAGGGTGCGTTGGATGGCCGCCGTGCGGCTCACCCCGCCGGTGAGCGCCTGGAGGTGCCGCAGCGCCCCGGCGGGGTCGGCGAAGCCGAGGATCTCCAGCCGGTGCCGGGCCGCCTCCGGGGTCAGCCGCAGCCCGTCGGCCGGCACCCGGGCCACCGACTCCAGCAGCGGCCGGTAGAGCAGTTTGGCGTGCAGCCGGCGTACCTCGGTGGCGTGGGTGACCCACTCGGCGCGGAACTCCTCGACGGCGCTGCGGCCCGGCGTGGCCGCATAGTCCAGCGCGGCGGCCAGCCAGCGCAGCGCGGCCGGCTCCGTCGGCACGGTGTGGGTGCGGCGCAGCCCCTGGAGCTGGAGGCGGTGCTCGACGCCGCGCAGGAAGCGGTAGCCGCGCAGCAGCGCCTCCCCGTCGGCCCGGCCGACGTAGCCGCCGGCGACGAGCGCGCGCAGCGCCGGGACGGTGCCGGGCACCCGCAGCGACTCGTCGCCCCGGCCGTGCACCAGTTGCAGCAACTGGACGGCGAACTCGATGTCGCGCAGCCCGCCCGGGCCGCGCTTGATCTCGCGCTCCAGCTCCTTCGGCGGGATGTTGTCGATGATCTTCCGCCGCATGGCGCGGACGTCCTCGACCGCCTCGGGGCGCTCGGCGGCCCGCCACACCAGCGGGGCGAGCTGGTCGATCCACTCCCGGCCCAGCGTCAGGTCGCCGGCCGCCGGCCGGGCCTTGAGCAGCGCCTGGAACTCCCACGTCCGCGCCCAGCGCCGGTAGTAGGCGAGATGGCTGGCCAGGGTCCGCACCAGCGGGCCACGGTTGCCCTCGGGCCGCAGGGCGGCGTCGACCGGCCAGGCCACCAACCCGCAGACGTGGATCAGCCGGGTGGCGACCGTGGTGGCCGCGGCGAGGTCGTCGTCCTCGGCGGCCACGAAGATCACGTCGACGTCGGAGACGTAGTTCAGCTCGTCGCCGCCGCACTTGCCCATCGCCACGACGGCGAGCCGGGGCCGGGAGGTGCCCTCCGGCAGCTCGCCGACGGCGATCTCGTACGCCGCCGCGAGGGTCGCGTCGGCCAGCGCGGAGAGCGCGGCCATGGTCTGTTCCAGGCCCCGGCCGCCGGTCAGGTCGGCCGCCGCGATCCGCAGCAGCGCCAGCCGGTACGCCCTGCGCAGCACCGCGACCGGCTGCCCGTCGCCGGACAGGTCGAGCCGGCCCTCCGCGGTCGGCGCGAGCCCGTCCGGGGCGGTCCGCAGGGCCGGCCACTGGTCGGGGTTGGCGACCAGGTGGTCGCCCAGCGCCGAGGAGGCGCCGAGGACGGCGAGCAGCCGGCGGCGCAGCCCCGGGTCGTCCGCGAGCGCCTCCAGCAGCGCCGAACCGGCGGCTGCCGGACCGGCGGCCCGGCGCTCGGCCTCGACGATGCGGTGCAGCTGGCGCAGCGCCAGGTCCGGATCGGCGGCCCGGGAGAGCGCGGCGAGCAGCTCCGCCGCACGGTCGTCGGTCGGCTCCTGCACGTCCGGCCGCCACAGGCCCAGCCCGTCGGGGCCGAGCAGGTCGGCGGCGCGGGTGGCGCCGTCGCCGCCGACGATGCCGAACCCGTAGCGGGCGAGCCGTCCCGCGGCGCTGGTCGGCCGGCTCATCACTGCCCGAGCAGCGGCAGGCTGCGGCGGGACGAATCGTCGCCCAGCTCGCCGAGGGCCAGCGCGGCGAACCGGGCGGCGAACGGCTGCCAGACCTCCTCGACGTCGACCATCACCGCGTGGCAGGCCGCCACCACCAGGTCCGGGTCGTAGCCCAGCTCGGCCAGCAGCGTCGAGTCGGTGGCCCAGTCGGCGATCATCGCGGTGTCGCACTCGATGTGGAACTGCAGGCCCCAGGCCCGGTCACCGAGGCGGAACGCCTGGTGCGGGTAGCGGGTGGAGGCGGCCAGCAGGGTGGCGCCCCGGGGCAGCTCGGTGATCTCGTCGGCGTGCCACTGGAGCACGTCGGGGATCAGCGGGACGTAGCGGAACAGCGGGTCGGCGTCGGCGGCGTCCCGCTTGCCGACCACGCCGGGCCCGACCTCCGGCCCGGACGCGCTGCGCTCGACCTCGCCGGCGTGGGCGGTGGCCAGCAGCTGCGCGCCCAGGCAGATGCCGAGGGTGGGCACCCGGTGCCGGACGGCCTTGCGGAGCAGCCCCTCGACGGCGGGGAACCAGGGCGCACCGGGTGAGCCGTCGGGCAGCGGGTACGCCTGCTGCTCGCCGCCCAGCACCACCAGCGCGGAGTATCCCTCCAGGTCGGCGGGGAGCTGGTCGCCGGCGTGCGCGCGCACCACCCACAGGTCGAGGCCCGCCTCGGTCAGCCACTCGCCGAGCCGGCGGACGTCGTCGGTCGGGTCGTTCTCGATCACCAACGCGGTAGCCACGACGTCGAGGCTAGCCGGTGACTCCGGCGGGCCCCGAACGCCTCCGCCGGCGCGGCGGCGGCCTCGACGGCCGACCGGACCAGGCGTCCCACGCCCGGCGGTGTCCGCCGACCGGTACGTGCACCGCGCCCCGCCGCGACTAGGCTCTGCCGCTGTGCCCGACCATGCCAGCACGACCCCCGCCGCCGCCGTACGACCGCCGGTGCTGCGCCCCGGCGACACGGTGATGCTGGTGTCGCCGTCAGGGCCGACCCGGCCCGAGCGGGTGGCCCGGGGCATCGAGCTGCTCACCGGCTGGGGGCTGCGGCCGGTGCTGGCGCCGAACGCGTACGCCCGGCAGGGCTACCTGGCCGGCGCGGACGAACTGCGCGCCGCCGACCTGAACGCGGCGTTCGCCGACCCCGAGGTGCGCGGGGTGATCTGCACGCGGGGCGGGTACGGCGCGCAGCGGATCGTCGACGCGATCGACATGGCCGCCGTACGCCGGGACCCGAAGGTGGTCGCCGGGTTCTCGGACATCACCGCGCTGCAGTTGGCGCTGTGGCGGGGCGCCCGGCTGGCCGGGGTGCACGGCCCCGGGACGGCCTGGCTGGACGAGCGCACCCCGCTGCGTTCGGCCGAGTCGCTGCACGCCGCCCTGATGACCACCGAGCCGGTGACGGTGACGGCCGTCGCCGAGGAGGAGACGTTCCCGGTGCGGGTGCCGGGGAGGGCCACGGGCCCGCTGCTGGGCGGCAACCTCTGCCTGATCGTGGCGTCGCTGGGCACCCCGGACATGCCGGACCTGACCGGGGCGGTCCTGTTGGTCGAGGACGTGCAGGAGCCGCCGTACAAGGTGGACCGGATGCTCACCCAGCTCCGCCGGGCCGGCGCGCTGGACGGGCTGGCCGGGGTGGCGGTCGGTCAGTTCACCGGCTGCGCGGACGGCTGGTCGACCAGCGTCGCCGACGTGCTCTCCGAGCGCCTCGGCGACCTCGGCGTCCCGGTCCTCGGCGGCCTGCCCGTCGGCCACGGCGTCGGCCAACTCACCGTCCCGGTCGGCACCGACGCCACCCTCGACACGACGACGGCCACCCTCACGATCGCCCCCGCCGTCCGCTGAACCGGCTCGGGCGGGTCAGGGCGTCAGGTGGGCCAGGGCGCCGGTTTCCAGGGCGGCCCAGACCGTGCCGTCGGGGGCGACCGTGATGCCGTGCGGCTCGGCGGCCGGGGTCGGGAGGTCGTGGGTGACGATCGTGCCGTCCGGGGCGACGTGGCCGATCCGGTTGCCGCCCCACTCGGTGAACCAGCAGCCGCCGGCCGGATCGGCGACGATCGCGTGCGGCCGGGCGGCCCGGTCCGGCAGCGGGTACTCGTCGATCCGCCCGTCCGGGGTGATCCGGCCGAGCTGGCCGGCGCCGATCTCGACGAACCAGAGCGCGCCGTCCGCTCCGGCCGTGATGCCCACCGGGGCGGCGCCCTCGGTCGGCAGTTGGTGCAGCGCCACCGCGCCGTCCGTGCCCATCCGGCCGACCGCGTTCGCCCGGTTGAGCGTGAACCAGACGGCCTCGTCCGGGCCGGCGGCGACCATCGAGGCGAAGCCGCCGCTCACCGGCAGCGGAAACTGGGTCACCTCCCCGTCGGTGGTGACGCGGCCGATCGCGTCGGCGGTCATCGCCGCGTACCAGAGGGCGCCGTCGGGACCGGCGGCGATGCCGCAGGGGCCGCTCCCGGGCGGGAGCGCGACGGCGCTCTGCTCCCCGTCGGTGGTGATCCGGCCGATCCGGTCGTCGCCGGAGCGGGTGAACCAGAGGGCGCCGTCGGGGCCCGGCGTGACGATCAGCGGCCGGCTGTCGGCCGCCACCGGCCAGGTGTGCAGGTCGCCGTCCGCGCCCACCCGGGCGACCGCGCCGGCGTGGACCAGCGTCAGCCAGAGCGCGCCGTCGGGGCCGACGGTGATGCCGTACGGGCCGGCGTCCGCCCCGGTGAGCGGCACTTCCCGGATCTTCGCCAACGCCACGAGGGTCACCTTCCGTCGTTGCTCCGCCCCGGTGGGCCTGCCGACCGCCAACCCTGACCGCCGACGCGCGCCGCGGCAACCCGTTTGTCCGGCTCGGCGGGCGGATTGCCAGCTCGCTGACAGGTTCACCACGGCTTTCCTCCAGCCGGGTTGGTCACCGTCGGTCAGGTCATCGCACCACCCACCGACCCGATGGAGGACAGCATGTCCGGCACCACGAGGAAGAAGCACCTGCTGGCCGGCCTGGCCGCGGCCGGGGTACTCGGCGTGGGGATCGCGGCGCCGACGGTCGCGTTCGCCGCGGACGGCGGCACCTCGACGCCGAGCGCCAGCGCCAGCGAGAGCGGCAGCGGCAGCGGCAGCGGCAGCGGCAGCGGCAACGGCAACGACGAGCGGCAGCAGCAGCGGGCCGAGCGGCAGGCGGAGTTCGCCGAGGCCCTGGCCGAGGAACTGGGCGTCCCCACCGACAAGGTGACGGCCGCGCTGGAGAAGGTGCGCGAGGCGCGGAAGCCGGCCGACCGGCCCGAGCGGGGTGACTCCGCCGACCGGCAGGCCGCGCTGAAGGAGCGCCTGGCGCAGGCGGTCGAGGACGGCAAGCTCACCCAGGAGCAGGCGGACGCCATCACCGCGGCCGCCGAGGCCGGCGTCTTCCCCGGCCCGGGCGGTCGCGGCGGGCACGGCGGCCCGGCCGGCAAGTGACCGTACGCCGTCCGCCCCGGCGACCTCGCCGGGGCGGACGGCGGCGGCGCCGGCCTCCGGCCGCCCGGCTCGGGCCGCCGGCCGCCCGGCTCGCCGACGCCGCACGACCCACGCCGACGCCGGCGGCTCAGGCGCCGGGTGGCGGGGCGAAGACGCCGACGTGGTTGCCGGCCGGGTCCGCCAGGTGGGCGAAGGTGAGCCCGTTGTCGGTGGACTTCAGCGACACCAGCACCTTGCCGCCGGCCGCCTCGGCCCGCCGGCAGGCGTCGGCCACGTCGGCCACCTGCACGTAGAAGATGGCGTAGTCGGGGCCCGCCCCGCCGGTGCCCCGGATCGCTCCGCTGATCCCCGCACCGACGCCACCCTCGGTCGTCCGGTACGGCGCTTCAGCCGTGCCCTCCTCGGTGAAGCTCCAGCCGAACAGGTCGCCGTAGAACCGCTGGGCCTCGTCCGGCCGCTCGGCGCCGATCTCGAACCAGGTGACGGCGTTGCTGATGGTCATGTGTGGCCTCCCGTTCCCCGCGCCGGCCGGTCGACCGGCGCCGTCAGGAGAAAGCGTCTCTGGTCAGCTTGGCGATCCTGTGTCGGATTGGTTTCCGGGATCGTTTCCCACTGTGGTGGGGAGGCGTGGGCGTGGAGGTGGAATCCTGCGCCCAGTGCTGCTCCTCGTGGCCGGTGGCCGGTGGTGGGTGTGCTGGTCGTGTTCACGCCCTGGTGTCGGTGGGCTGCGCGGGGCAGCTTCAGCCGGTCCGTTGGTGCGTGTCCCTCCGGACGCTTGCCCGTTCGGCTGTGGGGCCGGGTGGGGGAGGGTGCCCTGCGTCGCCTGGGCGCGGGGCGTGGTGGCGTGTGCCGGGTGGGGCCGGTCTTCGACCGGTCCCGGCGGCTTTTGGTGGGTGGGGTGACGACGGCTGTGGTTTCGAGTTTGTCCACGACCGCGCGGATCACCATCTGCCCGCTGGTCTTGTCGGTGATGGTCGTGGCCTGGTGGCTGAGGCCGCGGGCGGCGATGCGGCGCCAGGCGCCGTTGTCGCGGTCGCCCTGCCAGCCGCAGCCGCCGGTGTTGGGGCAGATAGCCCACTTCCATCCCGCCACGGTGGGCTTGTCGGGGGATTTGCGGTGTTGCAGCGGGGTCAGGCATTGCGGGCAGTGTTTGGAGGTGTTCCGGGCGGGGACGGTGACCACGGCGATACCGGTCTCGGCGGCAAGGTGGCGCATGCGGTCGCTGATCTTTCCGCGTACCTGTTGGGACAGGCGCGTGTTATGGGTGCGGCCCATGCCCTTGGCTTCCATCGACCGCAGATCTTCCACATAGATGACGCTCGCCTTGGCGGCGATCGCCTGGTCCACGGCCCAGCGGGCGGCGGCCCACGCGAGGGCGTCGTTGAGGTGTGAGCGGCGGTCGGACACGTGCCGGATCTCGGCGCGCAGCGCCTCGTGTTTCGCTTCCAGGTGCTCGTCGGGGCGGCCGCCGATCAGCCGCAGGTACTGGTCGTCTTTGGCGTGCAGCCGTTCTGACAGGCGTCGGAGGCGATGCTGTTTGGCGAGGACTCCGGCGGCCCGGAACTGGCCACCAACCCCCAACGCCGTGATCCGCCCATCCTCGCGACGTCGCAGGGCCCCCGCGCTGAGGAGCGTGTTGAGGCCCCAGTCCACGCCGAGCGCCACCGTGTGACCGGTGGGCTGGGCCTTCGGCACGGCATGGGTGTATGCCACATCGGCGCGTACCTGCCGGCCGGTTATACGGAGGGTGGGCAGGTGCAGCACCGCCGAGACGGGAACCGTGGGCGGCAGGATGATCGGGCAGGCGACCCACGTCCAGTCCCGATACGCGCGCGGATCCGGGCGGGTGGGCAACTGCAACCGCAGCAACACCCTGCCCGGGTCGGCCTCGCAACGCTCGATGGTGGCCTGCTGCCGATCACACGCGGCCAGCAGCAACATCCGCGGTACCTTCGGGACGCCTTCCAGTTCGAACACATCCACCGGCAGCCGGCCATGCGCGGCAAGGAACGTGGCGGCCTGCCGGGTTCGGCCCTTGACGATGCTGGACGGCAGATGTTCCCCGCCAGGGATCGATGCCCGAACCTGATCCCACTCGGCGGGAGTGCGCTGACGTGGATCGGCCGGCCACGTCGCCACCACCCCCGCGGTCAGACCGGCACGCCACCCCACCGAACGCAGAACACGCCCCGCCTGCTCCTGCACCATCCGCACGACCCGGTCATTGACCCTCACACCCTCCGGGACGGTGACCGTCCAACCCACACGCCGCAACGCCATCCACGCATGCGACGGCAACCTCCGGCCACCCGCATCCACCCCACCGGCCAGCACCCCCACATCCGCGGCATTCCAGTGCTCGCTGACCAGAGCGCCCACCATCCCCGCCACCAGATCAGCACACCAGCCGACCCGCTGCGCAAGCACACCCTGGGACAGCACCTCACCGGTCTTCTCGTCCACACCCCCACGCACAAAGGCGCGGGCACACGCCGTGCGGGACGTCTCGCCGTCGGCCAGCGGCAGCTTCCCACTCACCGGCCTACCGCCTCGACACCGATCGCAGAAAACCAGCGCCTACGGCCGAACCACGCCACCGGAACCCTCCCCGACCCAGCCCAAAGACGAAACGTCACCGGGTGAACACCCAGACGCCTCGCGGACTCCGCGAATCGAAGAAATCCCACACCATCAATCTATGATCACCCAAGATCCCTAATCAAGATGGTGAGCCTCGCCCCCGCCCGCGACACCGTCCTGTCGGTGTTTCTCCGGCGGTTCGGCCGGATCCCACAGCAGGCGGAAGTGTCCGAGAGGGACAGGATGCCGCGCGCGTGAGGGCAACCCGGTCCTTGTCAGACGAGGCTGAGCCGGCGGATCCGGTCGTGCGGGATGTCGAGGTCGTCGACGGCCAGCTCACGCTCCGGCACCCGCTCGCCGAGCATGGTCACCGAGGTGATCCGGTCGGTGCGGAAGGCCCGGATGCCGCCGCGCAGCCGGCACCAGGCCAGCAGGTACCAGTGCCGGGGGTTGCCGAGGAAGCCGAGCGGCTCCACGTCGCGCAGCGAGCCGGCGCCCGCCCGGTCGGCGTAGCGGATGCGCAGCACGCGCCGTGCGCGTACGGCGTCGGCGACCCCGGCCGGGACGGGCGTGACCGGCCCCTCGCCGATCAGGTGCACCCGCGCGGCCAGCCGGTGGGCCTCGGCGGCGTCGGCGGCCGGCATCACGGCGACCAGCTTGCGCAGCGCGGTGCCGGCCGCGGCGCCGAACGGCGTGCCGCGCATGCGGTGCAGCGCCACCGCCAGGGCGACGGCCTCTGCGGGGGTGAGGTTGACCGGCGGCAGGGTGCGCGCCCGGTCGAGCGCGTAGCCCCCGGTGCGGCCCGGCTCGGCCCAGATCGGCACGCCCGACTCCTGGAGGGCGCCGATGTCGCGCTCGATGGTGCGGGTGCTCACCTCGAAGCGCTCGGCGAGCCAGCGGGCGCTGCGCGGCCGGGGCGACACGGCGCGCAGCTCCTCCACCAGGGCGTAGAGACGGTCCGTCCGGTTCACCCCCGCAACCTACGACGGGGGTGCGACGCGACCGCTCCGCCCGCGGGCCCGGTTGTCGCAGTGCCCGCAGACGGTGGTCACGGAGCGGAGCGGGGTCACTCCGCTCCGACAGGGCGCGGGCAGACCGGCTCAGGCGATGCAGGCGCAGACGATCAGGGCGGCGCCGAAGTGGGTGGCGGCGCTGACCCGGGCCGCCGGGTGCGGCTCGTCGGAGCAGATGATCTCGCCGAGCTTGCCCGGGGTGAGCAGGTCCAGCACGAAGAACGCCAGCGCCATGATGGCCAGCCCGATCAGGCCGAAGAGGACCGTCGAGGCCAGCCCCTTGGCGAAGTCGCTGTAGCTGGTCAGGATCGCGGTGAACACGATCCCGGCGATGCCGAGCTGGTTGGCGGCGAGCAGCAGCGCGGCGTTGCCGTTGCGCCGCACCCAGATCAGCTCCCGCAGCCTGCCGGGAGTGAGCACGTCGACCAGCCCGAACCCGGCCGCCATCAGGGCCACCCCGACGACCCCGAACACGACGCTCTGCCAGGCTCCGCTGAGCAGATCCTCCAGCACCGACTGCCTCCCCGACCTCTGCGCCCGGCGGGGGTGCCGGCGCGGTGATCGAGACGATAGCGGCAGTACGCCAGCGGCGGCAGCCCCCGCCCTACAGCGACAGGTAGCGCTGCCGCTCGTAGGGGGTGACCTCGCGGCGGTACTGCTCCCACTCGGCCCGCTTGTTGCGCAGGAAGAAGTCGAAGACGTGCTCGCCGAGCACCTCGGCGACCAACTCGGAGCCGGCCATCACGTCGATCGCCTCGGCCAGGTTCTCCGGCAGCGGCTCGTAGCCCATCGCCCGCCGCTCGGCGCTGGTCAGCGACCAGACGTCGTCCTCGGCGCCCGGCGGCAGCTCGTAGCCCTCCTCGATGCCCTTCATGCCGGCGCCGAGCAGCACCGCGAAGGCCAGGTAGGGGTTGGCCGCCGAGTCCGGCGAGCGGACCTCCACCCGGGCCGAGTTCGGCTTGCCGTAGGCGGGGACCCGGACCAGCGCCGACCGGTTGAGGTGACCCCAGCAGACGTACGCGGGGCTCTCGGTGACCCGGTCCGGCAGCGCCTGCGGGAAGAGCCGCTTGTAGGAGTTGACCCACTGGTTCGTGACGGCCGTGTACTCCCGGGCGTGCACCAGCAGCCCGGCGATGAACGCGCGGGCCACCTTGGACAGCTTCATCGGGTCGCCGGCGTCGTGGAACGCGTTGCGCTCCCCCTCGAACAGCGACAGGTGGGTGTGCATGCCGCTGCCGGGCTGGTCGGTGAAGGGCTTCGGCATGAAGGTGGCCTGCACTCCGGTGGAGAGGGCGACCTCCTTCACGACGTGCCGGAAGGTCATGATGTTGTCGGCGGTGGTCAGCGCGTCCGCGTAGCGCAGGTCGATCTCCTGCTGGCCGGGGGCGACCTCGTGGTGGCTGAACTCCACCGAGATGCCGATCCGCTCCAGCGCCAGCACCGCCTGCCGACGGAAGTCGCGGGCCACCGCGTGGGTGGTGTGCTCGAAGTAGCCGCCGGTGTCCACCGGGATCGGCACCGAGCCGTCCATGGGGCCGTTCTCCAGCAGGAAGAACTCGATCTCGGGGTGGGTGTAGAAGGTGAAGCCCTTCTCGGCCGCCTTGGACAGCGCCCGGCGCAGCACGTGCCGGGGGTCGGCCCAGGAGGGGCCGCCGTCGGGCAGCAGGATGTCGCAGAACATCCGGGCGCTCTCGCCGCTGACCCCGCCCTCGAACGGGAAGACCTGGAACGTCGTCGGGTCCGGCATGGCCACCATGTCCGACTCGAACACCCGGGCGAAACCCTCGATCGCCGAGCCGTCGAACCCGATGCCCTCCTCGAAGGCCGCCTCCAGCTCGGCGGGGGCCACCGACACGCTCTTGAGCGTGCCCAGCACGTCCGTGAACCACAGCCGGACGAACCGGATGTCCCGCTCTTCCAGCGTACGGAGGACGAACTCCTGCTGACGGTCCACTTCCACCCCTCGCGACACTGTTGTCCGCCTTCGACCGGGGGCGCCCCGGCCTGACCGACCAGTCTCCACCCGCCTCGTTACGCCGACGTTACGCGACCGGCCGGCGCACGTCCCGCCCTGTCGCGGCTCCCGCCCGACCGGCCCGCCCCGCCCGACGGGACGGGCCGCCGCCGTCGTCGCTGTCGCCGCCGGGCTTGCCGCCGCCGTCCGGCAGCGCCCTGCGGCGGTGGCCGCCGTCTCGCCCCCGCCCAGCGTGTCGAGCCCGGACGGCTGGGGCAAGATGAGGGCATGCCCACCCTGCGTCTCGCCCTGTGCCAGGTCAACCCGACCGTCGGCGACCTCGCCGGCAACGCCGGCCTGGTCCGTGACTGGACCCGCCGCGCCGCCGACGCCGGCGCCCAGCTCGTCGCGTTCCCGGAGATGGCGCTGACCGGCTATCCGGTCGAGGACCTGGTCTTCCGGCGGTCCTTCGTCGCCGCGTCGAAGGCCGCGCTGGAGCGGCTCGCCGCCGACCTCGCGGCGGACGGGCTGGGCGAGCTGCCGGTGCTGGTCGGCTACCTGGACGCCGACGGCCCGCCGCAGGTCAGTGGCGACGCCGAGCCGGGTCACGGCGCCCGCAACGCGGCCGCCCTGCTGCACCGGGGCGGCGTCGTGGCCACCTACTTCAAGCACCACCTGCCCAACTACGGGGTCTTCGACGAGGACCGCTACTTCGTCCCCGGCGACGCGCTGACCGTCGTGCGGATCGGCGGGGTGGACGTGGCGCTGACCATCTGCGAGGACCTGTGGCAGGCCGGCGGCCCGTTCGCCGTCGCGCGCCAGGCCGGCGTCGGCCTGGTCCTGAACATCAACGGCTCGCCGTACGAGCTGAACAAGGACGACATCCGGCTGCCGCTGGTGCGCCGCCGGGCCGCCGAGGCCGGGGCGACCATCGCGTACGTCAACATGGTCGGCGGCCAGGACGAGCTGGTCTTCGAGGGCGACTCGATGATCGTGACGGCCGACGGCACGCTGCTCACCCGGGCCCCGCAGTTCGTCGAGCACCTGCTGGTGCACGACGTCGAGCTGCCGCCGGCCGGGGAGCCGACCGACCCCGACCAGGCGCTGGCCGACGACATGCGGGTGGTGCGCGCCGCGGTCGACGCCGTCCCGCCGCCGGCCGGCGGTCCCGTCGCCACCGGCGGCACCATCGCCCCCGTGGCCGACGAGGCCGAGGTGTGGCAGGCGCTCGTGCTCGGCCTGCGCGACTACGTCAACAAGAACCGGTTCCCGTCGGTGGTGCTCGGCCTCTCCGGCGGCATCGACTCGGCGGTGGTGGCCGCGCTGGCCGTCGACGCGCTCGGGCCCGACCGGGTGGTCGGCGTGTCGCTGCCCAGCCAGCACTCCTCGGAGCACAGCCGGGAGGACGCGGCGGAGCTGGCGAAGCGCACCGGGCTGGACTACCGGGTCGAGCCGATCCAGCCGATGGTGGACACCTTCCTGGCGAACATGTCGCTCTCCGGCGTGTCCGTGGAGAACCTCCAGGCGCGGGTCCGCGGGGTGATCCTCATGGCGCTGTCGAACCAGGAGGGCCACCTGGTGCTGACCACCGGCAACAAGAGCGAGCTGGCGGTCGGCTACTCCACCCTCTACGGCGACTCGGTCGGCGGCTTCAACCCCGTCAAGGACGTCTGGAAGACGCTGATCTGGCGGCTCGCGAAGTGGCGCAACGCCGACGCCGCCCGCCGGGGCGAGACCCCGCCGATCCCGGAGAGCTCGATCGGCAAGCCGCCGAGCGCCGAGCTGAGCCCGGGCCAGTTGGACAGCGACACGCTGCCGGACTACGACGTGCTCGACCCGATCCTGATCGGCTACGTCGACGGCGACCTCGGCCGCGACGGGCTGGTCGCGTCCGGCCACGACCCGGCCGTCGTCGACCGGGTGCTGCGGATGGTGGATACCGCCGAGTACAAGCGGCGGCAGTCCGCGCCGGGCACGAAGATCTCGATGAAGGCGTTCGGGCGGGACCGGCGGCTGCCGATCACGAACCGGTGGCGCGAGGACGGCTGAGCCGTGCCGCTCCCGGGCCGGTTCGGCGTCGGCCCGGGAGTGACATCCTCCACTGAGCTCTGCCGCCGGCCGGTCGGGTGGTGCGACGATCGCGGCGGAACCCGGGGACCGCGCACGCGGCCTCGAGGAAGGAGAGAGTCATGGTGGAGTCCACCCCGTCCGAGGTGACCGCCCTCTACGGCGGCCCGGCCACCCGGCGGGTCCGCACCCGCGACCTGATCGCCGCCAAGGAGCGCGGCGAGCGGTGGCCGATGCTCACCTCGTACGACCAGTACACCGCCTCGATCTTCGACCAGGCCGGCATCCCGGTGCTGCTGGTCGGCGACTCGGCGGCGAACAACGTCTTCGGCTACGAGACGACGGTGCCGGTGACCGTCGAGGAACTGCTGCCGCTGGTCCGCGCGGTGGTCCGGGCGACCCGGCACGCGCTGGTCGTCGGCGACCTGCCGTTCGGCTCGTACGAGGAGGGCCCGACGCAGGCGCTGCGCACGGCGGTGCGGTTCATGAAGGAGGGCGGCTGCCACGCCGTGAAGCTGGAGGGCGGCCGGCGCTGCGCGGCGCAGATCGCGGCGATCACCGGTGCCGGCATCCCGGTGATGGCGCACATCGGTTTCACCCCGCAGAGCGAGCACGCCATCGGCGGCTACCGGGTCCAGGGGCGCGGCGACGCGGCCGACGACGTGATCGCCGACGCCCGCGCCGTGGCCGAGGCGGGCGCGTTCGCCGTGGTGCTGGAGATGGTGCCCGGCGAGGTGGCCAAGCGGATCACGGCGGAGCTGCCGATCCCGACCGTCGGCATCGGCGCCGGCCCGGACACCGACGCCCAGGTGCTGGTCTGGCAGGACATGGCCGGCCTGCGCGCCGGCAAGGCACCCCGTTTCGTGAAGCGCTACGCCGACCTGGCCGGGACCCTCGCCGACGCGACCCGGCGCTTCGCCGACGAGGTCCGCGGCGGCGACTTCCCCGCCGCCGAGCACACCTTCTGACGCCGGTCAGCCGGTCCGGCGGCCGTACGCGCCGCCGGACCGTGCCCGGCGGAGATCACTGCTGGACGTCGTGGGGGCGCCACGCAGAGCCCGGCCGTCATCGAGGGCACAGTGGAGGGTCGCTGCCCGGGCGGACCGACACCGCTTCGCGGTCCCGGCGGGGCTGGCCCGCCCCGCCCGGCGTCAGAGGTCGGTGACCCGGATGCCGGCGTGCGCCTTGTATCGCTTGTTGATGGCGATCAGGTTGGCCGTGAACGCCTCGATCTGGTGGGCGTTGCGCAGCCGACCGGCGTAGATGCCGCGCATGCCGGGGATCCGGGCGGCGAGCGCGGCGACCACGCCGACCAGCTCCCGGTCCTCGGTGCAGATCAGCACGTCGAGGTCGATCCGGTCGATCTCCGGGTCGGCCAGCAGCGGCGCGCTGACGTGGTTGAAGGCGGCGCAGACCCGGGAGTCGGGCAGCAGCCCGGCGGCCTGCTGGACGGCGCTGCCCTCCGGCACCGCGAGCGCGTACGGGCCCTGCTTGTCGAAGCCGAGCGGGTTGACGCAGTCGATGACGATCTTGCCGGCGAGGGGCCCGGCGAGCGCGGCGACGGTGGCCGCGTGCCCGTCCCACGGCACCGCGATGACGACCACGTCGCTGAGCCGGGCCACCTCCTCGTTGCCGGCACCGGCGACCTCGGCCCCGGCCGGAACGCCGGGCAGCGCCGCGATCTCGTGGGCGGACTGCGCGGCCCGCTCGGCGGACCGGGAGCCGATCAGCACCTTCTGGCCGGCCCGGGCGAACCGGTAGGCGAGGCCCCGCCCCTGGTCGCCGGTGCCGCCGATGATGCCGACGGTCAGCCCGGACACGTCGGGCAGGGTGCTCGCGTCGTAAGCCATGTCGCCATCCTCGCAAACCCGCCCCACCGGCAGCAGCGGCCGGCGCTGTGACAAACCCCGCTGCGCCCGACGTCGCCGGCCCTGTCGGGGCGGGCAGGTCGGGTCAGGCCCGCTCGAAGGCGACCGAGCGGGCGACCGGGTCGGCGGTGACCAGCCGGACCCGGATCCGCTCCCCCAGCGGCAGCTCGCCCAGGCAGCGGGCCCGCACCGGCGGGTCGTCCAGCGCCACCGTGCCGCCGGGCCGGCGACCCGGGCGGGCCCGGCCGTCCGGGGCCGCGTCGACGTCCAGCACCGCCGCGTCGAAGGTCTCCCCCACCCGGTGCTGGAGCAGCACCGCCTCGGCCAGCTCGATCGCGCCCCGGGTGGCCGCCGAGGCCGTCCGGTCGGTGGCGGCCATCACCTCGGGCAGCCGGGGCAGCGCCGCGCGGGCCCAGTCGGGCACCGGCCGGCCCTCGTGCAGGGCCAGGCAGACCTCCGTGGCGTACCGGTCGGCCAGGCGCCGCAACGGCGCGGTGACATGGGCGTACGCTGCCGCGACCCCGCCGTGCTCCCGCTGCTCCGGCGGCGCGCCGTCGAAGGCGGTGTACGCGGCGCCGCGCATCAGCTCGGCCGCCTGGTCGACGAAGGCCGCCGCCCGGGACTGCGACGGGTCCAGCCCGGCGATCACCTCGCCGGGGCCGGCCCCGTCGGGCCAGTGCACGCCCAGCGGGGCGGCGGCGGCCCGCAGCCGCGCCACCGCCTCGGGCTTCGGCGCCGGCATCGTGCGCAGCAGGCCGATCCGCCCGGCCAGCATGATGTCGGCGGCGGCCATCCCGGTCAACAGGGAGATCTGGGCGTTGTGCTCCTCCATCGGCACCGGCCCGCGCAGCACCAGCCGCCAGCCGTCGCCGTCGGCCTCCACGTCCTGCTCGGGCAGGGGCAGGTTGATCGCGCCCCGGCGCAGGCCGCGGGCGGTGAGCAGGGCCCCGATCTCGGGCAGCAGGGCGATCGGGTCGGGCAGCCGGCCGGCGTCGGCGGCCGCTTGGACGCCGACGTAGTCCAGCTGGGCCCGGCTGCGGACCAGCGCCCGCTCCAGCGCGACCCCGACGGTGCCGCCGTCGGAGTCGAGGTCGACGGTCCACACCACGGCGGCGCGGTCGACGGCCGGCAGGAGGCTCGCCGCGCCCTCGCTGAGGGTCTCGGGGTGCAGCGGCACGGTCCCGTCGGGCAGGTAGACGGTCTGCCCGCGCCGCCAGGTCTCCTCCTCCAGCGCGCCGCCGGGGCGCACGTGCGCGGCCACGTCGGCGATCGCGTACGTCACCCGGTAGCCGCCGCCGGCGCGGCGGGCGAGGTGCATCGCCTGGTCGAGGTCGCGCGAGCCGGCGGGGTCGACGGTGACGAACGGGATGTCGGTGCGGTCGACGGCCGGCCGGGGCGGCGCCGCCGCCGCGTCGTCGGCCTCGCGCTGCGCCGCGGCCGGGAAACCCTCGGGCAGTCCCAGCTCGCGGCGCAGCGCGCCGAAGTCGATGCGGGGCGCGAGTACGCGTCGGATCACCACGGGGTCAATCCTGACAGTGTGGCGGATGATCCGCTTCCCGGCACGCGCCGCGAGCCGCGACGCCGGGATCAGCCGGTCGTCTTGCGCGCGCCCGCCCTCCCGGCGCGGGGCGCGGTGGCGCGGGCAGCGGTGACGCGGGCGGCGGTGGCCCGGGCCGGCGCCTTGCGCGCGGTGACCGTGACCGTCTTGGCCGGCGCCTTGGCGGCGGTGGTCCGCTTCGCCGGGACCTTCTTCACGGCCGCCTTGCGGGCGGTGGCCGACGACGTCGCGGTCGCCTTCTTCGCCGGGGCCTTCTTCGCCGCCGCCTTGCGGGCACCGCCGGTGGGCCGGGTCGCGGCCGTCGTGCGGGCCGCCGTCGTCTTCGTGGCGGGGGCCTTCCTGGCCGGGGCCTTCGCCGCCGTGGCGGTCTTCCTCGCCGCCGTCGTGGTGGTCTTCTTCGCCACCGAGGTGACCTTGCGGGCGGCGGCGCCCGTCCTGGCGGGAGCCTTCTTCGCCGGCGCGGTGGTCTTCTTCGCCGCGGTGGCGGCCTTCGTCGCCGCCTTCTTCGCCGGGGCCTTCTTCGCCGCGGCCGTCGTCCGCTTCGCCGCCGCCGTCGTCGTCCGCTTCGCCGCGGTGGGCGCCTTCTTCGCCGCGGCAGCGGTGGTCTTCTTCGCGGCGGCCGTGGTCTTCTTCGCCGTGGTGGCGGCCTTCGTCGCCGCCTTCTTCGCGGGGGCCTTCCTCGCCGCGGTGGCCGTCGTCTTCTTCGCGGCGGCCGTGGTCTTCTTCGCGGGGGCCCGCCCGGCGCCGCCGGCGGCCTTGCTGGCCGGCGCCTTCTTCGCCGCGGTGGTCGGCCGCGCGGTCCGGGTCGCGCCCGCGGAGCGCTCCGCCGCGGCGGTCTTCCTGGCGGGCGTACGTCTGGCGGCCGGGCGGGTGGTGGCCTGCTGTGCTTCGGCCATCTCGGTTCCCTCCTTGGGGACGTGCTCTCGCCCTCGCGGAGCACGGGGTACCTCGACGCGGGCCGTCCCGCGCCGCCTATCTGTCCTCCCCGGCCCAGCGGGCGTCCTCGGCGTCCCACGCTTCGTTGCGCTCCCGCACCAACTGCAGGGCGTTCTCCGCGTCGGCGGCTGAGGCGTACGGCCCGAGAACGTGCTTGGCGGGGCACACGTCGGCATCGGTCTCGACCCGGTGGTGGCGGGTGCACCAGTAGTAGTGCGCACCGCTTCCGCTGTCGCTCATGGGATCACTGTGCACCGCGAACCACCCGCCCGCCACCGGAACACCACAAGTCGCCGGCCTTCTCCACAGTAGACGTGGCTCCGGCCGCGGGGGCGGGAACTGCGAAAACAGGGCGTTCGGGCCCTTCGGGGCCACCCAACGGGGCCCCGACGGGGCAGCCGCGGGCGCGCCGCTGTCGCACAATCCCCCCGTGCGACGCGGGGGAGGAACATCGGTGTGGCTGCGGCGCGGGCTGGCCGTCACAGTGCTGGCGGCCGTGCTGGCGACGATCGGTGTGGTCGCCGGGCTGCCGCTGCTGCGGGACCGGTCGCAGCAGCGGCTGGAGCAGCGGACGGAGCGGGAGGTGACCGCGACCGCGCAGCTCGTCCGCGCACGGCTGCTCGCCGACCCCGGGGCAGGGGAGTCGACGCTGCGGCAGGCGGCCGGCTCGGTGGCCGGGGTCGAGGTACTGACGGTGCGCAGCGACGGGCCGGCGTCCGCCCCGGCGGTCCGGCTGGTGTTCCGGGTCCGGGTGACCAAGACGGCGGCGTCCGTCTTCGGCTGGCAGCAGGCCGACGCGTCGGCCTGCTTCGCGCAGGTCGTGCACGCCGAGGCCGGCCCGGCCGCCCTCGAACGGCTGTCCTGCCCGGACTGACCCGCCCGCACGCCGCAGGTGCGGTCAACGCCGCCGCCCGACGGCACCCGGGGCGGGCATCGGCTGAACAGCCGGTTCCGGTGGACGGTGACCGTCGGCAGGATCGGGCGTCGTGATCGACACGACGTCCGGCACGCGGACGTGCCCCGGATGCGGCGCCGCCACGGTGTCGCTGGCCGAGGCCGTCCCCTGGTGCGCCAGCTGCGAGTGGAACCTCGACGCGTACGACGGCCGGCGGCGTGACCGCGAGTTCGGCTGGGCGTGGGTGGACCGGTGGACCTACCGGCTCGCGTTCCGGATGACCCGCAGCCAGTACGCCCGCCTGGTCGGACGCCCGCTCGGCGCGAACGGGCGGGGTGGCGCCGCGCTGCTGACCGCGGCGGCGTCGCTGGTGCTGATCGGCGCGGTGGTCGCGCTCGCGGTCACCGGGGTCCTGCTGGTCGTGGCGTTCCCCTTCCCGAGCCTGTCCGTACTGCTCGGTGTGGCGCTGCTCGGCCTGGCCGTCGCGCTGCGGCCCCGGTTCGGCCGGCTCGACCCGGACCTGGAGGTGCTCAACCGGGAGCGGGCGCCGGAGCTGCACGCCCTCGTCGACGAGGTGGCGGCGGCGGTGGGCGCGCCCGTCCCGGACGTCGTCGGGGTGGACGGCGACCTGAACGCGTACGCGGGTCTGGTCGGGGTGCGCAGGCGGCGGGTGCTCTGCCTGGGGCTGCCGTTCTTCGGCGTGCTCGGCCCGCAGGAGCGGGTGGCGCTGCTCGGCCACGAGCTGGGTCACTTCGTCAACGGCGACCCCCGCCGGATGTTGCTCAGCCAGCCCGCCTTCACCATGCTCGGCTCGGCGGCGGACCTGGTCCGACCGGTGGACACCGTGTCCTCCGGCGGTCTGGTGGAGATGGCCGGCGAGGCGCTGGGCAAGGCGTTCGGCTGGGTGCTGTCCCGGCTGCTGTTCGGCGCGCACCTGGTCCTGGTCGGCATCGCGCTGCGGGACAGCCAGCGCGCCGAGTACCTGGCCGACGAGATGTCTGCCCGGGCCGCCGGGACGGCGGGCGCGGTCGGCCTGCTGGACGTGATGCTCGCGATGGAGTCGACGGCGCTCGCCGTACGCCGGGAGTCGCGGGCCGGGCACGGCGCGGACCGGTGGCGGACGGCGGCGGCCGAGGCCCGCGCGGCGGCCGAGGAGCGGCTGCCGCTGCTGCGCCAGCTCTCCGTCCGCGACGAGGTGTCGCTCTTCTCCTCGCACCCGCCCGCCGGGCTGCGGCGGCGGATGCTGGAGAGCCGGCCCGCGCACGAGGCGACGGTGGTGCTCACCGAGGACCGGATGGCGCGCATCGACGCCGAGCTGGCGAAGGAGTACGCCCGGGTCGCCCGGGAGATCAGCTGGGCGGGGTGACGCGGGGCGGGCCGCCGGCCGGAATGCGGGTTAGGGTCGCCGGGTGGGCGCATCGGACTACATCCTGCGGATCCGGGAGCACGTCGGCCACAGCCTGCTCTGGTTGCCGAGCGTCAGCGCGGTGGTCCGCAACGACGCCGGCGAGCTGCTGCTCGGCAAGCGCGCCGACGACGGGCGCTGGTCGGTGGTCAGCGGCGTCGTCGAGCCCGGCGAGCAGCCGGCCACGGCCGTGGTCCGCGAGGTGCGGGAGGAGACCGGCCTGCACGTGGAGCCGGTGCGGCTGAGCAGCGTCCTCACCCACCCGCACACCTATCCCAACGGCGACCGCTGCGAGTACCTGAACCTCGGCTTCGAGTGCCGGCTGCTGACCGGCACCGCCCGGGTCAACGACGACGAGTCGGTGTCCGTGGAGTGGTTCCCGCCGCACCGGCTGCCCGAACTGGACCGGCACGCCCGGCTGGTCCTCGCGTACGCCCTCGGTGCCGAGCAGGCCGCCTGGTTCCTGCCCGCCGGCACGGTGTGGACCGAGTCCGATGACTGACCTCGACCCGGCCGTGCGCCGCTACCTCGCCGACCTGGTCGCCGCCGCCCGCGACGTCCTCGGCGACGACCTCGTCGGGGCGTACGCGGCCGGCTCGGTGGGGCTGGGCGCGTACCAGCCGGGGCGCAGCGACGTCGACGTGGCGCTGGTCTGCGCGGACGCCCTCGACCTGGCGCGCAGGCACGAACTGGTGGCGCGGCTGCGGCACGAGGCCCTGCCGTGCCCCGCGCGCGGGCTGGAACTGGTCGTCTACCGCCGGGCGGTCGCCGCCTCCGGCACGCCGGAGCCCGGTTTCGAGGTCGAGCTGAACACCGGAGCGCGGATGGCGTTCCGGGCCACCTGGGCCGCCGCCGACCGGCCGGCCGGGGACGGCCTGTTCTGGTACGGCCTGGACCGCAGCATCCTGCACCAGTGCGGGCACGCCCTGCTCGGGCCGCCGGCCGCCGAGACCTTCGCCGACCTCTCCCCCGCCGACCTGCGCCGCCTGCTGACGGACGCGCTGCGCTGGTGGCTGGCCCTGCCGACCCCGCCGGGCGACGGTCCCGCCCCCGGGGCCGAGGACGCGGTGCTCGGCGCCTGCCGGTCCCTGGTGAAGGTCCGCCACGGCGTCTGGCTGTCGAAGGCCGACGCCGGCCGCCGGCTGATCGCCGACGGCTGGCCGGCGGACCCGACCGCCGGAGCCTGGCCGAACGACCCCGCCGTCGGCCCGGCCGCCGCTCCGGCCCGCGACGGCGGGCCCGCCGACCTGGTCGCGCGGTCGATCGCCGCGCGGGCGGGCGGGCCGCCGCCGAGCGGGCCGGAGGCACGGGCCTTCCAGCGCCGCGTCCTGGCCGAGATCAGCGGCTGACCGGCTCCACCGGGATCCACAGCTCCGCCTCCGCCTCGGCGCCGTCCGCCGAGATCCGGGTACGGGAGATCTCCGGCCCCGGCCGGCTGCGGTACGGGTTGGACGGGAACCACTGGGTGAACACGTCCCGCCACAGGTACTGCACCGCCTGCGGGAACGCCCCGGAGGTCTCGAAGACCGCCCAGATGCCCGCCGGCACCGTGACCGCGTCCAGGTCCTCCGGCGCGTCGGCGCCCGTCACCACGCCGTGCCAGTAGTCCAGCTCGGTGCCCTCCGCGCGGCCGTCGGCCACGTTGTCGCTGACGTTGACGATGCCCTGCGGCTCCTGGTCGGACAGTGCCTCGATCCGGCGTACCGTCTCCGGGTCGATGCCCCTGACGAAGGCGACGATCGCCGGGTTCATCCCCTCGTGCACGAGCGGTACCCGCGCCTTGCGGCCCACCAGCCGGAACTCCTCCTTGCGTACGATCCGGTATCGCATGCTGCTGCTCCCTTCGACGACGAGTCGGAAGGACATCCGGGGCTGGGAGCGCAACGCCGCCCCCGTACGCCGGGCCTCGCCGGGCCCCACGCCGTGCACGGCCTGGAACGCCCGGGCGAACGCCTCGGTGGAGCTGTAGCCGTAGCGGACGGCGATGTCGAGCAGCGTCCGCTCCCCCGCCAGCACCTCCGCGCCCGCGACCGTGAGCCGCCGGCGGCGGATGTACTCGGACAGGCCGACGCCCGCCAGCGCGGAGAAGATCCGCCGGAAGTGGTACTCCGACGTCACCGCGATCCGCGCCAGCTCGGCCACCTCGATCGGCTGGTCGAGGTGCCGCTCGATGTGCTCCATGGCCTGGTTGAGCCGTTCCAGCACCCGGTTCTCCTTCCCTTTTCCCAGCAGCAACGCTAGGCGCGCGGGAGGGTGCCCGACCCGACATGCTGTGCCCGGTGCGGTCGGGTGAGCGCCGTCAGGGCCAGGACGGTGTGGGGGCGAGGAGGGTGGGTCGCCGTCGGCGGCTCGTCGCGAGGGCCGGCAGGCGCGGTGCGGGCCCGATGATCGTCGTCCCGGCCCCGGCCGTGGTGCAGACAGGAAACTCCGGGCACCGGATGCCGATGCCCGGAGTTCCTACCGTACCGGTCAGACCTGGGCGCCCGCCCTGCGGCGGATCCGGCTGGCCCCGATCAGGAGACCGCCGGCGGCCAGCAGGCCGCCCGCCAGGGAGAGAGCCGGAGCGGTGTTGTCGCCGGTGACCGGCAACTCCTTGTCGTCGTCCTTACCGTCGTCCTTGCCGTCGTGCCGGTGGTCGTACTTGCCCCCGCGGATGCAGACGGTGACGGTGACCGGGTCGGAGACCACCTTCCTGCCGTAGTAGGTGCCGGTCGCCCGGGCCGTGTTGACCACCTTGCCGGCCTTCACGTCGTCCTTGTCGACCACGTACGGCTTGTCGGCGTGGCAGTCGGTCTTCGTGCCGGGCGCCAGCGTATTGCTGTTGCACACCACCTTGCCGGCGGTCGGGTCCTCGACGCCGACGTTGGTGATGGTGGCCGTGCCGGTGTTTTCCACCCGGTAGGTGTAGAAAATCTTGTCGCCCTTGGCGGCATAGCCGTCGTTCTCACACTTCTTGCTGCAGTCCGACTCGACCCGGGCCTTCTTGTCAATCGACAGGCTGACCTGCTGCGGCCTGGTGTGGACGGTGAACGTCGCCTCGTTGGACTCCACCTCCTGCCTGTCGAACCATCCACTCGCCCGGGCGGTGTTGACGATCTTGCCGTCCTTCACGTCGGCCTTCGTGACGGTGTACGTGCCGGTGCAGGTGGTGCTCTCCTTGGGCTTGAGCGATGTGTCTTCGCAGGTGATGTCGGCGACCGTGTCGTCGTCGACGCTGATGTACGTGATCGGGCGCTTCGTACCCTTGCTCTTGTTCGTCACCGTATAGGTGTAGATGATCTCGTCACCGGCCTTGACGTCCTTTGCCGGGTCCGCGGTCTTGGTCAGGTGCAGCTTCGGGTCCGACGACGGCACGTGCCCCTGGTCGGCCGGGGCCGCGGCGGCCGGCGAGCCACTCGCGAGCAGCAGGGCACCCGACAGCAGCGCGAACGCGGTCAGCGGCGCGTAGATGCCGCCCCGTCTGCGCGGCGTGGAGGTCTTCCTCATGTAATCCCCCGTGGTATGGATGGTTGACACCGGGGGCAACGAGGAGCAAAAGGGCACGTCACGCCAGACTGCCCGGAATCCCTCACAAGGTGGAATTGCATCATTTTCGTCTCGCGGGCAACCAGGCGGTGACGCTTCTGGTCGCCGGAGGAGGCGTCGTCGCGCGCCGAAGGTCGATGCGGTTCCGCACGACAGTGCGCGTGCGTTGGTCAGGCAGCGAGCACGGCCAGGCCGCCGCGCTGCTCACCGTGCAGCCCGCCGGCGGCGGGGTGCGAGGCCAACATGTCGGGCCTGCCGGGCGACAGCCCGGCTACCCGGGTGACCCCCTGACGAACCGGGCGCCCCAGGGGCGTCAAGGCGCCTCCGGGGCGTCGAACGCGGACCAATGATGACCACCAACACCCATAGGCAGCCTGACATACGCGCAGGTCGCAGCCTTGATCGAGGCTGCGACCTGGTGGGCGACGGACGAGTCGACCTGTACGCCGGATTATGGCTGCGCCACCCCCACTGACCAGGGGCGGAGCCCTGGCGAAGGCCGCTGCAGGCCGTCGCCAGGCCGTCCGCCGCGCCGTCAAGGGTCGTGAGGTGCAACCACTTGTAGCCTCGGGGAAGCGATCGACAGCGCGTTCGCTCTACTCACCGCCAAGAAGCACCTAGAGTTCATAAAGCCGCCGATACTGACTGCTTGGACGTTGCGGCTTATCTGACTTTCGAAGATTACACATCTCACAGAGCAACTGCAGGTTAGTGATATCGTTCAACCCACCACGAGCGAGCGGGACAACGTGATCGAATTGCTCTTTTGGCAAGGCATCCAGGAGCCCAGAAAGATCAGTTCCGCAATGGGCACAGTGGCCACGATCTCGGAAAAATACGGCGCGCTTAGCCCACTTCGGTGGCGGCTCACGCTTGAGCCGGCCAGCCCCTTCAAATAAAGCGGCAATCTCCGGAAATTCATCCAGTTGATCGCGATCCATATCCCGCACGTACATCGCTATGCACTCGTTGATTCCAGCCAGCGCAACACGGTTGAAGAACATCGTATGGAAGACCTCGTCCGCGATCTGCGCCTGCAGGTCATCGTAGTTTTGACTGAGGCGCACCTCGTTCATGAAGTAGTCATAGCACGCATTCTCGACCTCATCCGACTCCACCCATTTGCTTACATTGTCCCCAACCTTGACCATCTCCCCGCCATACGAAGGGATCTCGAATGGCCGATCACTACTAATCCCGTAAGCCCTTAACGCAAGATCGACTGGCAAGTAGCGGCGACGCTCCAGCTTTCCGCCATCAAGCAAGACATCCTCGACTACATAGGGTCCGCCCGTGTCCTCGACGAAAATTTCATCGGAGATCCACCTCGCAAACTTGTGAAGTACGGTTTCCTTCTGCCATTTGGGCAACAAGTCAAAAACCGCGTCATCAACGGTAATTCCCTCCAGTTCGCGTAGATAAGCTATCGGATCCGCTGCTATGGCAGAGATCCTAGAGGCAATTTGGTAGGTTCGAAAATAGCCATGCGTAAGCCATTGCTTGCGACTGCGCCTTCGCATCGATCTCATTAGCGACTTTCCGTCTCTTTGGCACTGTTTACCGCCGGATTCTGCCTGGGATTGGCGGAATCGGCACTGTCGGTTGAGCGACACGTCGTGCCGCCAAGCTCAAAGAGCCAGCTCAGGATCGCTGACCAAGAGGATCGAACAGGGCATCTATCGCGTTCCGGGTGCGTTCCTCGCTGGCCGGCATCAGGTGCGTGTATACCCGGAGCGTGAAGCCGGGGTCAGCGTGCCCGAGGTACGACGCGAGGGCCTTGATGCTCTCCCCCGCGTCGAGCAGCGACGAGGCGCAGAAGTGGCGCAGAAGTGGCGCAGCGCGTGCATCCCCGTCGCCCTGGTCGGCGTGATGCCTGCCGCCACGACAGCCCGGTCGCGCGCAGCGAGTACGCCATCCGACCGTTGTTCGACACGTACGGCGTGTCCGTCATGCCCTCGAACTCGACCGCCTCGAACGGAGCGCCCGTCGGCGGAACCGGCTGGTAGTCCGCCGAGATCTTCACCGTCGTCTCCCGCGACCGCTTCCCGAGTTCCGGGTCCAGGTCCATCACCCGGACCTGCCACACCCGCTGGCCGGTCAGCTTGTCCTTCGCGGGCGAGCGTCGCCCCGTCTTCTCGTCGTAGTCCTCCACCTCGCCCAGCGACTCAGGCACCAACGCACCCCGCCGGGAACACGTCCTCACAACGCACGGCGAACCTCGTACCGCCACGCAGAGCCATAGCTCAACCTCCCGCCTTCACCTGACTAACCTGACTAGCCAGGCGGTGTGGATCACAGGTAGGCCGGCTTGGCTAGTCATGTCAACGACAGTGTCGAAACTTTCCTAGCCTGGCTAGTCAGCGGTACCGTCCCTTCATGGCTCTTGACCCAGACGACCCGCGCACGCCGTCGCAACAGATCGCGGCCACACTTCGCGCAGAGATCAAGACAGGGAAGTTCGCGCCGGGCGAGAAGTTGCCGTCGCAACACGACCTCGTCGAGCGGTTCAGCGTCGCCCGCGAGACGATCAAGGCAGCGCTACGGAAGCTGCAAGATGAGCGGCTGATCGTCACCCGTCAGGGCAGCGGCACTTTCGTCCGCGCCAACACGGAACGCCCGGTCGGACTCCGGCCGCACATCGAACGAGCCTTCGAGGCCACGAACGTCACCATCGACTTCGCCGGTTTCTCCGGAGAGACGATGTACAACGCGATCCAGGAGACCTTGGACAAGGTCCGCATCGGGCGCCTCACCCCCGAGTCGATCCGGGTACGCGTCCTGATCTCCGACATGACCTCACCGATGGCGATCCCCTGCCGCGCCGAGGACCAGGCCGACGACCCCGGCATCCGCGCCCGAGCCCGCCGCATCACGGACCGCTCAATCCACGCCCTCACCGACGCCGTCCAGGAACTTGCCGACCTCGGATTGGTCAAGACCGCCACCACCGAGGTACGCGTCCACAGGGCCGCCCCGCTGTTCAAGCTCTTCATCATCAACGAGCAGGAAGCCTTCTTCGGCTTCTACCCGGTCGTCGAGCACACCGTCTCCGTCGAGGGCAAGCCGATGGCGATCTACGACGCGATGGGCAAGGACGCGATCCTCTTCCCGTTCACGCCCAGCGACGAGGACGCCAGCAATGACGCCCTCTACGTCGAGCAGGCCCGCGCCTGGTTCGACAGCATGTGGGGCACCATCGCCCGCGAGTACGCGTCGTGACCGCCGCCGACCTGGCCAAGGTGATCGACCGCGCACGCGTGATCCTGCTCGACTTCGACGGCCCCGTGTGCAGCATCTTCGCCCAACACTCCGCGTCGACCGTCGCCCATGCGCTGCGCCGGCTGCTCGTCGACCAGGCCGCCACCCTGCCGCCCGAGATCCTGGCCGAACGCGACCCGCTCGCCGTGCTCCGCTTCACCGCCACCCTCGGGCGCCCCGCCGTCGTCCGCCTGGTCGACGAGGCCATGACCCGCGAGGAAGTCACCGCGGCCCGCACCGCCGAGCCGACTCCATTCGGCCGGGAAGTCATCGTCGCCGCCCACCAGACAGGCCGCCGGATCGCCGTGGTGTCCAACAACTCGGCCGCCTCCATCCACGCCTACCTGAGCGCCCGACGCCTCACCTCGTACGTGCACCCGGTAATCGGTCGCCCCGAGGCCGCTCCCGAGCGGATGAAGCCGGACCCCTTCCCAGTGCTGGCAGCCATGCGGGACCTGGGCGCAAAGCCAGCGGAATGCGTCCTGGTCGGTGACTCGGTCAGCGACATCGAGGCCGCCCACGCCGCCGGAGTCGCCGCCATCGGATACGCCAACAAGCGCGGCAAGCGCGAGCGGTTCGCCGCCGCCGATGTCGTGATCGACAGCATGGCCGAACTGGTGACCGCCTTCGCCGTCGACGAGCTGTAGCACCACACTTCGCGCACGAGCGCCCCGGGAGATCATCACCGGGGCGTTTCTCGTGTCGTCAGTTCACCCCCGGCCCGGGGCCCGGTGGAGCCACCCTGGAGCTAGTCCAAGTCTCCGCGCTTGGCAGCGATCCACGCCTCAACGTCTTCGGCAAGCCAAACGTTGCCCATCTGGAGCGTGGCTACCGGCTCAGGGAAGTCGCGCCGGTTGGTGATCTGGTAGACGCGCTGGCGCGAGACGCCACCGAGCATGATCCGGATCTCCCCCGAACCCACCAGCCGCAGCTTCTTGCCCATGGCGCTGACGCTAGGCACCTGCCGACTAGGCGTACGTCAAGTTGACGGATCCCTAGTTAGCGATTGAGCTTGTCGCTTACCCTTTACACATGACTAGGTTCAAGTGGTTCCAACGCCCCGACCAACCTGTCGACTACGTAGCCGGCGAGCCAGCCCCATCGAGGTACGGCCGGGAGCCGCAGAGATGGACTGGTCGCGCCGCCGTCCCCGCACCAGAGCTACCCCTGATGACTAAGGCAGGACTCTGGCGCTCCAGGAACGCCGCGACGCGCCTCAACCAGAGGTAGGCCATGTCGATCCCGCAGCGGCGACCAGAGCCCCCGTTCCTCGTCTTGATGGCCGGCAACGTCGTCGACTTCCATAACCGCGCCACCTGCCGGCAGTGCTCCGACGACGGATGCCCACGCCTGACAGAGGCCCGCGAGGTTCTACGTGCCTGGCGAGACAGGAAGCGCCGACGTGAAGGCTGGTGACGTGCTGCATCTGACCCGTGCGGCAAGCCCTCAGTTCACACGCCCAATCTTCTTCCGCCTCATCAAGGTCCGCACGGAGCTTCATACCTACGAGGGCTGGACGTGGTTGGACGGCTACCAGCTAAGCAACAAGGGCGACGCCGTAGCGCGCAGAGAATTGTACGTGCTCAAAGCGGGCGTGAAGTTGCTGCACTCGCCTCCCAGACATCGGCCGAAAGCACCCGGAAGAGTCTGAGCCCGGCGCACCGCCTTACTTCAAACGGCCGACCCTTGCGGTAGGCACGGGGTCGCGGTGCGTGGTGATGCTATGGCATGGTGCAAGCCGTGGAGTTCCTCAACATCACCGAAGGCAGCCGCAGCCTCGCCAAGCTTCTCCACGCCAGCCTCAGCCGCCTCCGCGACGGCGTCGCTGGCGACGAACTTCAGGAGATGGCACGCGACGTTCTCGCCGGCCGCACCGACCTACGCGAAGTTGCCGCCTCCGACGCCTACGGCACTCCACTCCTTGATCGATTTCACCGCTTCACCGAATGGGCAGCGCATCTGGACCCAGACGAGAAGCAGCGCTTGGCCGCCCCGGCGACCGCCCGAGCACGCGATTTCGACGATTCCGACCAGGCAGGGCGATTCGCCATTTTCAGCTCAAGGAGAGGTCTTGACGTCACACGAGACGGGCCCCGAATTCGAAGTTCGCGCTCTGAACGTAGCGCGCGCGATTCACGACCCCCTGTTCCTTCAGGGGGCCGTTATGGTAGATGGGGTAGAGCATGATGCGATTTTCTCTTCAGATGATTCTGTAAATTGCTACGAGTTCACAACACTACGCACTAAAGCCAAAGCCGAGCACGACGCCGAAAAGCTTCGCAAGATCATCCAGCGACTATCAAAGCTACCGAACAATTCCTATAAGAGCATTGTGGGCTGGTTCGTAACTCGTGAGGAACCAACAGGAGATCAGAGAGAGGCCGTCAAGAAAGAGGCGAATAAAGCGGCACCCCAGTCCGTCAAAATTCATTGCATCAGTTTACGCACACTGCAACGACGGCTGTGCGATGTATCCGGCTATCTCCGGTCGCGCGACAACTACCCCCTTTGGTAGCGTCGGATTCTCGCCAGCGGACGGAACCGGAGATGTAGATCAGAGTTTTGCCGCCGGAGGCACTGCGTTCAACGTACAAAGCCTCGCCGATCAGTTGACTCAGGGGCGAAGAATCCTTCTGCATGGCCAGTTCGGAGTCGGCAAGAGCCATGCGCTAAAAAAGCTATACCTCTTGCTTCGAGCACAATACGCCAAGAATCCCGAAGAAAGTCGCTTTCCACTTCACATAAACCTCAGGGATTGCATTGGCCTCCGCACTCCAGCCGAAATACTGCGACGACACGCGGAAGAAATTGGGTTCGAGGGAGAGCGAAGCTTAATCTCAGCTTGGCGCGCTGGAGCTTGCATTCTCCTTTTGGATGGCTTCGATGAAGTTACTCCAACTCGCTGGCTTGGCAACGTTTCAGACCTTCGAACGGTTCGCTGGCAAGCACTTGACCCGGTGCGAAAGCTTATACAAGACGCGCGGAAAGAAACGGGAATCGCTGTATGCGGCCGCGCTCATTACTTCACATCGCTCACCGAGTGCCGCGAGACCCTTGGCCTAACGGAAAACGATCTCGAATTCGAGTTAACGGATTTTGACGCCAAGCAGGTGCAGCAATTTTTGAAGTCCACTTCATCGGACCTGCCAGAGTGGCTACCTACACGGCCACTGCTGCTCGCGTACTTGTTGAACTCAGGTGCGCTTTCCGACCTCTCTGGCCAGAGTGATATGTCAACGGCTGCGGCGTGGGACGAGCTTTTGAACCAAATCTGCGCACGGGAGGCAAGGGTACTGTCTGGCGTTCGACCGGACATCGTGCGGGCGATTCTCGCACGCGTAGCAACCCTTGCACGAAGTCGCGGCGAGGCTCTTGGCCCGGTAAGCATGGGACACATGGAGCAAGCATTCTACGAGGTCAACGGACGACGCCCAGACGACGAAGGCATACAGCTACTACTGCGATTGCCTGGCCTAACCTCCTCAGGTGAGAATTCTGAGCGGCTCGAAGAACGCGTCTTTGCCGATCAGTCCCTATCCGATGCGGCATTTGGCAACGATCTCGCCCAATACATTTCCAGCCCTTACCAAGGGCATCCGCTTACGCAGCCAGCATCCTGGGTGCACGCGTCGAATGAACTTACTCTTTCGGTAGCTGCCCATGTCTTAACCCAAAGTGGCGCAGGCGCAGGCGCGGTGAAGGCAGCATTGAAACACCGTGATACACAGGGGCTGCACGACGCAATTCTTGCCGACCTAATTGGTATAATTGATGAGATTGACGCTGAGATAAAGCCGCCCGGGTATTTCGTTGAGGGAGTTTACTTCGACTATCTGTCAGTCGGAGATTCCCTAACTTTACCCTTACTCCACATCAAAGACTCCGTCATTGAAACACTGGACTTGACCGGCGTCTCATCTTCGACAGAATCACCTCATTTCGATAAGTGCCTGATTGGATTCGTCGATGGGGTATCAGACATCCCGTCATTCCTTGAGAGCAACTTTCAGAACTGCGAGGTGCAGGAATTCTCGCAAGCTTCCCACACCACTGCGGGCATCGCCCAGTTGCCACTTCCTCGGAGAACTACCGTGGCTCTGACGATTTTGAAAAAGGTCTATGCTCAGCGCGGATCCGGACGAAAAGAAGGCGCATTGTCTCGTGGATTAAGTCAGGCCGACCGCCAGATCGTGGCTGATGTGCTCGTGCAGCTCGTCTCAGAGAGATGGCTATCTACTGTCGGACGCGGCTCGACGACCATCTACTTGCCCGTCAAGGACAAGCGACAAGCTGCTATGCAAGCACTGGAAACTCCCGCTTCATTTCAGATCTAGACGGAGACCAACTGCCGAATTACTCTTTCTTTGATCAAGGCACCGCGCTCCGCGCGGTGCGGGGCGGCAAGCCCGGCCGGCGGCAATCCGCCCCGGCCGCCTACGGCGCCGGGGCGGTGAGCCACCGACAGCCGCCGGGACACCGCCCCACCACAGGCAGGAAGCAGCCTCAGAAGGGCCTGACGGAAGCCAGCGGCTCGGCCTGGTCGCGTGGTCGGGGCTTCCGGCTGCCGCGCCAGTCCAACCCCGGGACTGGCTTGCCACCGTGTCACTGAATCGCGGAAGGCAGCTCCGCCGCCAGAAGGTGCCCGGCCCCACCTACTGCCGCCGGCAACGTGCAGGACCCCGCCCTTGCCGCCTAGAAGCCCTCATGACGGGGCAGCACACGCCAGGACGAGGGCTTCCGCTGATCCCCCGGTCAGGCCGTCTCCAGGCCGTCCCAGGCCGTGGCCAGGCCGTCAAACGCCACCCAACGATGACCAAGGTCAACCAACGGCACCAAACAAAAGACCAGCTCAGAGCCTTGATCAGGGCTCTGAGCTGGTGGGCGACGGACGAGTCGACCTGTACGCCGGATTCTGTGACCGGCACGGGCCCGAAGGCACGCGCCGGCGGCGGCCATCCATCTCGGCCTACCGTCGCCGGCAGGCTCCAGCGGCCTACCCGCAGACATCGGGCGGGCAGCCCTCAAGCGTCTGCGCGGGTCGTCATCCTGCGATGACGGCCCTTTCTTGGCCTTGCTCCGGGTGGGGTTTACCGAGCCACCCCGGTCACCCGGGGTGCTGGTGGGCTCTTACCCCACCGTTTCACCCTTACCGTCCCCGATGGGGTCGGCGGTCTGTTTTCTGTGGCACTGTCCCGCGGGTCACCCCGGGTTGCCGTTAGCAACCACCCTGCCCTGTGGAGTCCGGACGTTCCTCGGCGGCGGGCCGGAGCCCGCCGACGCGACCGCCCGGTCGACTCGTCCGTCGCGCACTCATCCTAACGACGCGCACCCCGCGTCTATTGCCGCCCCTTCCGGGAATAGGCGTCCACCACCCCGGGACACAGCGACGGCGGCCGGGCAGGCGGCGTACTAGCCTCTGGGGACCATGGACCTCTCCGACGTCGCGCTGCTGCTCACCGCCGGTCTCGCCGCGGGCACGGTCAACGCGGTGGCCGGCGGGGGCTCGCTCATCACGTTCCCGGCGATGATCGCCGTGGGCCTGCCGCCGGTGCCGGCGAACGTGAGCAACTCGGTGGCCGTCTTCCCCGGGTACGTGGCGAGCGTGGCGGGCAGCCGGCAGGACCTGCCGCGCGGGCGGGCGCTGGCCACGCTCCTGCCCACCACGATCGTCGGCACGGTCGCCGGCGCGCTGCTGCTGCTGGCGACCCCGGCCAGGGCGTTCGAACTGGTCGTACCCTTCCTGGTGCTCGGGGCGACGGCGGTGCTCGCCTTCCAGGACCCGCTGCGCCGGCTGGTCGGGCATCCGCGCGACCTGTCGCCGCGCCGCCGTACGGTCAGCGTGCAGGCCATGGTCGCGGTCGGCGCGGTGTACGGCGGCTACTTCGGCGCGGCGCTCGGGGTGATGCTGGTCGCCGGCCTGGCCCTGGTGCTGGACGCGACGCTGGCCCGGGTCAGCGCGATCAAGAACCTGCTCTCCGCCGCGGTCGGGTTGACCACGCTCGTGGTGTTCGCGCTGTTCGGCCCGGTGAACTGGGCGGCGGTCGCGTTGGTCGCCCCGGCGACGCTGGTCGGTGGGTACGCCGGCGCCCGGATCGTCCGCCGGCTGCCGCCGGTGGTGCTCAAGACCCTGATCGTGGTCTTCGGCTCGGTGATCGGCCTCTACCTGCTCTCGCGCGCCCTGCGCTGACCCGGCGCGCCCCGGGAGCGACGAGCCCCCCGGGGTCACCCGGGCCAGCGCGGGCAGGGGCGCCGGTTCAGTACGCCTCGCCGACCGGCTCCTCCGGCGCGCGCTCGGCGTCGGCGGCGGCCCGGTTCCAGCGGGACCAGAGCACCCGCTCGCCGTGGCCGGCGGCCATCGCGTGCGCACAGCCGAGATACACCAGCGCGCCGGCCGCGAGCACCGCGAAGCCGACCCAGAACGGCAGGGCGAGGGAGTGCTCGGCGAGCTTGCCGGAGAGGATCGGCGCGGGCGCGGCGGCACCCCAGCGGACCAGGTTGAACGCGCCGGTGGCGAGCCGCCGGTCGCCGCCGCCCAGGCCGAGCGCCAGGTCGGTGAGGTTGGCGTTGGCCAGCCCCATGAACAGGCCGGCGACGACGAGCACCACCAGCGACTGCGTGGTGCTGGCCGAGGTGGCGAACAGGACCATGCAGACCAGCAGGCCGGCGATCGCGACGCCGACGGTCTGCACGGCGCCGATCCGGTGCGCGAGCCGGTGGCCGAGCAGCAGGATGCCGACGGCCAGGCCGATGCCCCAGCCGGTGAAGGCGAGCCCGAGCGGGATGACGTCCAGGTGCAGGAACAGCGGTGTGTAGCCGAGGACGACGAAGAAGACGAAGTTGTATGCGGCGGTGACGACGCAGAGCGCGACGAACGCCGGCCGGCGGTAGGTGGCGAAGATCTGGCCCACCCGTACGGGCGGCTGCCGGTCTGCCGGCTCGCGCAGTCGGCGGGCGGCGACGGCGAGCGCGAGGACCATGAAGACGCCGCAGACGAAGAACGGCAGCCGCCAGCTGACCCCGCCGAGCAGGCCGCCGAGCAGCGGGCCGACGGCGAAGCCGAGGCCGAGTGCGGTCTCGAAGAGCCCGACCACCCACTCCCGGTCGACGGCGAGGCTGACCAGCACCACCATGGCCGTGGCGAAGAACATCGCGTTGCCCAGCCCCCAGAAGCCGCGCAGCACGGAGAGCTGCACGATGTCGCCGCTGAACGAGGCGAGGATCGCGGCGACGCCGACGATCGAGACCCCGGCGACGAGGACGGGCTTGAAGCCGAACCGGCCGCTGGCCAGCGTGGCGGGGATCATGCCGAGGGCCATCACCGCGATGTACGCGGTGAAGAGCAGCTCCACCTGCCAGTGGGTGACGCCGATGGCCTCGCCGATGGCGGGCAGGATCGGGTCGACGACGGCGATGCCGGAGATGGCGAGGAATGCCACCAGCACGGTGGCGTAGATGGCACTGCGGTTCGGTTCGGAACGCCGATCCACTCCGCCTCCCATATAGCTGTATCATACAGATAGTTTTCCTGTACTATACAGCCATGACGGACGACCGGACGACGGAGAGCGAGGACGACGTCCTCGGCCGGATCGAGACCGAGGTGGCGCTGCTGATGCGGCTCGGCGAGGCCACCCGGCGGGGCACCGGCAACGCCGAGCACCGGCTGCTCGACCGCGCGGCGTACGTCATCCTGCGCCACCTGGACCGCGCCGGCCCGCAGAACGTCTCCGCGCTCGCCGCCCGGCTCGAACTCGACGGCTCCACCGTCACCCGGCAGGTCTCGGCGATGCAGCGCGACGGGCTGATCGTGCGCGAGCCCGACCCCACCGACGGGCGCGGCACGGTGGTCTCCCCCACCCCGACCGGCCTGCAACGCGTGGCCGCCGTCCGGGCCGCCCGAGCCCGGCTCTACGGCACCATCCTCGCCGACTGGCACCCCGACGACCGGCGGACCCTGGCCGAGATGCTGCACCGGCTCAACCAGTCCCTGGAGTCCCGCCCCCGCCGCTGAGCGGCGCCCGCCTCGGCACCCGGGCACCCGCCGCGCGCCGGCACCCGGACGCGCGTCGCCCCCGGGCCGGTCACGACCCGGGGGCGAACGGACTGCGCGAGCCGCTCAGGCGACCGGTTCCGGGGCGGCGTCGGCGCCCCGGCCCCCACCTGGCACGACCCGCGGGTCGCCCTCGTCGGCGAAGTAGTCGTCCGGCGTGGTGCCGTCGCCGCCGTCGCGCACCCTCGCCGCCCGCAGCACCACCGTCAGCAGCGCCGCCACCGCCAGGTTGACCAGCACGGCCACGATCCCGACGTAGATCGTCTTCGGGGTGTCGAAGCCGAAGTCGGCCAGCGGGAACGCCGAGCCGCCGAAGTGCTTGCGCCCGGTGGCCGCGTTGGGGATCTGGTAGAGCATCCACATGCCCAGCCCCATGCCGGCGACCCAGCCGGCGATGAGCGCGCCCCGGTGGAACCAGCGGGTGTAGAGGCCCAGCGCCACCGCCGGCAGCGTCTGGAGGATGATCACGCCGCCGATGAGCTGGAGGTCGATGGAGAACTGCGGGTCGAGGAAGACGATGCAGGCCACCGCCCCGACCTTCACGACCAGCGAGGTGATCTTCGATACGTTCGCCTCCTGGGCCGGGGAGGCGTCCCGCTTCAGGTACTCCTTGTAGATGTTGCGGGTGAACAGGTTCGCCGCCGCGATCGACATGATCGCCGCCGGCACCAGCGCGCCGATCCCGATGGCCGCGTACGCGACGCCCGCGAACCAGTCGGGGAACTGCTGGTCGAACAGGACCGGCACCACGGTGTTGCTGTCCACGCTCCCTTCCTTCGCCCCGGGCAGCGGCTTCACCCCGGCGGCGATGGCCATGAAGCCGAGCAGCGCGATCAGCCCGAGCAGCAGGCTGTACGCGGGCAGCGCCGACATGTTCCGCTTGATGACGTCCCGGTTCCGGCTGGCCAGCACGCCGGTGATGCTGTGCGGGTAGAGGAACAGCGCCAGCGCCGAGCCGAACGCCAGCGTGACGTACTGGAGCTGGTTGTTGGCGCCCAGCAGCACCCCGTCGTTCGGGTTCGGCGACGCGTCGAACTTCGCGTCGGCGGCGTCGAAGATCTCGCCCCAGCCGCCGAGCTTGTACGGCAGCCAGATGACCGCCACCAGGATCACGATGTAGATCAGCGTGTCCTTGACGAACGCGATCAGCGCGGGGGCACGCAGCCCGGACTGATAGGTGTACGCGGCCAGGATCGCGAACGCGACGATGATCGGCAGGTGCCGGGCCAGGGCGCTCTCGCCGGTGACCCCCATCGTCTTGAGCACCGCCTCGATGCCGACCAGTTGCAGCGCGATGTAGGGCATCGTGGCCACGATGCCGGTGATCGCCACCAGCAGCGCCAGCACCGGGGAGTCGAACCGGCTGCGGACGAAGTCCGCCGGGGTGACGAAGCCGTGCCGGTGCGAGACGGACCAGAGCCGGCACAGCACCAGGAACACCATCGGATAGATCACGATGGTGTACGGAACGGCGAAGAACCCGGCCGCGCCGGCCCCGAACATCAGCGCCGGCACCGCCACGAAGGTGTACGCCGTGTAGAGGTCACCGCCGACCAGGAACCAGGTGATCCAGCCGCCGAAGTTGCGCCCGCCCAGCCCCCACTCGTCGAGGTGGGCCATGTCCTTCGGGGCGCGCCACCGGGCGGCCACGAACCCCATCCCGCTGACCAGCAGGAACAGCAGCGAGAAGACGATGATCTCGGTGAGGTGGTCCTGCCACATCAGCGCCCACCCCGCTTCTTCGTCATCTGGTACACCAGCGTCGTGGTGGCCACGCCGAGCAGGATGTAGGCGAGCTGGAGCCAGTAGAAGCGCGGGAAGCCGAGGAACCGGGGCGAGTCGCCGTTGAAGAACACCGGGATCAGCGGGACCACGATCGGGATGAAGAGCAACCAGTTCCAGGGGCTCTTGTCCTTCGCCCGGGTCGACGCGGTCACCCGCGCCTCCGGATCCGGGGCGGCCGGTTCGGGTGCGGCCATCTGACACACCTCCGGGTGGTCGTGGATCGTCATGTGACGGCCGGAGGTTACGGCCGTGTGACCGCCATCACGTTCAGCCCGAGGACGCTGCTGCGCCGAACGGTTGATCCGCTGCGCCAAATGGTGGGCCACCGATTGCCAACTGGACCTGGCACCATGCCCTGATGCCGACCTTCTCGTCGTACGACGGCACCACCCTCACCTACCACCGACTCGGCCAGGGCCGGCCGCTGGTCTGCCTGCCAGGTGGCCCGGCCCAGGCGTCGCGCTACCTCGGCGACCTCGGCGGCCTGTCCGCCAGCCGGACGCTGCTGCTGCTCGACAGCCGGGGCAGCGGCGACTCGGCGGTACCGGCGGACCCGGCCAGCTACCGCTGCGACCGGATCGTCGACGACGTCGAGGCGCTCCGCGCCCACCTGGGGCTGGACCGGATGGACCTCCTCGCCCACTCGGCCGGCGCGAGCGTCGCGCTGCTGTACGCCACCCGGTACCCGCACCGCCTTCGCCGGCTGGTGCTGGTCACGCCGAGCCTGCGCCTGCTGCTCACCGCACCGCTCGGAATGGCGCAGGCGCACGCCCGCCGCGCCGACGAACCGTGGTACGCCGAGGCGACGTCGGCGATGGAGTCCTGGGGCAAGGCGATGACGCGCGGCGCCGACGACACGGAGATCAGCCCGCTGCGGCTCGCCGCCGCCCCGTTCTTGTACGGCGAGTGGACCGACCGGGCCCGCGCCCACGCCGCCGAGCAGGAGAAGGACCGGGCACCCGCCCCGGCCGCCGGCTTCTACGCCGGGATCGACGTCGACCGCGCCGCCCTGCGCGCGGCCCTGGCCGACGTGGCGGTGCCGACCCTGGTCGTGGCCGGCGCGCTCGACGCCGCGCCGGCGCCGGAGGCCGTCGACGAGCTGACCGGGATCCTGCCGAAGGCCGATCTGGTGATGCTGCCGCGCTCCAGCCACGTCCCGTTCGTCGACGAGCCCGAGGCGTTCGCGACGGCCGTGGAACGGTTCCTCGCCGGCTGACTCAGTCGGCGGGAAGGTGGGCGGTGTCGTTGACCGTGCGCACGGCGACGCCGCCGTCGGGCCACATGTCCAGCACCGAGATGCCGGCGGCGTCCAGGAAGAGCCGGTGCAGGAACCCGTCGCCGGCCGCGAGCGCGTCACGCAGCACCAGCTTGATCGGCGAGACGTGCGAGACCACCACGACGGTCTCCCCGGGGTACGCGTGGCACAGCCCGTCGACCGCGCGACGGCAGCGCTCGGCGACGTCGGTGAACGACTCCCCGTCGGGCGGGGCCACCCGCGTGGAGGCGAGCCAGGCGTCCATCTCCCCCGGCCACTCCTCGCGGACCTCTGCGAAGGTACGCCCCTCCCAGGCCCCGAAGTCGCACTCGACGAGGTCGTCCTCCCGACGGACCGGCACCCCGCCGAGCGCCCCGGCGATCGCCTCCGCGGTCTGCGTACACCGGGACAGGGGCGAGCTGACCACGGCCGCGACGGACAGGGCCAGCTCGGCCACCCGGGCGGCCGTGGCCCGGGCCTGGGCCCGACCCCGCTCGGACAGCGGCACGTCGCCGCGGCCGGAGTAGCGGCGCTGTTCGGTGTACGGGGTCTCGCCGTGCCGCACCAGGATCAGCCGGGTGGCGGTGAAGCTCGGCCGCGGCTCCCAGGAGGCGGGCGCGGTCGCCGGGTCGGTGCCGGTGGTCGCCGCCGAGGCGGCGCGGGCGGCCACCTCGCGGGCCCTCGCCCGGGCGGCCGAATCGGGGCCGGCGACCTCGCGCGGGGGCTCCACGACGCGCGGCGCCTCGACCCGGGCCGGGGCCGGGACGCGGCCCGCGGCGGCGGCGTCCATGGCGGCGTTGGCGAGGCCGTCGGCGTGCCGGTTGCGCTCCCGGGGGATCCAGCTGAACCGGACCGCCGCGAAGCGGTCCACCAGGCCGGCGGCCTGCGCGGCGAGCGGGCGCAGCCCCGGGTGCTTGATCTGCCAGCGGCCGCACATCTGCTCGACCACCAGCTTCGAGTCCATCCTGGCCTCGACCTCGCTGGCGCCCAGCTCGGCGGCCGCCTCCAGCCCGGCGATCAGCCCCCGGTACTCGGCGACGTTGTTGGTGGCGACGCCGATCGACTCGCTCCGCTCGGCCAGCACCTCACCGGTGCCCGGGTCGCGGACCACCGCGCCGTAGCCGGCCGGGCCGGGGTTGCCCCGGGACCCGCCGTCGGCCTCGACGACGACCACGCGCGGCGCCACCGGCTACAGGCCGGACTCGTTGGTGCGGACCATGATGCGCCGGCACTCCTCGCAGCGGACGACCTCGTCCGGCGCCGCCTTGCGGATCCGGGCCAGGTCGGCACCCGAGAGGTCCAGCCGGCAGCCGCCGCACCGGCCGGCGGTGAGCAGCGCCGCGCCGAGCCCCGAGTCCTCGCGGATCTTGTCGTACAGCTGGACCAGGTCGGCCGGGAGGTCGGCCGCGAGCGGCTGGCGGGCGCCGCGCTTGAACTCCTCCTCCTTGGCGATCTCGGCCAGCCGCTCGTCGCGGCGCCGCTCGGCGGCGTCCCGCTTCTCCCGGGCCTCGGCGAGCCGCTTCTCGACGCCGTCCAGCACGCCCTGGGCGGTCTCCCGCTGCTCCATCAGCTCCAGCTCGGCGTCCTCCAGGTCGCCCTGGCGGCGGTTGAGCGAGGCCAGCTCGTGCTGGAGGGCCTCCAGCTCCCGGGCCGGGCCGGTGCCGGCGGCCAGCCGGTCCTCGTTCTTGGACTTGCGGGCGCGCACCTGGTCGACGTCCTTCTCCAGCCGGGCGATGTCCCGGTCCAGGTCGTCGACCGCCACCTGGGCGCGGACCCGCTCGTCCTCCAGCGCGGACAACTCCCGGGCCAGCGCCTCCAGCTCGGCCCGCTCCGGCAGCGTGCGGCGGCGGTGGGCGAGCTGGGCGAGGGTGGTGTCGATCGCCTGGAGGTCGAGCAGGCGGCGCTGGACCTGCGGGTCAGCCTTCACGGTCGGGGCTCCTTGTCGTCCACCGCGGGTGGGGCGGCGTGTACGGTCCACGGGTCGGTGTCCAGGTCGGACACCAGCGTCTCGACGCCCGTCGCCTCCCGCAGGATGGCGGCCAGGTCGTCCAGCCACGGTCGTTCGGTCGCCCAGTGGGCGGCGTCGAGCAGGGCCGGGCCGTCGGCGGCGAGGTGCTCGCCCGCCGGGTGGTGCCGCAGGTCGGCGGTGAGGAACGCGTCCACCCCGGCGGCGGTCGCGTCGGCGAGGAAAGCGTCCCCCGCGCCGCCGCTGACCGCGAGGGTTCGAACCATACGCCCGGGATCCCCGGCGGCGCGAACTCCCCAGGCCGTGGCGGGCAGCACCGTGGCGGCGTGCCGGGTCAGCTCCGCCAGGGTCATCGGCTCCGGCAGCTCGCCGATCCGGCCGATCCCCCGGCCGGCGCCGTGGGCCGGCGAGCCGGGCGCGGGCCGGTGCAGCGGGCGCAGCCCGGTCAGCCCGAACCGGGCGGCGAGCGCGTCGGAGACCCCCGGGTCGGCCACGTCGGCGTTGGTGTGCGCGACGTACAGCGCCACGTCGGCCTTGATCAGCCGGTGGACGATCCGACCCTTGTAGGTCGTCGGAGCCACCGAGGAGACGCCGCGCAGCAGCAGCGGGTGGTGGGCGACGATCATGTCGACGCCGGCGTCGAGCGCCTCGGCGACCGTCTCGGGCACCACGTCGACCACGCAGAGGACCCGGCGCACCGGGGCGCACGGCTCGCCGAGCACCAGCCCGACCCGGTCCCACTCCTCGGCCCACGCCGGCGGGTAGCGCCGCTCCAGCTCGGCGACCACGTCGGAGACGGTCGGCGGGTCCGCGTTGGTGCTCACGGCGGGCCAGCTTACCGGCGCGGGCCGTGGCCGGGGGCGTCGCCCACCGACGCGACGGCGTGTCCCCGCCGCTACCGGGCGCGCCAGGTGGTCCCTTGCTGACGTACAGCGTCAGCAAGGGACCACCTCCTTGCGCGTCAGGCGACGGGGCAGAGCCGGTCCCGGACGGCGGCCACACACATCGCCCAGGGGAAGGCGTCCAGGTGGCGCTCGCCGGTGCCGGGCGGGTGCAGCGGGACGACGTGGTCGCCGAAGAGCACGGTCACCCCCCACTCGGCGAGCCGGGCGATGCCGGCCCGGAAGGCCGGGTGGGCCGCCATCGCCGCGTTGGTGTACGGCACGGCCACCAGCGGCACCCCCAGTCCCTGCGCCTCGACCAGCAGCCCGAGGGCCAGCGTGTCGGTGATCCCGGCCGCCCACTTGTTGACCGTGTTGACCGTCGCCGGGCAGACGATCATCGCGTCCGCCGGCGGCAGCACGTCGAGGTCACCCGGGTTCTTGTAGTGGGTGCGGACCGGGTGCCCCGTCTGCCGGGCCAGCGCGGCCCGGTCGACGAACTTCGCGCCGTCCGGCGTGGTGACCACGCAGACGTCCCAGCCGTCCTGCTGGGCCAGCTCGACGAGCCGGCCGACGTGGCGGGCCAGCGGCGAGCCGCAGGCGATGACGTAGAGCACCTCGCGGCGCTCGCTGCTCGGGTGCGGGCCGGTCATCAGGCCGGCTCCGCGCTCATACCCCGACTCCCATGTGCTCAGCCAACTCCGCGATCGGAGAAGGCGGCGCACCACGTGTGCGACGCAGGACGTCCGACATCACCTCGTGGGCGATCGGCCGGCAGCGGATGTCCGACGGGGCGAGACGGTCCCCGCGCAGCAGCATCTCGCCGGCGTTGGCCACGTCGCCGACCTGGGCGAAGCCCCGGGCGATGTCGAGCAGATGGTGGGCGCGGCGCTCGGGCAGCAGCGCGTTGAACGCCGGCTCCTGGATCCGGTGGTGGACCTCCACCGCGCGGCCCCCGTCGCCCATCTCGACCGCGGCTGCCGCCCGATGCAGTTCCACGTTCGTCGGCCCGAACGAGGTCCAGTAGTGGTTGTGGTCACCGCCCAGCAGGGTGGCTGCCTCCTGCGCGCCGTTGATCAGATCGCCGACCGTGGCGGAGTCGCCGATCCGGGCGGCGGCCATCGCGCCCTGGAGCAGCAGCATCCCGTAGACCGAGAGGCGGTCCGGGGACACCTCGTTGCCGCCGCCGGGGGCGAGCCGGTTGGCGATGGTGACGTTGAGTTCGAGGGCGGGCCGGGGCCGGCCCATCGCCACCAGCGCGTTGCAGACCCGCGTGGTGGCGATGCCGGCCAGCAGCGGGTCGTCGGCGCGCTGGGCGACCGCCATCGACCGGTCGGCGGCCAGCCAGGCCAGGTCGCACTCGCCCAGCTTGCGCAGCACCGACGAGGCGATCTGGTAGGCCTGACCGAGCAGGTGGGCCGCCTCGCGGGCCTGGTCGCCGCCGTAGCCGGCGTCGGCGGCCTGGGCGTCGCGCAGCAGCTTCGGCAGCGCCCGGATGAGCATCCCGTAGCGGCCGTACTGGTAGGTCAGCCAGGCGTGGTTGACGGCCTTGCGCATGTCGTCCAGCGGGGGCGGGTACGGCGCGGCGTCGAAGTACGCGCTCATCGAGTCGTACCGCTCCAGGGCCGCCCGGATCTCCTGCACCTCGACCTGGTCGATGCAGTTCAACGTGTCCGTACGCCGCTCCGGGTCCTTGCCGAACAGCAGTTGCACGTCGACCTGGAGGATGTCGGCAATCTCGTAGAGGACGGAGAACTTGTCCAGCCGGCGCACCCCGCGTTCGACCTTGTCCACCCAGCTCTTCGACTTGCCCAGCCGGTCCGCGAAGACCTGCTGGGACAGCTTGCGCCGCCCCCGCCAGTAGGCCACCCGCCGCCCTATGGGTAACTCGTCCATCTGCCCATCCCTCCGCTGTCCGACCCCGGCCGACGGCCGGCTGACCCATCGCGGTTGCGGGCGCGCGGTACGCCTCAGGTTTCCGCTGGTCGCACAGCGTGTACGTCAGCCGTACAGCCAGTTCTCGTAGATTTCGTGCAAGTTGCATGAGCCGTTCGTCGGCTCAACGATCGCGGGTTACGGCAGTGACGGTGCTCGACATGCGACCTGGGCGCCGACCCAAGGTCCGGCGAAGGGAGATGGCACATGTGGGGGAATGTCGGGCCGCGCGTCGTGCAACTGTCGCCCTTGGAGCGCGTACGGCTGCGTCGGGTGGCCGTGCGCTACGCGGCGCACGGCTGGGACGTCACCCCCGGCGCCTGCCTCGCCCGCAGCCGCTTCGTCTGCGGGCGCGCCGGTTGTCCCACGGTCGGCTGCCACCCGGCGCTGGAGAACTGGGAGCACGTGGCGAGCGCCGACCCGGCCCGGGTGGCAACCTGGTGGCGCACCCGGCCGCACGGCGTGCTGCTGCCCACCGGACGGGCGTTCGACGTGCTGGAGGTCCCCACGCACCTCGGTCGGCGCGTCCTGGACGCGGTGCAGACCCACCCGGCCGGCGTCGGCGTACGCGGGCCGGTGCTGGTGACCCCGACCGGCCGCTGGATGTTCCTGGTCCGCCCCGGTGATCCGCTCCGCCCCGAGTTGGACCACTGCTTCCACGTGGTCCGGCACGGCACCGGCTCGTGGATCCCGGCCCCGCCGACCCGGCTGCCCGAGGGCACCGTCCGCTGGGCGGTCGCACCCGAGCAGGCCCGCTGGCAGTTGCCGGACTCCTACCTGGTGCAGAACGCCCTGATCGACGCCCTGCGGGCCACCGGCGTCACGCTCACCTCCGACCTCCTCCCCGGGCACCTGCCGCTCCCCCGCCGGGGCATGTGACCGCCTCCCCTCGACGGCCGCACGGAGCACCGGTTCCCGCCGAGCGCCTCGGACGCGACGGGCGCGACGCCGAAGCCCCGGTTCCCGCCGAGCGGGTCGGACGCGACGCCGGAGGGCCGGTGCTCGTTGAGCACGGCGACGGCGCGTCCGCGCCGGGAGCGGGGGTTACATGTCCACCGACGACACCGCGCGTCAGCCGGGCGGGGCCGAGCCGCCGCCCCGCCACCACCGTCCGCGCCGCCGCTGGGCGGCCACCCGCCCCGCCGGCTCCCGCCCGGGCCGCCCGCGCCCCGTCGGCTCCCGCCCGGCCACCACCCACCGCCCCTTCCGCTAGCCCACCCCACCCCCGCCCTGAGCCGCCCCAGCCCGGCCCGGCGATCTTGCGCTTTGTGCCCGGGCATACCGGCCATTCAGCGCGAAACGAGGGCCGAAACTGCAAGATCGCGCGAGCGAGCGGGGCGGGGGCGGGGCAGGGGTTTTGGGGAAGGCGATGGAGCACGGCGCGGCGGGCAGGGGTTTCCACCCGCCCCGGCACGGACCTCCCGAGCAGGGCGTACGCGGCACGCCACGGGTCGGACGTAACGATTTCCGGTCAGCCGACGTTTGCCGCCGCGTTCAGTGGCACAGGCGAATTTGAGGTGCGGACAAGCGTGCCCTGAAGCGCCCGTTCCCCGGGCCCGGCACGCCGCCGCCCGCGCGGGCGGCAAAGTAGCACCAGGACGGGAGCGTGAGCCGCCGCCGCAGCGGGTATGCCGCCGAACCGCTGAACGCGTGAGGGGAAGGCACATGCTCAGCAAAGAGGATCAGCGCAGGTTCGAGCAGATCACCCGTCACCTCCGGGAGAGTGACCCGGCGTTCTTCGCCCGGCTCGACCACCGGGCCCGGGCCCGCCGGAGCCGGTGGCTGATGCTTCTGACCATCGTGCTGTGGGCCTCGCTCCCGGCGATGACCGTGCTGGCCGGCCGGCTGGCGGGGGCCATCTGCGCGGTGGTGCTGGTGGCCAACGCCGCACTCATGTGGCGGTTCCGCCGCCGCTGGCTTTGACCGGGCGACGACGGTCCCGACGGGCCGGCGATCCGCCGGCCGGCGCGGCCGTGCCGCGCCGCCGACACCGCGCAGGGTGACAACGGCCGGCGATCCGGCGGAGGGGAAGGACCTCCTCACCGGCCGAGCAGCCGGTACGCCCGCCGCAGCCGTTCGACCAGGCCGGGCCCGCCGATGGCGGGGGCCGGCGCGCCGAGCTGCCGCAGCAGCAGGTCGGGCCCGGTCGCCAGACTGGGCGGACGGTCGGGCAGCGGGACGGGCGGCAGCCAGAACCGGTCGACCGACTCGGCCAGCGGCGCCGGCGGCAGGCCGGCGAGCGCCCGCGCGGCCCCGGCCGGCGGAGGGTCCACGGTGTCCCGTCGGCCGCCGGGGCCGCGCTGGTCCACGATGGACGGCCCGCCGCCGGCATCGTGGCGCTGCCCGGCGGACGACCCACCGGCATCGCGGGACTCCGGTGTGGACGGCCCAGGGCCGGCATCCCGGCGCTCCAGAGTGGGCGGACCGGTGGCGGCGTCACCGCCCGGCGGCACGGTGGACGGGCCGGCCGGCAGGTCGGCGGCGGTCCCGGCCCGCAGGGCGCGCAGCCGGTCGAGCAGCTCGGCCCGACCCCGGCCCCGCCAGTGCAGCAGCTGGAACGGGTCGGCGTCGAACGCCTCGGCCAGCAGGTAGAAGGTGGCCGCGAGGTGCTTGCACGGCACGGCGAAGTCGGGGCAGCTGCACCGCTGGCGCAGCTCCGCCACGCCGGCCGGGAAGAGCGGGGCGCCGGCCGCCGCGAACAGCTCCTCCAGCTCCGGGGGCAGGTCGCCGGCGAGCAGCCGGGCGCTGAAGAACGCCTGGGCGGCCAGGTCCGCCTCGACGCGGGACCACAGCTCCGGCGGGAACGGGGTCAGCGCGATGCTCACCTCGTACGGCTGCGCGCGGGAGCCCTGCACCACGGCGCTGACGGTGCCCGGCGCGACGTCCAGGCGGACGACCTGGCCGGCCCGCGCGTACGACCGGCCGCGGGTCAGCCGGGTGCCGAGGGCGAACGACTCCAGCACCTCCAGGAAGCGCCGCGACCACCAGGACCGGCCGATGGCGCCCCGGGTACTGCGGGCCCGCAGCCCGCCGTCGACCCGGCGCGGCCGGCCGTAGTCGGCGAACCTGCCGGTCGCCCCGCCGTCGCGCTCGCGCTGCCCGCTCACTCCACCACCGCCCCGGCCTCCAGGGTGAACAGCTCGCGCAGCTGCGCGGTGGACAGCTCGGTGACCCACTGCTCCCCGGTGCCGACGACGGAGGCGGCCAGGCTCCGCTTGTCGGCGATCAGCGCCGCCACCTTCTCCTCCACCGTGCCGGCGCAGACGAACTTGCGGACCTGCACCCGGCGCCGCTGGCCGATCCGGAAGGCCCGGTCGGTGGCCTGGTCCTCGACGGCCGGGTTCCACCACCGGTCGACGTGCACCACGTGGTTGGCCTCGGTGAGGGTGAGCCCGGTGCCGCCGGCCTTGAGCGACAGCACGAAGATCGCCGGCCCGTCCGGGGACTGGAACCGGGTGACCATCGCGTCCCGGTCGGCCTTGCCGACGCCGCCGTGCAGGAAGAGCACCTCCCGGCCGAACCGGGCCGACAGGTGGCCGCGCAGCATGCCGCCGAACTCGGCGTACTGGGTGAACAGCAGGGCGCGCTCCCCCGCCGCCAGGACCTCGTCCAGGATCTCCTCCAGCCGGGCCAGCTTGCCGGAGCGGCCGCCCAGCGCCGACCCGTCACGCAGCAGTTGGGCCGGGTGGTTGCAGACCTGCTTGAGCCGGGTCATGGTGGCCAGCACCAGCCCGCGCCGCTCGATGCCGTCGCTGGACTCGATGCGGGCCAGCATGTCGTCGACCACCGCCCGGTAGAGCGACGCCTGCTCGGCGGTGAGGTTGCAGAGCACCTCCATCTCCAGCTTCTCGGGCAGGTCGGAGATGATCGAGGAGTCGGTCTTGAGCCGGCGCAGCACGAACGGGCCCGTGATCCGGCGCAACCGCTCGGCCGCCTCGGCGTCGCCGTGCCGCTCGATCGGCTCCGCGTACGCCTTCTTGAAGGTCGCCGCCGGGCCCAGCAGGCCCGGGTTGGCGAACTGCATGATCGACCAGAGGTCGGCCAGCCGGTTCTCCACCGGCGTGCCGGTCACCGCGATCCGGTGCCGGGCGGGCAGCGCCCGGACCGCCTCGGCCTGCCGGGTGGCCGCGTTCTTGATCGCCTGGGCCTCGTCGACCACCACCCGGTGCCAGTCGATGCCGGCCAGGTCGACCGCGTCCCGGGCCGCCACGGAGTAGGTGGTGACGACCAGGTCCGCCTCGTGCACGGCCGTCGCGAACGCCGTTCCCCGCGCCCGTTCCGCGCCGTGGTGCACGTGTACGCGCAGCCCCGGCGTGAACCGGGACGCCTCCCGCTGCCAGTTGCCCACCAGCGACATCGGGCAGACCAGCAGCGTCGGGCCGGCCTCCGGCGGGTCCTGCGCGAGCAGGGCGAGCAGTTGCACCGTCTTGCCGAGCCCCATGTCGTCGGCGAGCACCCCGCCGAGCCCGAGCGACTGCAGAAACGCCAACCAGGCCAGCCCCCGCCGCTGGTACGGCCGCAGCGTGCCGTGGAACCCGGGCGGCGGATCGAGCGGGGTGAGGCGCCGCTCCACCGCCCCGGCCAGCAGGTCGCCGAGCGCGCCGTCCGCGCTCACCTCCAGCACGGGCAGGGCGTCGGGCTGACCGCCGTCGGCCAGGCCCAGGCGGAGCAGGTCGGCGACGGTCAGCTCGCCGGAGGACCGGAGCAGCCGCAGGCCGGCCGCGAGGCGCTTCGGGTCCAGCTCCACCCACCGCCCGCGCAGCCGTACCAGCGGGGTCTTCAGCGCGGCCAGCGACGCCAACTCCTCGGCCGTCAGTGGCTGGTCGCCGAGGGCCACCTCCCAGCGGTAGTCGACCAGGGCGTCCAGCCCGACTCCGCCGCCTGCGGCGACGGTGCCGGGAGCGGTCCGGCTGCGGGCCTGCAACCGGGCGCCCAGCCGCGACGACGGGCGCCGCCACCAGGACGGCAGCAGCACGGCGAAGCCGGCGGCGTGCAGCACCGGTGCGCCCTCGCGGAGGAACCGGTGCGCGCCCTCGACGTCCAGCTCCAGCGCCTCCGGCGTCGCGGTGCGCAGGGCGGTGTCCAGCTCGGGCCAGAGCCGGCTGGCCCGGCCCAGCTCGGCGAGCAGGGTCTCCTGCGGGTCGTCCCGCCGGCCGGCCAGCCCGGCGACGGTCTCCGGCGCCCGCCAGACCTGCCCGGCGTCCACGTGCAGGCTCGGCTCGTCGGCCGCCTGGAGCCCGAACTCGACCCGCCACGTCCCGCTCGTCGCGACCGGTGCCGCCGGGTCGGCCGGCACCACGACGACCGGCTCGGCGATCTCGTCGGCGGGCGGCTCGACCAGGCGGAAGCTCGCCCGCACCGCACCGCCGGCCGCGTCGCGCTGCCAGGCGGCCAGCTCGGCACGGAGGGTCTCCAGCGCGGCCGGCTCGGCGGCGAAGTCCCGGACCGGTCCGGAGAGGGCGGCCAGCCAGGCCGGCACGGCGCCGTTCGGGCGTACGCCCCGGGCCAGCGCGGTCTCCGCGAGCGCCACCCGGACCGCGGCGTCCGTGAGCGCGTCGAGCGCGTCGGCGACCAGCTCACCCGGCCCGTCGTCGATGCCCGGCCCGTCGTCGCCGGTGGCGCCCGGGCGGGCCGGCGCGTCGGCGGTGGCGCGCGCGGCCGGCGGCAGGGCCAGCGCCAGCGCCCGCGCCCAGGCCGCGTCCGTGCCGGTCAGCAGGGGTCGCCACACCGCCCGGGCGGCGACCCGCACTTGTTGCTCGTCCACGGTGGACCAGTCGCCGCCCTGCGACGCGCGACGGCGCGTGCCGTCGTGGCCGGCTTTCCCCGACCTGCCCGCGCCCTCGGGCCGCCCGGTCGGCGCGGGGGCGCCGTCGGTGGAGCCCGCCGACGCCGGGGCGGCGAGGCCGGGCAGGACCCGACCCCGGGCCGCCAGCTCGACCGCGAAGTCGGCCAGCTCGGCGAGGTGACGCAGGGTCGCGCCGGGCACGACGGCCAGCCCGTCGAGCCCGCGCAGCAGGGCCAGGGCGGCGTCCGGGGCGTACCGGAGGACGGGAACGCGCCACCCGGCGAGGGTGACCGGCCCACGGACCGGCTCCGCGACGGCGGTGCGGACCAGCTCCGGCGAGTCCAGCGGCGAGCCGGCCCGGGTGGGGAGGGTGAGCAGCGCCGTGCCGAGGTCGGCCGGATCGGCCGCCTCGGCCAGCGCGGCGGCCAGCGTCGGGTGGCCGGCCGCGAACGGGTGCGGCCGCTCCCGGGGCGCCCGGCCGGGGCGGCGTGGCGCGCGGGCCGGCAGCGTGCTGTCCTCGGCCCAGACGGCGAGCCCGACGCCCCACCGCCACACCCCGTGGACGACCAGCACGCGTCCCCCTCCTCGTGACGACTCGGCGAGGATATCGGTCCGGCCGCGACCCCGGCGCGCACACCGTGCCCGGTGTGACCGGAGGCGCCGGACGGGCCCGGATCGTCCGATCGGTCGGTCTCTGCCGTTTTCCGAACGACTTTCGGCGCCACCCCCTCACCCCTCCCCCCGCGGCCCTCGGCCGACGGCTAGATTGCGCTGGCTCGACAACGGGGAAGGTTCTTCGCAAATGTCACTGCGCGTCCACCGTCGGATCACCCGACGTCGTGTGTTGGCCTCGGGTGGCGCGCTGGCCGCGGCCACCGCCGCGCCCTCGGTGCTCGCGGCGCCCGCCGCCCCCGCCCGGGCCGACGGTCCCGGCTACGACCCCGAGCAGCGCTTCATCCAGCTCGTGGGCGGCGGTAACGGGGTCATCTTCGCCATCCAGGCCGACGGATCGCTGCTCTGGTACCGGCACTGGGGCTGGCAGACCGGCGTGACCGGGTGGGCCACCGGCTCCGGCCGCAAGATCGGTTCGGGCTGGCACCAGTTCCGCACGGTCCTCGGCAGCGCCGACGGCTCGCTCTACGGCGTGCGGGCGGACGGCACGATCCACTACTACCGCTACGTCTGCACCAACTACACCACCGGGGCCGGCTACTGGAGCGGCAGCAGGCAGATCGGCAGCGGCTTCCAGAAGTTCCCCCGCCTGTTCGGCTTCGGCGGCACGGTCTACGGGGTCGACGCCGAGGGCGACCTGTACGGCTACCAGTACACCCCGTCGACGGGGAAGTGGACCGGCGGCAGCCGGATCACCCGGGGCTTCAAGAGCTTCCAGGGCGTGGCGGACGGCTCCGGGGTGATCTACGCGTACCGGCACGGCGCCATCTACTGGTACCAGCACCTGGGCGGCGGCAGGTGGGCGGCCGGCTCCGGCATCCGGATCGGCAACGGCTTCAACGAGCTGACCATCAACGGGCTGATCTGCGTCGGGCAGGGCACCCTCTACGGCGTGCAGCCGAGCGACCCCACCCGGCGCGCCACCGGCAGCCTGGTCACCTACCGGATCACCAACTGGTCCAAGGCGGGCACCGACCGGCGGGCGACCTGGGCCAACGGCGGCTCCGGCCGCACCGTCGGCAGCGGCTTCACCCTGCAGAGCCAGGCCGCCCTCCAGGGGTACGCGCGGACGCCGACCGTGACCGCCGGCTCGACCGCGCGGATCGCGGTCTCCACCACCTTCCCGACGCTCACCGCGTCGGTCGTACGGGTGGCGCCGAGCGAGGGCGCGCCGGAGGTGGTGAAGGACCCGACCGGCGTGACGGGCAGACTCCAGGTGCTGCCGACCGGCTACCTCCAGTCGGGCTGCGACTGGTCGGACACGCTGACGCTGTCGATCCCCGAGAGCTGGCCGTCCGGCCTGTACGCGGCCCGGCTCGAGGGCCCGCACAAGCTGCGCCGGCACGTGCCGTTCGTGGTGAAGCCGGCGACGCCCCGGCACGACATCGCGATGCTGCTGCCGACGAACACCTACCACGCGTACAACACGTGGGGCGGGCACTACCAGTACTGCGGGGACATGGCGGGGACACGCACGTTCTCGCTGCGCCGGCCGTCGACGGAGCTGAACGTCGAGGCGACCGGCAACCTGGAGCACACCCTCTGGTCGGACGTGCTGCTGATGCGCTGGATGACCCGGCAGGGGCTGGAGTTCGACTGCTACGACGACACCGACCTGCAGGTCTCCGGCGGCTGGCTGGCCCGGTACCGGGTGCTGGTGCTCGGCAGCCACCCCGAGTACTGGTCGGAGGAGATGCGCCAGCACCTCGCCGACTACCTCGCCGGCGGCGGCCGGGTGATCTACGCCGGCGGCAACGGTCTCTACGAGCGGGTGCGGTTCAGCGCGGACCGCAGCGCCGTCACGTTCCGCACCCCGGAGGGGCGGCGAGACACCTACAACTCGCTGGGCCTGCCCGCCTCGCAACTCGTCGGGGTCAACTACACCAGCGCCAGCTGGTTCACCTTCGCCCCGTACGCGGTCCTGCGCGACCACAAGCTGCTGGCCGGCACCGGCCTGACCGTGGGCAGCCGCTTCGGCCTCGCCGGCTACAACGGCGCGGCCAGCGGCTGGGAGACCGACGCCATGCTCGGCCTGGACGGCGAGGCCGATTCGACCGAGGTCATCGCCCGGGGGCAGAACACCGGCGGAGGCGCGGCCATGGTGCTGGTCGAGAAGCCCAACGGTGGCTTCGTCTTCAGCGCGTCCTCGATCACCTTCGCCGGGGCGCTGGCGACCGACGCGGCGATGTCCCGGCTCTTCCGCAACGTCTTCGACCTCGCGCTGGTCGAGGGCCCGGCGGTCCGCCGGACGACGGCGCCGCGGCAGCGCACCGCCCCCGCGCCCGACCAGCTCGAACCCCAGCCGCTGGAGTGACCCCCGGAGCGGGTCGGCCGGCAGCGCCCTGTCGATCCGCTCCGACTAGGGTCGGCCGAATGTTCGACCTCCTCGTGATCGGCGGCCTCGGCGTGGACGTGCGGGTGCGGGTGCCCGCGATCCCGCTGCCCGCCGCGGACTCCGTCACCGTCGACCCCATCGAGCTGCGGATCGGCAACACCGGTTCCGGGCTGGCGCTCGCCGCGCACGCGCTCGGGCTCCGGGTGGCGGTGGTCGACGTCCTCGGCGCGGACCCGGCCGGGGACGTGGTCCGGGCGGCGCTGGCCCGCACCGGTGTGCACGCCGTGCTCGGCGACGCCCCGGCCGGCACGCGGCGGTCGGTGAACATGGTGGACCCGGCGGGGCGGCGGATGTCGCTCTACGACCCGCGTCCGTGGCGGGGGCCGGCCCCGTTCGCAGCGGCCGAGCTGGCGGCGCTGGCCCGCGACTCGGCGCACGTGCATCTGTCGATCATGGACTGGGTCCCTCCCCTGCTGCCCGCCCTGCGCGCCGGGCTCGCCGACGGGGCCGCCCTCTCCACCGACCTGCACGACTGGGACGGCGAGAACCCCTACCACCGCCCCTTCGCCGAGGCGGCCGACGTGGTCTTCGTCAGCGGGGTCCGGCTGGGCGCGGGCTCCGACGCGCTGGCCGCCGCGCTGGCGCCCCGCACGGTGCTGGTGACCCACGGGGCGGACGGCGCCGACCTGCACACCGGCGACGGCGGGCCGACCCGGGTGCCCGCCGCCGAGGCGCCCGCCCCGGTCGTCGACACCAACGGCGCCGGGGACGCGTTCGCGGCGGGCGTGATCGCCGCCCGGCTGCGCGGCGTGCCGCCGGCCGCCGCGGCGGCGTACGGGGCCCGGGTCGCGGCGGCGGCCTGCACCCACGACGGCATGGAGTACCCGGCCGGCCTGCTGCCACGCCCCTGACGTCAGGGGCGGGAGGCACCGCCTCCCCGGGTGGCCGTCAGACGGCGCCGGTGGCGCCGTCGGTCAGCTCGCGGAGGATGTCGGCGTGCCCGGCGTGCCGGGCGGTCTCCTCGACCATGTGCACCAGGATCCAGCGCAGCGAGACCTCGCCGAGCTGCGGGTGCGGGACGACGTGGTCGAGGTCGAACCGCCCGGCGACCTCCCGGGACCGGGCGCACGCCCGCTCGTACGCCCCGGCGAGCCGCTCGACGGTGTCCTCCGCCGTCAGCGCGAAGCTCGCCGACGCGTCCTCCTCGGAGGTGAGGTAGACGTCGTCCGGGCCGGGGGCGAGCAGGCACGGGAACCAGTTCCGCTCCACCAGGGTCAGGTGCTTGACGAGACCGGCGACGGTGGTGGCCGAGGGCACCAGCCGGCGGGCCGCGTCGGCGTCGGAGAGCCCGCGCAGCTTGCGCAGCAGCACTCCCCGGTGGAAGTCGAGGAACGCTTCGAGCACGGCCCGCTCGTCGCCCGTACGGGCCAGCACCGGGCCGAGCGTGGGGTCGATCGGAATCTCCGCCATCCGCGGACCCTAGTCGTCCGGCGGGCCGGCGCGCTGCCCCTCGCCGTGCCGTCCGGCGGGCCCGCGCGCTGCCGCGCTATCCGCTGCGGGGTCGGGCCGGGCGGGGCAGGATGGGCGCATGGCATCAACGGCAGAAATCCCGCTGGTGGGTGGCACGGCCGACGGCGAGACGGTCACCGTCGAACTGGACACGAACGGCCGCCCGCCGCTGACCCACCACCACCTCGGCCCGGAAGGGCTGGCCGAGGCGGAGATCTACGAGCTGGAGTCCGTGGATGCCGGGGCCGACGGGTGGCGCTACTGCTGGCGCGGGCCGGCGGTCTGAGCCGGCCCGGGGCCCGGGTTCGGCGGCGGGCCGGGGCCGGTGGGCGTCGCCACCTCAGGACACCCCGCTCAGGGTGCGGGCGCGGAGGCTCTCCAGCACCGCCCGGGTGACCTGCGAGGTCCCCCGGGCCTCGTCGCACACGCCGGCCACCCGCCGGGCGGTGGCCTCGGCCCGCTTCTCCCGCTCGTCCCAGAGCCGGTCGACCTCGGCCAGCAGCGGGCCCTCCACCTCCCGCTCCACGCCCCGCAGCGCCGGCACACCGAGCCGCTGGGCCAGGTCGAAAACCTTGCCGGCGTACGGCAGCGGCAGGAACGGCGTGCCGACCATCGCGGCGAAGATCAGGAAGTGCAGTCGCATGCCGACGGCCAGGTCGAAGTGACGCATCAGCCCGAGCACCTGCTCGGGCTGATAGCTGCCGTGCAGGATCCGGCCCCGCTCGGCGGCGGTCATGTGCGACAACACGCCGTGGGAGTGCCGGATGTCGTCGCGCTCCATCGGGACGAAGAGCACGTACGCGTCGATCCGGTGCACGAGGAAGTCGCCGATCTGGGCCAGCAGGCGGTGGTAGCCGTCGACGTCGAGCCGCTCGGCGGCCCGGCCCGGCTCCCGTACGCTCATCCCGACCAGCCGCTTCCCCGCCGGCACGCCCTCCTCGCGGAGCAGCTCCGCCGGGAAGTCCTCGGGTTCGAGCAGGAACGCCGGGTCCGCGGTGACCGTGATCGGGTTGAGCAGCCCCGCCTCCTCCAGCACCATCCGGGACTCCTGGTCCCGCACGGTCACCTGGGCGGCGCTGGCCAGCGTCTCCCGCACCATCCCGGTGTCGATGCTCTCGCTGAGCGGCCCGACCCCCACCGCGTACGTCAGCAACGGCAGCCCGCGCTCCTGGGCGACCCGGACCACCCGCAGGTAGCGGCGGGCCTCCCGGTCGTAGAGGATGCCGCCGCCGCCGAGGATCAGCACGTCGAGCTGGCCCAGGACCAGCGCGGAGTCGGTGCGGCTGATCCCCTCCCACGGCACCGCCTCGACGTCGGGGTGGGCGACCCGGGTGTGCTCGGGGTTACGGGAGAAGACGATGATCCGCCCGTCCGGCTCCTGCTCCCGCAGGTCGGCCAGGAGCCCGGTCAGGATCGCCTCGTCGCCGAGGTTGCGGCCCCCGTACGAGCCGAGCACGCCGATCGTCAGTCCGCCGCCACGCGTCATCGGTCGCTCCTCCCCAGGTGCGTCCGGGGACGGATTCCCGCTGCGCCGGGGAACACTCCTGGGCGACCGACCCGGGCGGGGCGACGCGCCCCGTCGCGTCCGGTCCCCGGTGTCCGGGCGTGGTCACGTTCCGTGGGTCACCGGTCGGTCGCGCCGCCCACCAGCCGGGACACGAACGCCACGACCACCTCGTCGGGGTCGAAACCGGCGTCGATGGACGTGCTGAGCAGATCGAGCAGCAGCCCGTCCATGGCGTAGTGCAGCAGGGCGACCTCGAACGCGCCGCCCGGCAACCCGGACGCGACGTGGAACGCGACGTCGTCGCGGTAGCCCCGGCGCAGCGTGTCGCCGAGGACCCGGGCCAGGTCGGGGCGGCGGACCGCCTCCAGCCGCAGCTCGATCAGGGCCCGGGTGAGGTCGGGCTGCCGGGTGGTCCGCTCGACGATGTACCGCAGGTAGTCGACGAACAGCTCCAGCGACGGCTCGCGGGCGCCCAGCTCGGCCAGGACCTCCTCGTCCGGGGCGAACCGCTCCATGATCCGCTCGCCGAGCGCGCCGAGCAGGGCGTCGCGCGAGCGGAAGTAGTTGGAGGCGGTGCCCGTCGGCACGCCCGCCTCGGCGTCGACGGCCCGGTGGGTGAGCCCCCGCGCCCCGGTCGCCGCCAGCACCCGCAGCCCCGCGTCCGCCAGGGCCGTCCGCCGCTCCACGTTCCGCGCCATGAGAAGAACCCTAGCAGGATCCACGACGGCTGTAGTACAGTCATCCACGACACCAGTAGTGATTGGGGAACCGGTTTGCGCAAGCTCGTGTACTACATCGCCAGCACCCTCGACGGCTTCATCGCCGCCCCCGACGGGTCGCCCGACTTCTTCCGTCTGGACGCCGACCTAGCCGCGCACCTGGCGGCGAACTGGTCGCAGACGCTCCCCACGTTCACCCACCCGCAGTTCGGCATCGACGAGCCAAAGGGCCGCTTCGACGCCCTGGTGATGGGCCGTGCCACCTACGACCCGGCCCTCAAGATCGGCGTCACCAGCCCGTACGCCCACCTGAAGCAGTACGTCTTCTCCCGCACCCTGCCCCCGGCCGCCGAGCCGGAGGTGGAGATCGTCTCCACCGACCCGGTCGAGTTCGTCCGCGAGCTGAAGCGCCGGCCCGGCCGCGACATCTGGCTCTGCGGCGGCGGCCAGCTCGCCGGCCAGCTCCTGCCCGAGGTCGACGAGCTGATCATCAAGCTCAACCCGTACGTGATCGGCAGCGGCATCCCGCTCGCCGACCGCGGATTCGACCCGCGCCGGTTCGACCTGGTGGGCACCCGCCCGTTCGACAGTGGCGTCGTCATCCTCCACTACGCCCGCCCCACCGAAGCCGGGTAACCGGGCCGCCGGAGGGGGCGGACGCGGGAACCGGACCCCGCGTCGGCCCCGGAACGAGGCGTCCGATCGCCGCCAGACCGGGATCGGCCGCCCACCGACGATCATTGGCATGACGACACTGAACGGAAAGGTCGCCCTGGTCACCGGCGGCGCCCGGGGCATCGGCGCCGCCGTCGCCCTGCGCCTGGCGCAGGACGGGGCCGACGTGGCGATCACGTACGAGCACTCCACCGACCGGGCGGCGGTGGTGGTCAAGCAGGTCGAGGCGCTCGGCCGGCGGGCGCTGGCGGTCCGGGCCGACAGCGCCGACCCGGCCGCCGTCCGCGACGCGGTCGACCGGACGGCCGCGGTGCTGGGCCGGCTGGACATCCTGGTCAACAACGCCGGGGTCTTCCTGGTCGGCCCGGTCACGGAACTGGGCGACGACGAGGTGGAGCGGACGCTCGCGGTCAACGTCCGGGCCCCCTTCCTCGCCGCGCAGGCCGCCGCGCGCCACCTCACCGAGGGCGGCCGGATCATCAACATCGGCAGCAACGTCGGGGAGCGGGCCGTCTTCCCCGGCCTGTCGCTCTACTCGATGAGCAAGACCGCGCTGGTCGGCCTGACCCGGGGCCTCGCCCGGGAACTCGGCCCGCGCGGGATCACGGCCAACCTGGTGAATCCGGGGCCGACGGACACCGACGCCAACCCGGCGGACGGGCCGAACGCCGCCGCGATCGCGGGCTTCACCGCCCTCGGCCGCTACGCCGCGCCGGCCGACATCGCCGCGACCGTCGCACACCTGGCCGGCCCGGAGGCCGGCTACGTCACCGGGGCGGTGGTCAACGTGGACGGCGGCTTCACCAGCTGACCCGGCGCCGGGCGCGGCGGTGCTTCCGGGCCCACCGCGCCCGGCCCCGGTCCGCGTCCAGCCCGGCCCGGCGGGTCCCGGCGTCAGCCGGGCGTCGCCACGGGATGGGTCAGGAACGGCAGGACCGCGGCCGGCAGCGCCGGCGAGGCCGCGATGTCGTAGTGGGTGAGCCCGGGCAGCACGGCCAGCCGGGAGGCCGGCCGGTCGGCGCCGTCCCCGCCGGCGTCGCGGTGGCCACCGCCGAGCAGCCCGAAGAACTCCACCATGTGCGCGGTGCTGACCGAGTCGGCGTCGGCGAAGACGAGCAGGGTGGGCGCGACGAGGGCGGCCACCTCGGCCGACCAGTCGTAGTCGCGCCGCAGCAGCTCGCCCGTCTTCGCCCAGAGCGTGGGCCAGTCCTCCGGCCGGGGCGCGATCCGCGTGTAGAGCTGGTGCGGCGGCGTGCCGCGCATCCGCTCGCCCGCCTCCTCGTCGGGCTCGGGCATGCCCGCCAGCACCTCCGGATACCAGCCCTGCCGCCGGCACGGCGCGGAGACGACGACCAGCCGGCGCACCAGCGCCGGATGCTGGATCGCGGTACGCAGCGCCACCCCGCCGCCGAGCGAATAACCCAGCAGGTCGGCCTCGGCCAGGCCGAGCCGGGTGACAAGCGCCGCGACGTCGTCGGCTATCGACTCGAAACGCAGCGGACGGTCGACGTCGGCGGTGCGCCCGTGCCCCTGGAGGTCGACCGCGATCACCCGGCGACGCGCGGCCAGGGCCGGCAGGATCGCCGAGAACATCTCCACCGCCCCGAAGCCGCCGTGCAACAGCAGCAACGGCCGGCCCTCGCCGTGTTCCTCCCACCACAGACGCAGCCCGTTGACCTCCGCGTAGCTCATCCCCTCATCCAACCCCGTCGGTACGCCATCCGCCGGCCGTCCGGCGGCGGGCAGGCCGAGGAGCTGTGCGCCCGGGCACTGCGGACGGCGTACGGGGCGAGGCGGTGACACGATGACGCGATGTCCGTTCCCACGCAGGTCGCCCTACGTCCGCAGTACCCGGTCCGCACCGAGCGGCTGCTGCTGCGGCCGCTGACCGGCGGTGACGTCGACGCGCTGCTCGCCTACCGCAGCCGACCGGACGTGTGCCGCTACGTGCCCTTCGAGCCGATGACCCGCCAGGTGGTCGTCGACCGGATCTCGTCGGTGTGGGCGCGCCGGGAACTCACCGACGAGGGGCAAGCGCTGACGCTCGGCGTCGAGGTCGCCGACACCGGCGAGCTGGTGGGCGACGTGGTGCTGTTCTGGCACAGCCGCGTGCACGCGAGCGGCGAACTCGGCTACGCGGTGAATCCCGCCTTCGGCGGCCACGGCTACGCCACCGAGGCGGCGCGGGCCCTGCTCCGCCTCGGCTTCGAGGACCTCGGCCTGCACCGCGTCGTCACGCGGGTCGACGAGCGCAACGACCCGTCGGCGCGGCTGGCGCGCCGGCTGGGGATGCGGCAGGAGGCCCGCCTGGTCGAGAACGAGTTCTTCAAGGGCGGGTGGAGCACCGAACTCGTCTTCGCGATGCTCGCCGACGAGTGGGCCGCGCGTCGCGGAATCTGAACCGGCCGGGCCGAGGGCGCACGGCGACACGTACCGGAGGCCGCCGGCTGACACCGGCGTGCCGTCCTCCCGGCTACAGCCGCTTGCGCATCTGGAGAGCCATCACCTCGAAGCCCATCTGTTCGTACACCGTCCAAGCAGTTGTTAACCCCGCTTCCGGACTGCCCCGCGCAGGCGCCGTCCCGGCTATCCCGGTCGCACACACGGATCGATGACCGTGTAGGTCGCGCTCCGCGCCGTGCGGCCGTCCGCTGTGGTCGCCCTTACCGACCAGGTCAGCGTCGGCGCCCGCAGCCGCCCGACGGTCACCCGCGCGGCCGATCCGTCCGTCGTCATGGCCCGGACCGACGTCCTGCCCCCGGTGGGTGTCCAGCGAATCTCGGCACCGCTGAGCGCGGCGCTGCCGGTGGCCTGCACCGCGAGGCTGTACGTGTCCGCGCCACACCGCACCCGCGCGGTGGCGGAAACGGTGAACGGCGCGGCGACCTGCGGTGTGCCGGTCGGCCGGGGCACGGTCGGTGGTCTGGAGGTTGCCGGTGCGGAGCCGTCCGGCACGACGTCGGGCGCGGCGGGCGCATCCGTCCGGGCGGCCCCGTCGCCACCCGCTGGCCCGGCAGCGGTCCCGGATGTCGCACCGGTGGCGCCGGCCGGCCCCGGCGTGCCGGCTTGCGAGACCGTGCCGGACGGCAGCGGCGCGACGGCGGGCTCCGCCGGGCCACCGGCCGTTGATACGAGCGCCTCGGACACCGGTCGGCCGGAGCCGTCCCGGCCGGCGGTCGGGCGACCGGTTGTCAGTGCCCAGGTGCCGAGGACGGCGAGAAGGATCAGTAGAGCCGCGGTCGCGGCCATTCGCCGACGGCGCCGGTCGCGGCCCGGTTGGGTCGCCCGCACCGCGTGGTCCGCACCGGCGGCGGGCCGAACGGTACGAGACCGGCCGGACCGTGGCGCCGCCGCACGGTGCGCCGCACCGCCCGGCACCACCGCACCGCGCGGCACCGCCTCGCCGCCCGGGGCCACGCCCCCACCGCCCGGGGTCACCGCCCCACCGCCCGGGGTCACGGCCGCACCGCCCGGGGTCACGGCCGCACCGTCCGGCGGCGCCGCCTCGCCGGCCGGGGCCACGGTCTCGCCGCCCGGGGTCACCGCCCCGTCAGCCGGGGTCACCGCCTCGCCGGCCGCCGGCGCGGGCCCGTCGACCGGTCCGTCCGCCGGCCCGGCACCCTCCGCCACGGAGGGCTGGTCCGCCGCACGCGCCGGATCGGTCGCCGGGTCGGCCGTGACCGAACTCGCCGGAGTGTCCGCCGTCCCGGCCAGGACATCGGTCGCGCAGACCTCGGCCAGTCTCGGCCACACCGTGTCGGCAACGACCAGAAAGGCCGGCGCCGTGTACGCCGACAGCAGCGCGGACGGGCTGAGCTGTTCCCGTCGGAGCAGTCCGCACACCGCGCAGCTCTCGATGTGCCGCGAGACCCGCTTGCGCAGGGTCGGCGTGAGCCGACCCTGCCAGCCGTCGATCAGGCCGGCGAGGGTGGGGCAGTCCCGGGCCCCGGTACGGGCCACCAGCAGCGCCCCCAGCGCCCGTTCGAGCTGCGAACGAGCGCGCGACAGGCGGGCGTGCGCGTGGTTCGCGGGCACCCCGAGGGCCGCGCCGATGTCGGCGGACGACAGGTCGTGGCGGATGGCCAGGTGGACCACCTCGCGGTCGCCCGGGTTCAGCGCGGCGGCGGCACTGTGCACCAGGTCGCGTACCTGCTCGGCGTTGACGCCCGTGGCCGGGTCGACGGCGTCGGCCACCGGCTCGTCGGCCTCCTCTAGCGGCAGGGAGCGGGCCCGCTCCCGGAGCTGCCGGAGGCATTCGTTGCGCACGATCGCGTACAGCCAGGGGCGCAGCCGGTCGGGCTCCCGGAGCTGGCCGATGCGCTGGCTTGCGGTGAGGAAGGCGTCGTGGACGGCGTCCGCGGCGGCCTCCGGCTCGCGCAGCATGGTCCGGGCGTACGTGTACAGCCGGTCGGCGTACCGCCGGTACATGCCCTCCAGCCCGGCCCGCTCGCCGCGGCGCACCGCCTCGACCAGTGCGGTGTCGTCCTGTGCCGCCGTGTTCATCCGAATCCCTCGCTGCTCCTCGACGCGTCCAGTAAAGCCGCCAAATTTTTTCTTCGGGAGTTTCTGTTGGCATCCCGACCCCACCGCGCTCCTACCGGTGTCATCGCTACGAACAACCAGGAAGGAAAGACACCATGCGAGAGGGATCGAACCGCACCCGGTGGTCGCGTCGGACGGCGGCCGTGGGTGGGGCAGCGCTGAGCGCGCTCGTGCTCGGCCAGGTGGTCCTCACCGGGCCGGTGGCGGCGGTGCCCGGCCTGAGCATCAAGACGACGACCGGCTCCAGCACCACCTTCGCCAAGACGCAGAACGCGACCTGTCCGGCCGGCAGCAAGGTCATCGGCGGTGGCGGCGCGATCACCGGCTCGGGCCTCGGGCAGATCGGCATGGACATCATGCGGCCGCTGGTCGACGGCGACACGTACTCGGTGACCGGCCGGGAGGACGAGAACGGGTTCGGCGGCGACTGGGCGATCACGGCGAGCGCGGTGTGCGCCCCCGCGCCCGCGGGCCTGGTGACCGTGACCGGCAGTTCGGCGCCCAGCAGCTTCGGCACCTCGAACTGGTTCGAGAAGTCCTGCCCGGCCGGCAAGCACGCCATCGGGGTCGGTGGCGCGGTCGTCGGGGCGTCGAACAGCGAGGTCGTCCTGGAGGATCTGCGCATCAACCAGAACAGCGTCGTGGTCGCGGGCGCCGAGGACGGCACCGGCTTCGCCGGCACGTGGTGGCTGGACGCCACCGCGATCTGCGCCGACCCGCTGCCCGGTGAGCAGCGTGTCATCAACGACAGCCTCTACAGCTCCGCCGCCACCCGCTCTGTCGTGGCCACCTGCCCGTCCGGCACCCGCGTGCACGGTGTGGGCGGCGAGATCCTCGGCGGCGACGGCCAGGTGCGCCTGACCCAGATGCAGGCCACGACCTCGACCACCGTGACCGTCGGCGCCGCGGAGGACGAGGACGGCTTCAGCAGCAACTGGAAGGTGCGGGCGTACGCCGTCTGCGCGAGCTGACCGCCGGCCTGCCCAGCGGTACGACGAGCTGAGACGCAGCGGGCCGCCGGTGATCCGGCGGTCCGCTGCGCGTGCTGGTCCGTGTGGGCCCCTGTGGCCCCCTCGCCGCTCGTCCCTGAACTCCGCGCGCCCGGGCCGCCGTGGATTCATGTCGCCGCGTCGGACAAACGGCCGTTGTCACGTGGATCCGATGAAAAGTTCTTAAACTCGGACGACAACCGCAACCGCTTGGCCTGCGAACAGTCCTCACGGTAAGGATGAGCGCTCATGGACTCAGATTCGGACGAGGTAGATCTCAGCCCCGCGGAGCAGGAGGCGCAGAACAGGCTGCTGCAAGCTCTCGAAAGAGTCCAGACCATCTCGATGGCGCTCAACCATGTCGAGCATCTCCTGAATCCCGAAAACCCTTACACCCCAGCCATGAACACGCCGTCGGTCAAGGCTTTGCTGGGTCAGGTGAGGCCGGGTGAAACCGCCGAGCAGCGGCGCGACGCCATGCTCGAACTTCAGGCAAGGCTGACGGTAGCCAAGAAGGAGTACGAGAAGGCACTGGAAGAGGCGAAGAAGGTTTCGTCATGATGGGCGCCGAATGCGGCCCGGGAACGATGCTCGACCCAGCCCCACCGCCGCCACCAGGGTCCAAGACGCCTCGGGACGCGAAGAGGAGGCGCGATAGAGCCGACCGCCTTACCCACCGCCTGACAGGGGGGACACCATGACCGATGCCTTCACAACTGTGTGGCGCCCGGGCGACGGCACGCAGTGGGTGCACTGGGGCATGTCGGAAGACGACTTCAAAGCCAAGGACTCCACCTACTTCCCACAAGGACTCCGCATCACCACCCTCCTGATCAAGGAC